>NZ_CP028923.1:2104545-2412727 GCF_005166025.1 Mangrovivirga cuniculi
GCATTATATACAAGGCCTCAGGATGGGTTTATTGATGCAGGAAGTGGTGGTGGAATTGCCTGGGCACTGATTGACGATATTGAAACTCCAATAGTCAAAGATCAGAAAATAATAGATCCAAAAGTATATCATACTATCAAGGAAGTGAAAAATGGGCAGGGGCCGGCACCAATCAAAACTGAACAGGGTTGGCTTCATTTAGCCCATGGAGTAAGAAATACTGCCGCTGGCCTGAGATACGTATTATATATGTTTATGACTTCTCTGGATGATCCTTCAGAGGTTATCTATTCTCCTGCCGGTCATTTCATGGCCCCCCAGGGAGAGGAAAGAGTTGGCGATGTTTCCAATGTCCTATTTACTAATGGATGGATAGTGAAAAATGGAGAAGTCTATATCTATTACGCTTCCTCAGACACAAGAATGCATGTTGCAACCAGCACAGTTGAGAGATTAATTGATTATTGCAAAAATACACCTGCTGATGGATTGACTTCTTATGCTTCAGTTAAAACACGTAATAATTTGATTAAAAAGAATTTAGAATATATGAAGAATGCAAAGCTTAGATAAGAAACATATAATAGGAAAATTACCAGTTTCCGAAAAAGTAGCTTACGGACTTGGTGATTTTGCATCTTCTATGTTCTGGAAGTTGTTTTCGATGTATATGCTGTTTTTTTATACTGATGTGTTTGGAATCTCAGCAGCTGCGGTGGGAACTATGTTTTTGGTAACCAGGATATGGGATGCAGCCAATGATCCGATCATGGGTGTTATTAGTGATCGTACAACAACAAGATGGGGCAAGTTCAGACCCTATCTTCTTTGGGTGGCAGTACCATTCGGATTGATAGGTGTTTTGACTTTTACAACTCCAGAGCTGAATGAATCAGGAAAGCTGGTTTATGCATATGTTACTTATACTTTAATGATGATGGTGTATACTGCCATTAATGTGCCATATGGTTCTTTAATGGGAGTGATGTCTAATGATGGAGACCAGCGAACATCGCTGGCTTCATGGAGATTTATCGGTGCTTTTTCAGGAGGATTGTTTGTTACCGCCACGGCAAACTCATTGATTGAATATTTCAGTAAAGGTAGCAGTGAAGCAGATGGCTTTCATGTTACTATTACAATATATGCAATCGTGGCGGTTGTGCTTTTTATATTAGTATTCCTTGGTACAAGAGAACGTGTAATTCCCGAACAGGAAAAGTCCGGAACGCTTAAGGATGATGTAAAGGATCTTTGGAAAAATAAACCCTGGTTTATCATGCTGGGAGCTAATATTTCAACACTCATTTTTATTTCGATGCGTGATGGATCCATTTTATTCTACTTCAAATATGTAGTTGGTGATCAGGTCGTTAATGTTTTTGGAAATACCTATGAATGGTCATCTGCAAATTTATCTTCAGCATATATGTCTATTTGGTTAGCCACTAATATCGTTGGTGTTGTTTTAGCTAAACCACTTTCATCTCGTTTTGGAAAGAAAAATACTTTTATTCTTTCAGCATTGACCTCTGCCATATTCAGTTTTATTTTCTTTTTTGTTGACTCGAATCAGATATTCACTATTTATGGACTAAATATTCTTCTTGGGATAAGTTCAGGGATTGTATTGCCCCTTGGATGGTCTATGTATGCTGATATTGCAGATTATTCTGAATGGAAGACCGGAAGACGAGCTACCGGCCTGGTGTTTTCATCAGGGTCTATGTCTCAAAAATTTGGTTGGACAATCGGAGGAGCACTATCTGGCTGGATGCTTAGCGCCTTTGGTTTTGAACCCAATGTTGAACAGACAGAAACGGCTATCCTGGGTATTCGACTTATGATAAGTGTGATTGCTGGCCTGGGAGCGTTAATGGCATTTCTTTTTATTCGCTCATATAAGCTGGATGAGTCTACCATGTCAAAAGTAAAACAGGATTTAGTCGAAGAGAAAGAAAAGGATTTTGTAGCAGCATAGACTTGAAATGATTGATTTATATGATAGAAGACTTAAAACCTTTCGAGTTTAAGAATGAACTCATCAATATATTAGATTATTGGTCCTTTAATATGGTTGACAAAAGCCATGGAGGTTTTTATGGTAGAATCGATGGGGAAAACCAACTACAAAATAAAGCTGATAAAAGTGTAATATTAAATTCACGAATTTTATGGACATTTTCAGCTGGCTTTAACTTAATTCCTGACGGAAAATATAGAAAATTAGCGGATAGAGCCTTTCATTATATTCTTGATCACTTCATAGACCGGGATTTTGGAGGAGTTTACTGGCTTTTGGATTTTAATGGTAATCCTGTAGAATCAAAGAAGCAAATATATGCTCAGGCTTTTGCCATTTATGGATTGACTGAATATTACAAAATCACTCAGGAAGAAAAAGCATTAAGTACTTCTATAGATATTTACAATCTAATCGAAAAGCAAGCTTTTGATTCTAGCTTCAATGGATATTTGGAAGCATTAGATAGGAAATGGAATCCTATGGAAGATGTAAGATTAAGTGAAAAAGACCTCAATGCTCAAAAAACTATGAATACTCATCTTCATATTCTCGAAGCTTATACAAATTTATATCGGGTATGGAAGGATGAGGACTTAAAATATAAATTAAAGGGCCTTATTGACTTAATGATCAATTTGTTTGTATCTTCCGATTACCATTTTAATCTATTTTATGATAAAAATTGGAAGCTCCTTAGTGATGAGTTTTCTTTTGGTCATGATATTGAAGGTAGTTGGTTGTTATTTGAAGCTGCAGAAATCATTGGTGAAGAAGAGGTTATTAAAAAGGTTCATAAGATTGCTATTGATATGGTCAATGCTTCCCTGGATGGAATGGATGAC
The DNA here is from genome assembly GCF_005166025.1 of Mangrovivirga cuniculi. Lineage (NCBI taxonomy): Bacteria > Pseudomonadati > Bacteroidota > Cytophagia > Cytophagales > Mangrovivirgaceae > Mangrovivirga > Mangrovivirga cuniculi. The sequence goes on from NZ_CP028923.1 coordinate 2,107,414, forward strand.
GATGGCGGTCTAATGAATGAAGGAGATGAAAATGGAATCACAGATTCTGATAAACATTGGTGGCCCCAGGCAGAAGCACTGGTTGGATTAATCAATGCCTGGCAATTGTCAGGGAATAAAAAGTATTTGGAACAAGTTTCAAAATCCTGGGTTTTTATTAAAAATAACCTTATTGACAGGGAAAATGGAGAATGGTTTTGGAAAATATCCAAAGAGGGGATAATAGATAAAAGAGAGGATAAGGCCGGACCATGGAAATGTCCATATCACAACGGTAGAGCCATGATTGAATGCTATATGCGATTGAATAATTAGTTATATAAGTGTATGAGAGCCAGTTTGTTAATTTGTCTTAGTGCTTTTTTTTTCTCAGCATTAAATGTGATTTCTCAGACCGATATCAGGTTTGAAAATATGGGAATGGAACGTGGGCTTTCAAATATGAACACTTCCTGCATAATACAAGATTCACTGGGGTATATCTGGGTTGGTACTGATGATGGGTTGAATAAATTTGATGGATATGAGTTTACCACTTTTACCTATGGTTCAAATGATAAGGAGAAATTAAATATAAGTAACAACAGAATTTTTGCCTTGATCGAGGGGATTCAAGTAATCTTTGGATAGGCACTTACGATGGGCTAAATAAATACGATAGAAGATTAAACCGATTTTTTACTTTTAGACCTATTTCGCAAAAAAGTAATTCTGATGCTAATATCATTTATTCGCTTTTTATATCAGAAAATTCAATTCTTTGGGTAGGTACTGGGGCCGGATTATTTGCTTTCGACACTCGAAAAAACAGTTTTATAGATTTGCCGGATAGTTTTCAGTTATTAAATGATCAAACTATTCATAGCATATTAAATGGACCTGATGGATCATTATTTATTGGTTCAGAAAAGGGAATTTACACCATAAAAAATAATCAAATTGAGCTTTTAAATACAAAATTATATAGTTCAAAAAAGGTTATATCGCTATTATTTGACAAAGACAATAATTTATGGGCAGGACACTTTAATTCGGGAATAAGTATTATCGATTTTACCGATTCATCTAGTATTTTTCTTCGCAAAGGTCCTGAAAGCTTGCTTCCTGATAATTATATATATGATATTACTCAAAATGAAGCAGGTGAAATTTGGGTTGCCACAGATAATGGACTATCGCTATACAAGGGAGATGGAGTATTTGAAACTTATAGTAGTACAGTTGGTGATATTTATAGTCTGTCGAGTAATATAATTACAAGTATTCTTATTGATCATCAAGAAAGAATGTGGGTATCCACGCGACTTGGAGGTATCTGCATGTACGATCCTTACCGACATCAATTTAATCACATTAAAAAGAAAGGATATGAACCCGGTAGTTTATCGAGTGATAAAATTACAGGTTTTACTGAGACACAAAACGGGAAACTTGTCATAGGAACTGATGGTGGAGGGGTAAATATCTATAATGAGCAGAATCATACTTTTGAAAAATTAACCAGGAATAATAATGGATTGGCCAGTGATAAGACGTTATCCTTAAAATATGATAGCAAAGGAAATCTCTGGATTGGTACGTGGGGGAATGGCTTAAATAAGATTTCTCCTGATGGTCAAATCACTCATTACATTCACAATGAAAATGATAAGAATTCTATAACGGATAACAATGTCTATGAGATTTTCGAAGATTCCAAAAAAAATATCTGGATTGGAACATGGGGAAATGGAATAAGTAAATATGATCCGGTTAATGACTACTTTATAAATTATACACACGATCCTGAGAACGCTGAATCTTTTGCCGGATCAGCAATAAATCAGATAGCAGAAGATTACAATGGAGATTTATTAATAGTCACGGAATTTAAAGGGTTAGACAGATTTGATCCTGAATCCGGGAAATTTAAGCATTATAAAGCGGGAGATGAAAAGTCAATTGCACTGAATGCCCTCAATAGTGTTTTGGTGGATAGTAAAAACAGAATTTGGGTTGGAACAAATGGGGCCGGGCTCAATCTCTACGATAGAGAAACTGATTCATTTAAATTATTTACAACAAAAGATGGTTTACCCAATAATGTGATTGTTGGTCTACTTGAGGATAATAAAAGTAATATTTGGATTAGTACAAACAGGGGAATATGTAAATTTGACCCCGTACTAAAGACGTTTCAGAATTTTGATGTAGATGATGGATTGCAAGGCTATCAGTTTATGCCTAGAAGTTCATATAAACTTTCGGATGGGCGATTAGTATTTGGAGGGAATAACGGCTTTAATCTTTTTAATCCCTATGAAATAAAGACAGACAGTAATTCTCCGAATGTCTATCTTTCTGGAGTCAGTTTATTTCATGAACCACTTACAATAGGAGGGAATCACGATATACTTAAAAATAGCCTGCTATATACTAAAGATATAGCCCTGGAAAATAACCAGAATTTTTTTACGATCCATTTTACAGGTATAAATTTTACCTCTCAAAATGACATAGTTTACGCCTATCAAATGTCTAATTTGAATAATAATTGGGTGTTTTTAGGGAAAGAAAGATTCATATCATTTACAACCTTAAAACCCGGTGATTATACCTTTCGGGTCAGGGCTTCCATTAATGGAAGTGACTGGTCAGAAAATCCGGCAGAATTATCTATTAAAATTTTGCCTCCCTGGTGGAAAACTATCTGGGCATATATATTATTTAGTGTATGTTTTATATTGCTATTAGTCGGGTTCAGATATCTAATTATAGCCAGAACTACTTATAAGAATAATTTAAAACTTGCAAGGCTTGAAAGAGAGAGCCTTGAAAGTACTAATAAAGCCAAGCTTCAATTTTTTACTAATGTGTCTCATGAGTTCAGAACTCCTCTCACTTTGATTTTAGGTCCTGTTGAAAATCTTATTGAGGCAAGCACAGATAATTTCACGAAAAAACAACTTAAGATCGTTAGAGGAAATACTTCGAGGCTTCTTAGGCTAATAAATCAATTATTAGATTTCCGTAAAGCAGAATCGGGTAACCTAAAGATTAATGTGGCAGAAGGGAATTTTGTGAAATTTGTTAAAGAGATTAAATTATCGTTTGATTCCAGGGCTGAAGAATTAGGTATTGAATTCGATATTTACAGTTCTTCCAATATAATTGATCTTTATTTTGACAGAGATCAATTTGAAAAAATCTTATACAACTTACTTTCTAATTCTTTTAAAAATACACCCAAAGGTGGGGAGGTAACGATTAAAATAATTGAAAACCAGGAAACTGTTGACCTGATTGTAGAGGATAATGGGATTGGTATTCCAAAGGAAAATTTTGATAAGATATTCACAAGATTTTATTCTGGTGAAACAGAATTTGAAGGAACTGGTATAGGATTAGCACTGGTTAATAGCCTGGTTCGTTTGCATCATGCGGAAATTACTTTTAATAGTATACAAAATGAGCTAACGCAATTTAAAATTACCATAAAGAAAGGTCGAGGACATTTTAATGATGACCAGATAATTGACGATTTTAAAAATAGTGAAAGAATCGAAAAATACCTGGATGACGCATTGAGTTTAGAAGGAGTAGTTTCTAATGAAGTTGAAGTTAACAATGTTGATATAAAAGATCTGGATAAAATCCTTATAGTAGAAGATAATATTGATGTCAGGTCATTTATTAAATCTACGTTTTTAGGAAAGTATATTGTTTTAGAAGCATCAAATGGTGAAGAGGCTCTTGAGCTTGCAATTGATGAAGTCCCTGATTTGGTGATTAGCGATGTGATGATGCCTGTCATGGATGGGATTGCTCTATGTAAAAACCTGAAAACAAATACAAAAACCTCTCATATTCCGGTTATTTTACTTACTGCACGTACATCTTTAATCTTTGAAACTGAAGGATACGAAAGTGGAGCGGATGATTACATTTCAAAGCCTTTTTCCAGTAGTTTATTAAAAGTACGAGTGAATAATTTAATTCGGCAGAGGAAAAAGTTACGTGAAATTTTTAATGACAGAAATGACCTTCAGTTAGAACCAGGTATGGTTTCTTTTACCTCATCAGATGAAGCTTTCATACAAACAGCATTAGATAGCATAGAAAAAAATATGTCTAATTCTGACTACTCCGTTGAAGATCTTGGAAAGGACGTAGGATTAAGCAGGATGCAGTTATATAGAAAATTAAAAGCTATGTTAGGGCTTTCAGGTAATGAATTTATAAGGAATATTCGCCTGAAAAGGGCAGCTCAATTACTTAAAACAGGAGAGTACACAGTTTCTGAAACAACATATCTTTGTGGGTTTTCTGATCTTCAATATTTCAGGAAGTGTTTTAAAAAGCAATTTAAGGTCAATCCATCAAACTATAAAGAAGAAACGCATGATGGTTTAAACCAGAATGAAGACCAATTGTAAAATTCACCTATCAAATTTGGTAGATATGACCTCCTTAAAGTGCTTTAAATTTAAAGAATTTCGTGGCATGAGATTCATTGTTTTTTTAGGTCTGTTTTTAATAAACATTTCAACTTTTTCTCAGGTAACTGATTTCATAAGGGTTGATTCTGGTCACTTCTATAAAGGAAATGTAAAATATAAATTCCTAGGTGCAAATTATTGGTATGGAATGTATTTAGGAATGGAGTCAGGTCCTGGAGATCGTGATCGCTTGATTAGGGAATTAGATCATTTGCAATCCCTTGGTATCAAAAATCTTCGGATACTGGGGTCCTCAGAAGGCAGTGGGAAGTATCAAATATCTCCTCCATTATTAATTTCAAAAGGAAAATATAATGAAGAGGTTTTTAAAGGATTAGACTTTTTATTAAATGAATTAAGAAAGCGAAACATGACCGCTGTAGTGGTATTGAATAATTTCTGGATGTGGAGTGGAGGTATGCCACAATATGTATCATGGGCTGAAGGTTCAGATATTCCATTACCTGATATCGAAAATGGAGATAGCTGGGATCCGTTTATCAATTATTCCGCATCGTTTTATAAGAGTAACAAGGCTCAAAGGCTTTATAGAAAAAATTTAAGGGAGATAATTAATCGTATAAATTCAATAACAGGTGAAAGGTATAAAAATGACCCAACTATTCTTTCCTGGCAATTAGCTAATGAACCAAGAGGGTATGACTATAAGAAGGATTACAGATCATGGATTAAAAATACCTCTGAATTTTTAAACCGGATTGATAAAAATCATATGATTTCTTTGGGTGCAGAAGGCGACACCGGGTCAGATCAGGCAGGAGTTGATTTATATAAAGACAATCAATTTGAGGCTATTGATTATGCTACTATTCACCTTTGGATACAAAACTGGAGCTGGTATGATCCTAATAATCCTGAGACATTTTCCAAGGCTCTTCAAAAAGCTGAAAAATACCTTGATAGTCAATTAAAAAAAGCTAAAAAATTAAACAAGCCTGTAGTTATAGAAGAATTTGGTGTTAGCAGAGATAATGCTGATTTTTCGATTACTTCTTCTGTGCACTATAGAAATAGGTTTTATGAATATGTATTTGATTATGCCTATCAAAATATTATAGATGGAGGTTTAATTCAGGGAAGTAACTTTTGGTCGTGGGGAGGAGAGGGTAACCCTTCTAAACCTGGGCAAATGTGGGATAGGAATAGTGATTTAACAGGTGATCCACCACATGAACGACAGGGGTGGTATTCAGTTTATAACCATGATACCACTACTATTAGCATTATTAGAGAATCAGCATTTAAAATTAATGAATTATCCAGATGAAAAAGATTTTTAAAACAGCCATATTGATCTTGTTTGGTATCGCAATAATTTACCAATTCTATATTTTTATTAAACCTGATGAGTCAAATAAACCTTCTATACCGGATATTTCACTAGTTCTTTTAGATAATAAAAAAACTTCTGTTTCAAGCTTGGGAGATGATAAGCATACTATTGTATTCCTCGTAAATACACAATGCGATTACTGTAAAAAAGAGATAAACGAGCTTGAAAATTATATTGATAGGTTCGTAAATACAGAAGTCATCTTTATTTTATTCGAAGACCTGGAAGTAATAAAAGATTTTAAAAATTCTATTCTTCCTCAAGAGAATTCATTTATCACCTTCGCCCAGGCATCACGTGAAGAAGTAAAAACAGTTTTAGAGAAGGAATTAGTTTACCCATATATGTTGTGGTATGATAATAAAGGTATTCAAAAAGTTCAGCATAGAGGATTGTATCCTATTGCAAGAATAATCGAATCGATAAATAATTCGCATGATTGATATGTCTTTCAGGATACCAGATATTTTTAAAATTAAAGGTGTTATACAAAATTATCCCTGGGGAGGTGAAAGATTTATTCCTTCTTTATTGGAGATTCAGCCTAATGGTAAACCTTTTGCCGAATATTGGATGGGCACGCATATGAAAGGCCCTCAACGGTGGAGGATACTGATCAATCTCTTCTGGATTTAATTGGAAATTACCCAGTTGAATTACTGGGCGATTTGGTATTTAAGCGATTTGGCAGGCTACCATTTTTATTCAAGGTACTGGATGTAGCCGAAATGTTATCTATACAAGTTCATCCTTCTAAGAAAGCAGCTGAAAAGGGCTACAATATTGAAAATAAAAAGGGGATACCCTTAAATTCACCAAATAGAAATTTTAAGGACGACAATCATAAGCCTGAAATTATGGTTGCCCTAAGTGATTTTTGGCTGTTACATGGATTTTTGCCAGAGAAAAATTTAAGAGAGAACTTGAAACGGGTTCCTGAATTGAATCACCTGTTATCTACATTTGAAAATGGCTCTATTGAAGAATTGTACCGACAAGTGATGCATGAACCACAGTCAGTAACCGATAAAATTTTATCTGCATTAAAAAGCAGACTTTTATCAACTAATCTTGAATGGGATAAATCGAGTCCGGAATTTTGGGCGATTAAAGCTTTTAAATCTTTTTGTACTGATAATAAAATGGATAAGGGAATATATTCCATCTTCCTATTTAATATTGTACAAATCAATCCCGGTGAGGCTATATTTCAGGATGCCGGAATTCCCCATGCATATTTAGAAGGTCAGAATATGGAATTGATGGCTAATTCTGATAATGTATTACGAGGTGGCCTTACACACAAGTTTGTAGATGTACCAGAGTTATTGAATAATATTAAATTTGATTCTACTTTACCTGTTATTTTGAAAGGTGAACTACAACCAGATTCTATTGAAAAAATTTATAGAAGTACTGCAAAAGATTTTGAGCTAAGTGAGCTTCATTTACCTACGGATAAATTATATTCTTCAATTTCTATCAATTTAGAACTAATGATTGTGATCGAAGGAGAGGTGGTTTTTTCTGGTGATTCATTAATTAATCTGCAAAAGGGAGAAGTTGCTGTAGTAAAAGCAGGTACTAGCTATACAATTAAAAGTAATCATAAAGCAACTATCTATAAAGCAAAATGTCCGTTGTAATTTTATATCACCAAATTAATTGGAACTAATAATTTTCGCGAACATTTGAATAATATTAATATTTCTCTGGCCACTTTATCCCTAATGCTGAGGCCGTAATGGGGCCAACAATACCATCATCTCCATTCAAACCAAAGTTTGCCTCCTGGAATTCTAAGACGGCTCGCAGACTTCTTGATCCGAAATCCCCGTCAATTCTTCCTTCATAAAAGTTTTTGTCCTTGAGTATTTTCTGTACTTCCTTAACTAATTTCCCTTGAGATCCATATCTCAATCTGGGTGATAGCTTTTTGTTTCCTTGGGTAGCTACCTTCATAGCATCCTTCCCTGTTAATAGTAAATAACTGAAAGAATTCTGGTCAATATTATACGCATTTTGTCTAAAGTACTTCCACGGACCGGTTTCAGGGAGTAAGTCCAAATTGGGATCTACTCTTCTTCTACATTTTGGATATCCCACAATTACCTGGCAGCCCGCACTTGCGAAATTCTGATCATTAGCACTCATACACCATGCAGCGTGAATATTATCGTATGGTCTGCCGTATTCCACCCTGTCGTCATTATCATAGTCAGCATCGTCCATAGTTCTTCTTACGGGTAATTTATTGTCTTGTCTGAATGCTTCATGGCCGGTTGGCTTCCCTGCTTTATGCCAGCCTTTTCTATAGTCATTGTAAAATCCTGTAAGTAACATATTAGTTCCTAAACCTCTTCTTGAAATAGATTTCAGAACGTGATTGGAATGTGGTACAGTACTGCCTGGAAATAGAGCAATTCCCTTTTCCTGGTGGTATTGTCCTATTATACAATTGGGGTGTATATGATCATAATTGGTTATTTCAATTGAATGCTCAGATTTAAATTCCATCGAATCATCTGATACAATGGTACAACCCCTAAGCCCAAAAAATATCATTTCCTTATCTGGTAATAGAAATTGGTTAATGATAGACAATTTTTGAACATGTGAATCTTTAAAATTAAACATAGTATTTTATAGTAATAATGCGATTATAATCTGACTCAAATGGAATTCAATAAGTATTGTTTTGCAGATATTTTTAATTTCTTTAAAAACCAGCCAATATTAAATACCCAAGGTTGGGTATATTTTTTAAGATTTTTGTAGTCAAATGATTTATGAAGTGCTTTTTTATTAAGGAGTAATAGAAATTATTTTCAGTACATTTTTATGAGAATAATCTGCCGATTTGTCGTTGATTTGACATTATTTATTCTGGATTTTATGTTGTTAGTCAAACAATTAAATCTTAAATTATGTTATAGCCGTAAATAGTTCTAAACACCGAAAGTATTATGAAAAATAGATCCATCAACCTACTAGTGTTATTATTTGTCGTTTCCCTTATATTCTCGGGATGTTCAAATTATAATGAATACGTAACCGATTCAGATTATTCTTATAAGGGAGTTTTTAAGAAGTATAGAACTTTTGCTTTTGTTGACATGTATTCCGAAAATCCGGTAGATACTACACTTGATAATATGATACGTGATGAAATTTTCTACAGGATGAATGTCAGAGGTTATAATTACAAGGATAAGAACCCCAATATTCTGGTATTCTATAAGTTATACGAAGAAGATTTTAAGTATACAGGTTATAATCAACCTGAATTAGAATATTATGTAAAATATCAGCCTGAAGATGAGGAAGAGATTGAAAATAACAAGGATACGTATGATCCTGTGAAAATTCCTTTAGTCAGGGGTACAATGCTAATCCAGCTCATGGACCGTAAAAAAGGTGCTACAATCTGGCAGGGATATGCAAGTGGATTATATGCCGGGACTTATACTGATAATCAAAAAATCGTAAAAAATGCAGTTCGATCAATTTTTGATCGATATCGCTTATTCGTCGAAGAACAACAAAGAGCTTCAGGGACATATTAAATATTCGTTCTTCAGAATTTTATTACCTTAACATAAAAAAGTACAATTGATTTTATATATTTGAAATCAATTGTACTTTTTTATGGTTAGGATTTTCTACTTATTCATTGCTTTATTAATTTTTATTCCAATTAGTACTTTTGCTCAGCTATATGCAGGGCCTGAGATTGGGGTAAGTCATGGTTATACTTATATTGGAAGTAGTTCTGAAAGAGAACTCTCTACTTTTGGCTTTAAACCTGGATTTTCTGCAGGACTCTCTGTCCATTACGATATCTCAGATGTATTTGCAATTCAAAGTGGAGCCCTATTTACAGTAGAAGGCAAAAGTCAGACTCAGACTGAGTTAAATTACACAAATGAAGCAAATTATCGATATCTTGATTTTCCTTTGAATTTAAGGATTAGCATACCAACCGGTAATAGCAGATTCTTTTTTAGCGTAGGACCTTCTTTAAATGTTTTTCTGGGTGGAAGTGGAACAATAACTCCTCAGATAGGAAGTCCGTTAACCTTTGAGGAATTAAACTATAATTTTGAAGAAGGACCAACGGATGGTGATAGGACTACATTTAATCCTTCTGATTTAAATAGGGTAGGATGGAGTATGAATATTGGGCTTGGGTACTTTTATAAATTTGAGCAGGGATATATCGTCTCTATTGAAGCTCAATATAGGAGAGGGCATTCTAACATAGGAAGATATGACGAGATTTTTGTAGATCCATATGGTGAGTTTTTGAATGTGAAATATGACATCGAAAGTTCTCCTCAATCCATATACGTTGGCGTTACTTTACTTAAACAGGTTAAGTTTTTTCAAATACAGCGTAAAAGTCACAACAGAAGATCAACTGGGCCAAGAAGATAAATATAAAGGCTGTTAAGCCAATATATAACAATGGCTGGCAGTATCTGAATACTTAAACCGAATAGATTAGATGGAATTGAATTCGTAAATATCTTTCAATGCAGTAATTCCACCTTCAAGATTTTTTACGGAAGTAAAGCCATTAGCCTTTAGCAATTTCATAGCTATTAATCCTCTTTTTCCTGTTTTACAACAGACTACAATATCGTGATTTTTATACTGGCTTATTTTGTCCAGGTTTTTTGGTAATTCATATACACTAATATGCAGAGTCCCTACCGGGTCTTCCTCATGCTCCCACTGCTCTCTTACGTCAATTGTTATCAATGAAGCTTTCTTTTCTCTTAAACTCAAATATTCTTTCGATGATAAGTGGTTTTTCATTGAATTATAAATTTTAGCTGAAAAGGCTTTTTATTATTATCATATCCCTTAAATATATATAGCCCCTCAGGTAGATTATGCAAATTTATATAATTTCCTTTTACATACTTATCGTTTTCAAGTATCAACTGACCCTTAATGTTATAAATAGACCAATTATAAACCGATTTTGAAAGCTTAATATATTCTTTTGAAGGATTCGGATATATTTTAATGGTATTTGAAGGGGGGCAGGAAAACTAATTCCGGTAATTATTTCTTGTTTACCAAATACCGGTCTTATCATTATACTACCCTTGATATCTCTATTTTTTTGCCAGAACCCATCCAAATTCACATAAATTTTTTCACCATTATTTGAATTTTTATCAAGACCAATCGGTAATCCGAAATCAGCAAACTTTTGAAAGCCTACGTAAACAGTATCTTCAACAACTAATGGATCGATTTTATATCTCGCTGGAGAACCATCCTCGGGTAAAATTACTGAGGAAGATCTGCTGTTTTGGTTAGTAGTTAAGTCTGTAGAAATATAAGGAACTATTAGTTCGCCCGGATTATTCAAAAAATAAATATCTATTGCTGTTAAAGTATCAGGAAAAGGAATAATGTACTCAGCCGCAATTATTGATCCACTACCATTGGCTTGAAAACCTGATTCAGGACTGTGGTCGTCATAAGCATAATAATCGATAAAAGGATAAACTACACTTACAGTATCATTAACTCTGAAATCAACGGTATTGTAAAAAACAGAGTCATCTGGTTGAGAATAAAAGAACCCTTCAATAAAAAGACTGTCACTATCGTGATTGGCGATATATTCATTTAGTTTTGAAGATTCTTTTTCAGGAATTGAATAGAATAATTTTTGTCCGAGTCTTGAAAATATAGTGTCTTTTACTATTGGTTTTTGTAAAGAATCTATAATTGTTCCTGTTTCCCTATCTAATAGGTTCATGCCATACTCAACAACTCTTAAGCTTGAAGATAAATTTTTGCCAAATACTCCGTTTGGAGATGTGTTTTGAGGTAAATTTTCTTTAAGATGATCGATTGGGATAGAATAGTATTGATCAAATAATTGTCCGGGAAGGCTCACTAGTGTTCTGTCCGGATAATCACCTTCGTTACCATCCTGGCTACTCAGAAGAGTTACGTAATCAATATTCCAGGCATCAAAAGGTCCGGAAAGATTTCCGTAATTTCGAAATCTGAACATAAACTTCTGATGGAATAATGAATCAGGAATTTTAATTGATTTATAAAAGAAAGTATCCGTTTGGGTTATTTCTGACCCGGATATACTCAATGCATTAACCCAATTTTCAGATTGAGTTAAAAATTCAATTATTAGTGAGTCCTCACTGTCGGGTATTTCTCCAAATCCTTGTTTTTGATAGTAAAACCCAAGGTAAGTAGAATCTCTTTGAGTTTCAGGTATCACACTTAGATCAAGTATGTTTGAAGTGAGTTCGTCAGCATATCCGTTAGTATTCGCATTTGTGTATGCGCTTCCGTTTCCTCTGGTTCCATCAAGTCTAATACTCCCAATGGAAGGTATATTCTCTCCACCGGTCTCTAATAATTCGACATTTTCAGTGACTAACCACAAGTCTTGTTTAAACCCTGTTCTGTGATCAGAAAAATCATCAAAAAAAGGGATTTGATTTATTATTGTATCATTATTTTGCCGTGACCTTGATGAAATTTTTGTTTCTGCGGTACTAATAATTACTTCCTCAATCTGGGAAAATGATTCATTCCAGAAAACAATAAATATGGATATGGTCAGTAGATACTTAAACATATTATTCAAAATCAGGGGATTCTTCTCCGCCTGAATTCATGAGCCTCATTTCTTCAATAGCCGAACTGTCAACCTCAACAATCCATAGATCAATCAATGTACCAGTATATACTTTTTGACCTGCCGGAGGCATTTGTCTTAAAACAGTACCAGCGCCAGCTGAATCTGCAGGAACTGATTGCTGGAAAATCTCACCGATTTTTAATCCTGAACCTAATAGTATTGTCTCTGCTTCAAAATAATTTAACCCTTTTATATTCGGATTATCAATCGGAGCTCCCTGGTCTCCAACTACAAGATCAACAGGTGTGCCTTTATATATCATAGTTCCGGGCTCTATGGTTTTTCCATCAATTTGCTGATCCAGAACAAGATTAGCCATTCCGGGTTCGTAAATTATCTCGCCAACCTCAAGACCATAACTTTTCAATTCCTTCATTGCGCTTTTCACACCGGAATCGACCAATTTAGGCATTTTTATTTCAGGCGGATGAGAGGCATTGAGGGTTAAGGATACCACTCTTCCTTTTTTAACCTTAGTACCTGGTTCCGGATATTGTTTTAATACAACCTCGGCTGGAAAATTCTTATTGAAATCAGAATCTGGTTTGATTTCATATTCCAGGTTTCGCGATAAAAGGTCTTCCTCTAGATCCTCTATAGTTTTTAAGGTCACGTTAGGTACGGTTATAACCTCTCCATGTAGTGTGATTTTTGGTAAAACCACATGAAATACCAAATAAAGAATAAGGAACGTTGCAATAAAAATGAGCCCTATATTAAGTAACAGGCCTTGCAATGTGTTTGTCTTTGGAAAAAATTTCTTAAAATTCATATTTTACTCTAATCCTGAATTAAAGTTAGTTTTTAAACGAGTTTTTCTTTCAAATCTATATATAGCCTCAGATATAATTGTATCGATGAGACTGGTAAAAGTGTATCCATCATGTTTCCACATCATCGGAAACATAGAAGAATTTGTGAACCCGGGGATGGTATTGATCTCATTTACGTAACACATACCCTGATCTTCCTGATAAAAAACATCTACCCTGGCAAAACCCTGGCAACCGACCGCTTTAAAAGCATTAATGGATAAATGTTTGATCGTATTTTCTATGTTTTCCGGTAGTGAAGCTGGGATTTCCAGTCTTGCAGCTTTACTATCTACATATTTGGCCTGAAAAGTATAAAACTCATATTCTTTTTCAACAACAATCTCACCAGGCACTGAGGCTTTAATTTCATTGTTTTCTACGAGTACACTACATTCAAGTTCTCTTGCCTCTACAAATTCTTCAGCGATTATTTCATTATCATATTTAAACGCTTCTTTTAATGCAGTTTTAAATTCTGATTTTGATTTGACCTTTGAAACGCCAACAGAGGATCCAAGATTAATTGGTTTAATAATAAAGGGAAGACCTAATTTATCTTTAATAAATTCAAATTCAGGATCGTCCTGGTAAGTGAAATACAAATAGTCACAAACAGGAATTCCTTGCTTTTCAAGGATTTGCTTTGTAAAAAACTTGTTCATCGCTATAGAAGAACCCATTACATCAGATCCCGCATAAGCTGTTCCTGTTACCTCCAATAGTCCTTGAATATTGCCGTCTTCTCCGTCTGTTCCATGCAATGCAGGGAAGGCAACATCAAAAATTAAGTTTTCCTCTTCTGAAGTTGAAAAGGACATTTGACCATTATGAAGTTGCAGAGACAGTTTTAAGCCCTTAGTTATATCATTACTAACCTCATTTGTTAGATACCAGCCACCGTTGGTGGATATACCTATACAATAGATTTGATATTTTTCTTTATCAGCTGCTTCAAAAATATTTTTAGCAGACCTGATGGAAATATCATGTTCTACAGATTTCCCTCCGTATAAAAGTGCTACTTTCTTTTTTTGCATTGATAATTTATAACTGGATGGCTAAAATATTAAAAAATACTCTATATATATTACTGCCTGATGATTCTTTTAGTAGTCGTGAAAGTTTCTCCTTGAATTTGAATAAAATATATTCCTGAACTTAAATTTCTCAAGCTTTGACGATAATTTTGATTGAGCACATTTTCAATGCGATTTTCTTCCAGAACTTGACCTCTGCTATTTATGAGCCTTATATTGAGATCTTGTGTTTCGTCCAGATAGAACGAGATATTAGTATATTCAACTGAAGGATTTGGATACACTCTTACATCCGGTTCATTTAAAAATAAAGGATCAGGATTATTGCCCAGAAATAATTCAACGTTATCGAAATATAAATTATTACTTCCATTATTAATTCCCTGGAAGGCCAGCCTTAAATTGCTTTCACCCGTATAATTAGTCAGGTCAATATATAACCTTCTCCAATCAGAGACTGAAGATGGTTCCCATGTCCCCTGAAGGGTTCAGAATTTAATGTATTTGCTGAAATAGTAGCTAAATTCACATCAAACGTTTCACCACCATTAGTGGATAATAATACATTTAAAATATCGGTAATTGTTCCTGAAGCCGGGCGATAACTCACATCAATAAAAACTGAGGCTTCTTCAGTTTCGGAAAGATCAAATTCCGGAGTAATGATCATCGGGTTTCCAATTGTCTCAAATATATTATCAAAAGTTCCGACAAGGCTGGATTCACCAACTGGAGAAAATACTGAATTAGTAAATTGCCACTTTAATTCGTTTTCTTCATCGATATTTAACCAATTTGTGGGACCTTCAAACCGCTCTCTGAAAGGTGCAATTAATTGAAAAGGATGATAGTAGAAGGACTTGACTTTAAGGTTATTAGTTAGATTTTCATCCTCAGGGAAATTAATCTCAATTGAAATTTGTTGCTTGAAATTTTCAGACTCGAGTAATGTTAAGTCAACTCCCGACACTAAAACAGATTCACCGGCTGGAATTGGTGATGTTGGGGTAAGAGTTACCCTATTTAATCCTCCTATTATATCAATAGTGAAATTATCAACAGCTGTTTTGCCAGCATTAATAATTTCAAACTCCGGAGCCAAAGTTTCATCAGAATGTACTAATCCCGGATATAGAATATCACCCACTCTAAGATCATTATTATATTCTTCGGGCTGGATCAATCCCGGAGAATTTAACAGACTTGCTCTTCTTGGACTTTCATTTAGGATAATATGCATACGTGATGATTGATCCACAGTGAAAATATTCATGCATTCATCTCTGGTATAGTCCATGTAGTTTTCAAACATATCTTCGCTTCCACAAGTGAAGCTGTTTTCCGGACAACCATTAGTAGAAGTTAATTGATCAGGCGTATCGTTAACGTAATCACTGGCAGAACAGTCTCCATCACCCCAAACATGTCTTAATCCAAAAAAATGACCTATTTCATGGGTTAGTGTTCGTCCTTTACTGGATGGGACTGTATTAAAGCCTGTACCAAAATATTCGTAATCGATAACTACCCCGTCTGTAAGCCTGTCATCTTTTGCACTTTCTAATCCAGGCAGATCGCTGACCGGAAATTGGGCATAACCTATTAAAGTAAAACTTAATTCAGCAACCCAGATATTCAGATAATCTTCAGCTGGCCAATAACTGGCAGCCTTAAGTTCAGATTCATCAGATTGGCTTAATGAATATGAATTCTGAGGACCCTGTGTTCGTATGATTCCTGTGGTAGGAAGTCCATTTGGATCTTGCTTTGCTAGAACAAATTCAATCTGGGTATCAGCTGCAAAGGGTTTGAAAATATTCCTCGTGAAGACAGAATCAGCATTCATTCTTCTGAAATCTTCGTTCAACGTTTCAAGTTGATTAAGGATTTGTTCCTGAGGTATATTGCTTTCTATCCCCAGGGACTCTCCGTTATGTACAATGTGAATTACAACGGGAATTTGAACAACATTTTCCTCGTTGGTTTTAAATATTTCTGTTGATTCTGATTCCTTTTTATTTATCCATCGCTCAAAGTTTAAGACCTTTTTTTGATAGGAATCCCCATATTTTTGCTTTGATAATAAAACAGTTCCGCACTTTTCCTGGGAAAAGGCACGGAACTGAATCAATGTTATTATCAGAAGAGCTAAAAAATTAAATCTTACCATTTTAAATCATAGTGTCGGGTAATTTGGCTTGAGGATCTCCAGGTTTGGTAATATTAATTGCTTCCACACCGTTAATTTCAGGAACTGCTTTTTTTACAGCTTCCTCAACTCCGGCTTTGAGCGTCATTGTGCTCATCGGACAACTCCCACAAGCGCCCAATAACTCGATTTTAACAATATTATCCTGGTTGATATCCAACACCTTTACATCGCCACCATCAGCCTCTAAGTAAGGCCTTATATTATTGATAGCTTCTTCAACTTTTTGTATGAGTGTCATATATAGAATTACTTGAGTTCTACAATTTTAGTTTTATCCTGTTTAGCATTTCTGATTGCTACTTCCTGGGCCAGACTTCTTGCAAGTGCTCTGAAGTCGTCTGCAACAGGAGAATCTTTCATTGTTACAGGATAACCTGAATCACCACTTTCACGGATACCCATTACCAGAGGAATTTCTCCAATAAACGGTACGTTATTTATTTCTGCGAATTTTCTTCCTCCGCCTTCTCCAAATATATGGTATTTATTATCTGGTAATTCCTCCGGAGTAAAATAAGCCATATTTTCAACAATTCCCAATACAGGTACGTTGATTTGTGGCTGCTTAAACATTGCCAATCCTTTTTGTGCATCCGATATAGCAACCTTTTGGGGAGTAGTAACAATTACTGCTCCTGTAACAGGCACAGTTTGTACTAAGGTTAAATGAATATCACTTGTTCCTGGAGGGAGATCAATTAAAAGATAATCTAATTCACCCCATTCTGTGTCTGTAAAAAATTGCCTGAAAGCTGAAGAAGCCATAGGACCTCTCCACACAACCGCCTGATCCGGAGGAGCAAGAAAACCAATTGACATTAATTGAATCCCATATTGCTCTAATGGTTGCAATAAGTTTTTACCATTGACTTCTCTTACACTTGGTTGTTCTTTTTCACAATTAAACATTGTCGGAATCGAAGGACCAAAAATATCTGCATCGATAACTCCAACTTTCGCCCCTTCATTTTTAAGTGCAACTGCTAAATTGGCAGTAACAGTAGATTTGCCAACTCCTCCTTTTCCTGAAGCCACAGCAATTATATTTTTAACCTGAGGCAAAACAGGAGAGTTATCTCTTATAGTTGTTACTCTTGAGGTCATGTCAATATCTGCCTCAACATCAGAGCCCAAATGTTTTTCGATAGCTTTTAAACAATCATTTTTGATTATTTCTTTTAACGGGCATGCAGGCGTGGTTAAAACAACTTTGAAGCTAACTTTTTTATCTGTTATTGCAATGTCTTCAATCATGCCTAATGTAACCAGGTCTTTCTTGAGATCCGGGTCGATAACCTCTCCGAGAGCACTAAGTACTTTTTCCTTCGTTATTGCCATATTATTCAATTGAACTTCTACTTTGGTAACGTTTGACTTAATAATAAGTTTAAACAAATTTGGCGCAAGTTAATCATATTTTTTTTCACTACTACATGAAATTAATTTCAATCAAAAAACATATTGGTTAATTTTGTATTTTGCGGAAGACGCAAAGCTAATAGCGCATTTAAAAGGGAGAAATATTGAAGATCTCAGATGATTCTATAGAAAAAGTTAAATCATACGTCGATATTGTTGATGTTATTGGGGAATATGTCCAGTTGAAAAAGGTTGGGCAGAATTACCGTGGTCTTAGTCCCTTTACCAATGAAAAGACTCCATCATTTTACGTTTCACCCTCTAAAGAGATATTTAAATGCTTTAGTTCGGGTAAAGGAGGAGATGCAATAAAATTCATTACTGAATTTGAAGGTGTAGGATATCTGGAAGCAATAAAAATACTTGCTGATAAATACGGTATCGAGCTTGAGATGGAAGAACTTTCTGAGGAAGCCATCCAAAAACAATCAACCAGTGAAAGTCTTTTAATTGTTCTAAATCATGCTGCTGAATATTTTCATCAAATGCTAAAAGAAACCGACGAAGGCCGATCTGTAGGCCTTTCGTATTTCAGGGAAAGAGGGTTTAATGAAAAGATCATAAATGAGTTTGGATTAGGCTACAGTCTTGATAAATGGGACGGGCTCTATAAAGAAGCTTTGCAAAAAGGTTATCAGGAAGAATATCTGGATAAGGCAGGTCTGATAATTAAAAAAGAAGAAAAAGCTTATGATCGTTTTCGCGGCCGTGTGATGTTTCCTATTCATAACGTTAGTGGAAAGGTTATAGCCTTTGGCGGAAGGGTAATCAAGTTAGATCCTTCAAAAAAGCAACCTAAATACGTGAATTCCCCTGAAACTGAAGTCTATCATAAAAGTAAGATACTTTACGGTATTTATCAGGCTAAACAAGCTATTCGTCAATTTGATGAATGTTACCTGGTTGAAGGATATACTGATGTTATCTCCATGCATATGTCGGATGTGGCAAATGTGGTGGCTTCGAGTGGTACTTCATTGACCGATGAGCAAATCAGGCTTATATCCAGGTACACTAAAAATATTACAGTTCTTTTTGATGGAGATGCTGCCGGAATTAAAGCAGCCATGAGGGGAATAGATATGATTCTTGAGAAGGGACTGAATGTAAAAGTCCTGGTATTTCCTGAAGGTGAAGATCCGGATAGTTATAGTCAGAAGCTAGGAACGGAGGAGTTTAAGAAATTTCTGAAAGAAAATGCCACTGATTTTGTCTCCTACAAATTAAAAATATACTCTGAAGAGGCGAAGGTAAGTCCTCAGGCAAAAGCAGACTCGATTAAAGCAATAGTAGAAAGTATTGCAAAGATACCAGATCCGATTAAAAGAACTGTTTATACTCAACAAGCGGCAACACATCTCAATGTAGATGAAGATTTATTAATTGCGGAAGAGAATAAGCTTATTATTCAGAAAAGAAGAAATGAGCAGAAACAGTCCGCAAAGGATCGATTCAGGCAGGAATCGGATGAGCCTGTTCAAAAAGAAGAGAAAGCTACGGAAGAGGACAATCTTGTACTAGCTTCCCATGTAGATAACTATATCGAATCACAGGAATCGGAATTGATAAGGGTACTCATTTCTTATGGTAATCACGAAATGGATGATGAAGGGACCCTGATAAGTCATTTTATTCTGGAGGAGCTAGAGGATATCGACATGATTACTCCGGAGTTTCATGCTATTCTGACGCAATACAGAGAAATAGTCAGCGAAGGAGGAACTCCTGATATTAGTTATTTTATGACCTTTGGAGATGAGGTATTACAGCAAAAGCTGGTCAATATGTTTATTCAGCCATATGAAGTAAGTGAAAACTGGCATAAGAAACATTTGATCTTTGTACCGACTGAGGAAGAACAATTGCATAATGTTATTAACAGTGTGATATTGCGGTTGAAATTAGCTTATGTTAAAAAAATGCTTCATGAAAATAAAGAAAAATTGAAGGAGCTAAAAGGTGATGAAGAGATCATTCATAGCATGCGAATTCAGAAAGAATTAAAAGAATTAGAAAGAGAATATGCAAAAGCACTTGGTAATGTGGTGATTTTCAAGTGAAACAGTTTAAAGAAACCGTATTTTCATACAATCGTATGATATAGATGTGATTCATATTTAACTTTAAACCCAATATTTAGTTAATATATATAGTAATAAGAACTCAATAAACAATGTTAGATAAAATAGAAGATGCCATAGAGGCGATTAAAAGGGGAGAGGTTGTAATTGTTGTGGACGATGAAGACCGTGAAAATGAAGGTGACTTTGTATGCGCTGCTGAAAAAATCACTCCTGAGATAGTAAACTTTATGGCAACCCATGGACGGGGATTAATTTGTGCCCCACTTATAGAGGAAAGATGTGAAGAGTTAGGTCTTGAACTAATGGTGGGGAAAAACACTGCTGCTTACGAAACTCCATTTACAGTGTCTGTTGATTTGATCGGACACGGTTGTACAACCGGAATTTCGGCATCAGACCGTGCCAAGACCATTCAGGCCCTGGTAAATCCGGATATTGATCCTGAAGAATTAGGTAAGCCAGGCCATATTTTCCCGTTAAAAGCTAAAAAAGGCGGAGTCTTAAGAAGAGCAGGCCATACTGAAGCATCAATTGACCTTGCCAGGTTAGCAGGTCTTTCACCTGCTGGTGTGTTGGTAGAGATCCTTAATGAAGATGGTACAATGGCACGCCTTCCTGATCTTCGGAAAGTTGCAGATAAATTTGGTCTATTATTAGTGTCAATTGAAGACCTGATCAGGTATCGATTACAAAAAGATAGCCTGATTAAGAAGGAAGAAGTTGTAAGTATGCCAACAGATCATGGTGATTTTATGTTGCATCCTTATGTTCAGACTAATACCGGAGATATTCACATGGCATTAGTGAAAGGAACGTGGGAGCCAGATGAACCGGTCATGGTAAGGGTACATTCAAGTTGTGTAACCGGAGATATTTTCGGAAGTTGTCGTTGTGATTGCGGTCCTCAACTTCATAAGGCTATGGAGATCGTAGAAAAAGAAGGTAAAGGAGTAATAATTTATATGAATCAGGAAGGCCGTGGAATTGGTCTGATCAATAAGTTAAAAACTTATAAACTCCAGGAAGAAGGTATGGATACCGTTGAAGCTAACTTACATCTGGGATTTAGTATGGATGAAAGAGATTATGGTGTTGGTGCTCAAATAATCAGGGATTTAGGGATTAAAAAGATCAGACTTATAAGCAATAACCCGAAAAAAAGAACCGGTCTGATAGGGTATGGCCTGGAAATTGTGGATACTGTACCTATAGAAGTAAAACCGAATCAGCATAATGAGAAATATCTTAAAACTAAGCGAGACAAAATGGGACATTCAATCCTTAAAAACCATTAGACTTGCAGTTATAATATTTTTTGGATTTTTATTTACCAGTAATAGTTTATTTGCACAACAGTTTCCATCTGAAACTTTCCATCCCGGAACAGCAATTCTGGAAGGTGATAAAAGAGTCAGTGGAAAGCTAAAATATGATCTCGAGAATAATATAATTCAGGTTATTAATAAAGGCGTTGTACAAACTTATACATCACAAAAGGTAGTTTTTTTTATTATTGAAGATCAGATTTTGGGTATAACCCGAAAATTTTATTCTCTTCCATATGAAAAAAATAATTATCGGGCAATGATGTTTTTTGAATTATTGGTTGAAGGAGATCTGACCCTGCTTGGAAGGGAATATATAGATACCCGAACCACAACCTCTAATAATAGCTTTTATTACAGAAGTTATTGGGTTGAAAGTTATGTTCTCCGAACTAATTTTTATTTCTTGAGAAAAGGAGGAGATATTAATTTTTTCACACCCAAAAAGAGGGAGCTTTTCGATGTTATGGCCGACAAATCCGAAGAGATTAAACAATATATTAAAAAAAGAAAATTTGATATCGACCGTCCGGATGATTTGATTGATATTACAAAATTCTACAATAACCTTAATGAGTAATACGAAAGATAAAAAACCACTTATCCTGGTTTCTAATGACGATGGTATCACTGCTAATGGCATAAGAAAGCTGGTTGATTTAATGAAGCAGATAGGTGAGGTTGTTGTGGTAGCCCCCGATAGTCCTCAATCAGGTATGGGACATGCTATCACAATTGGTAATACACTCAGATTGTTCAGGGAAAGAATTTTTCCTGAAGTTGAAGCATATAAATGTAGCGGTACTCCGGCTGATTGTGTGAAATTGGGTAAACACCATGTTTTAAAAGACCGGACGATAGATCTTGTTGTCAGTGGTATAAATCACGGGGCAAATACTTCAATCAGTGTTCTTTATAGTGGAACTATGAGTGCTGCAATAGAAGGAGCGATAGAAGGTACACCTGCTATCGGTTTTTCCCTTTGTGACTACGATCCGGAAGCCGACTTTGATCATGCTGATGAGTGGATATTGAAGATCACAGAACAAACCTTAAAAAGAGGATTGCCAAAATATACTGCGCTTAATGTAAATATACCTCCTAAAAGAATTGAAAAGGTAAAAGGTGTAAAAGTGTGCAGGCAGGCAAATGCTAAATGGGAAGAGGTTTTTGATCAGCGAAGAGATCCGACAGGCAAACCATATTTTTGGTTAGGAGGAAATTTTGTTAATTTTGACAAAGGAGAAGACAACGACGAATGGGCAATTGCTAATAATTATATTTCTGTGGTTCCCTGTCAGTTTGATTTAACCGCACATCACGCAATAAATTACATGAATGAAGAGTGGGAATTGTAGTAATAAATTACATTATATTTCAGATTTTCATTTTAAATAGTATTTTTGCTAGATAATTCTAGTTGTAAATTGTTTATTAAGGGTTAGAATATAATAAACGCTAGTTTTTTTAGTTAGAGCATATAAAGGCATCGGAATTGAATGAGACCATTTAGTTTGGTTATTTTTTTTGTATTAGCAGCGTTGTTATTACAGAGTTGTCAGGAAAAGATGATTTGCCCCGCGTTTCAGAGTTATTACATACTCGATGAAGATGAACGCGCGGCGAGGTTTTCTTATTTCGCTGACAGCATATCCCCAAAAATGACTGCATCAGTCAAAAAAACTGACTATGGTCTGATTGCTCCTTCAATGTATTTTAATCTTATCAAAAGAAACGAATACAAGAAGAGAAGTGCTGATATGCGCACAATTCCAATGGAGGTAGTCTACCCAAAAGAGAAAGAAGAAGATTCTGTATTTCAGATTGATGATGGTGATATACCAAAAACTCAAAAGGAAAACAGATACGAGATGGATGCTGATATTGACAGGCAGTTAATTGATACAGCTTCTTACTACACCCCTGAAGAAGAACCTATCCTGGCTGATGAAGATCAGCAGAAAGATAAATATAATATCGATCAGATGAGTTATATGTGGCTCATCGGAAATGATATACTTGAAAAACGCCAGATGAAAATTGATTCGGTATGGACTGATCACCTTGAAAAACAAGAGGAGTTAAACGAAAAGTTCAGGGAAGATGATGCCTTTGATGAAGAGGGAGGTTTAGGAGAGCCAATGGGAGATGCTGTTGAAGAAGAGGCTCCTGAAAAGAAATGGTGGCAATTCTGGAAAAAGTCTGGCAAGAAGAAAAAGAAGAAAAGAGATGAAGAGGAGGAAACTCAGGAAACTGAAGCAATTCCATTTGATCAGGAAGAACCAGTAGAAGAAGAGGATGATGACGGGTTTTAATAAATACTGCTGCTCATTAAACTTTAAATTCCTGCCATTCGTCGGGAAAATTTCCTTGTTTACATATTAACCAAACTTATATTCTCAGCTCTTTTAGATAATTAATATCTTTCGGATTCAAAATCATTAATATTCGAATTTATGATGCTGGATCTAAATATCTTACCTTCTCAGAGAACACCTCTGATAGATTATAAGCTTGAAAATAATAAGATCACTATATCCGGTCGATCGATCCCTGAAAATGCAATTGATTTCTTTAACCCTCTGTTTAAATGGGCTGATTCCTTTTGCTCAGATCCAAACAGGAATAAATTAAGTATAGACATAAATCTTGATTACTTTAATACAAGTAGTAGTAAATGCCTAATCGAATTTTTCCGTAAAATGGAAAGGTGTAGTAAAAAAGGAAAAGAAGTAATTGTTAACTGGATTTACGATAGTCAGGATGAAAGTATGTACGAAACCGGAGAGGATTTTATGCAAATAATCAACCTTCCTTTTAATATGAAATCTATTTAATTAATATATTGTTACAATAAAAAAGGGCGATCAATTGATCGCCTTTTTTTATAAGATGTATTTTTGAATTCTCAGATTACATCATTCCTGGCATTCCGCCACCCATTCCTGCTGGAGGCATTCCGCCGCCACCTTGCTCTTCTTCAGGATCATCAGCTACGACACATTCCGTAGTTAACAGAAGTGATGCAATTGACGCCGCATTTTCAAGAGCTAACCTTGTAACTTTAGTTGGATCGATGATACCAGCAGCATAAAGGTTTTCGAATTTATTTTCTCTGGCATTGTAACCGTAGTCATCTTTACCTTCTCTTACCTTTTGAACGATTACTGAACCTTCACCACCTGCATTGAATACAATGGTTCTTAAAGGAGATTCTAAGGCAGAAAGTACAATGTTGACTCCGGTATTTTCATCTTCATTACGTCCTTTGAGATCTTTGATTGCTTCTACAGCTCTGATCAAAGCAATTCCACCACCAGGAACAATTCCTTCCTGTACAGCAGCTCTTGTCGCGTGAAGAGCATCGTCTACTCTGTCTTTCTTTTCTTTCATTTCTACTTCTGTAGCAGCTCCGATGTAAAGGATTGCTACACCACCAGAAAGCTTAGCTAATCTTTCCTGAAGCTTTTCTTTATCATAGTCTGAAGTAGTGTTATCTATTTGAGCTTTGATCTGATTGATACGAGCGTCAATCTGGTCTTTATCTCCAGCACCGTTAACGATAGTTGTGTTATCCTTATCGATGTTCACTTTTTCAGCCTGACCAAGCATGTCGATCGTAGCTGCATCAAGTTTATAACCTCTTTCTTCAGAGATTACAGTACCACCTGTTAACACAGCGATATCTTCTAGCATTGCTTTTCTTCTGTCTCCAAATCCAGGAGCCTTAACAGCAGCAATTTTCAGAGATCCTCTGATCTTGTTCACTACGAGTGTCGCAAGAGCTTCGCCTTCTACGTCCTCTGAGATTATTAATAGAGGTTTTCCTGTCTGAGCAACCTGCTCAAGAACCGGAAGTAATTCTTTCATTGAAGAGATCTTCTTATCGAAAATAAGAATGTAAGGGTTCTCCAACTCAGCTTCCATTTTCTCTGTGTTAGTTACAAAGTATGGAGAAAGATAACCTCTGTCGAACTGCATACCTTCAACAGTTTTAACCTCTGTTTCAGTACCTTTTGCTTCTTCAACAGTAATTACTCCGTCTTTTCCTACTTTGTCCATCGCATCAGCGATCATTTTACCGATCTCATCGTCGTTGTTTGCAGAGATAGTACCTACCTGAGCGATTTCGCTTGAGTCGTTAATATCCTTAGAAATTTTTCTAAGTTCTTTAACTACCTCAGAAACTGCTTTATCGATACCTCTTTTCAGATCCATCGGATTAGCTCCTGCTGCTACGTTTTTAATACCAGCGTTAAAAATTGCCTGTGCCAAAACAGTAGCTGTAGTAGTACCATCACCAGCATCATCTGCTGTTTTGGAAGCAACTTCTTTTACAAGCTGAGCTCCCATGTTTTCTACCGGATCTTTAACCTCGATCTCCCTAGCTACAGAAACACCATCTTTTGTAATTGTTGGTGCTCCGAATTTTTTGTCTAGAATTACGTTTCTACCTTTTGGTCCAAGCGTTACCTTAACCGCGTCTGCAAGTTTGTCAACTCCTTTTTTCAGAGCTTCTCTTGCAACTGTGTCAAATAATATTTCTTTAGCCATGTTTCTTAAATTTTAATAAACCCTTGATTTTATAGTATTGCGAAAATGTCAGATTCTCTCATGATGAGATAATCTCCACCATCAACAGTAATTTCGGTTCCTGCATATTTTCCATAAAGTACAGTATCACCGACCTGAACTGTCATTGGTTCATCTATTTTACCGTTACCGACCGCTACGATCTTACCTTTCTGTGGTTTTTCTTTTGCAGTGTCAGGAATGATAATTCCAGATGCTGTTTTTTCTTCCGCTGCAGCAGGTTCTACCAGAACTCTGTCTGCCAAAGGCTTAATGTTAAGTTGTGACATATGTGTATTGATTTTAAGCGTTGTTATTGCTAAATTTTACATGGTGCATTGTGCACATTATGTGCCAAATGAAATTATTCCGTTCAAACGGTCATTTTTTCACTTTTTAGTCATTTTTCATGTCATGGTTTTTATTGGTGGTATGAAAATAGTGACAAATAGACATGAATTCTGGTAGAAATTATGTCAGTATTGTAAAAACGTGTCATTGAAACTATTAAGCCCATGAAAACATTAAGCCCTAACTGGATTACCGAAAGTCCGATTGACTTTGAATTCAAAAAGTATACCCTCCTGGCATACTTACAACGCATTGAAAAATTTTTTAATGAATTTAAATTGTATCCTGCCTTTTCTGATTTGATCTTTCATTATAAAAATTTGCATACACTTAAAGAAAATAAGGAACTCCTGAAAGAGTCTTTTCCTAAGGAAATTTCTATGGAAGATTTTCTTAAACTTAAATTGGTTTATAAAGAAATACTGGACGATGATGAGATAATTAAAGCAATTGAAGATTTGATTTACTTTTCAATGCCTCAAATGAAGATCTGGCTGGAAAGGGGAGAGGAAATTTTTATATCAGTTGGAGAGGATATTAAAATAGAACCTGTTGGGATAGTTCCTTTGTACAAGGAGGAAGGATATTTAGTATTGCAAATGTTTAATGGTAGAAAAAAAGTTTTTAGATATAAAACCGGCATATTTGAACGGTCCGAGGATACTTTTCGCGGACTGAATTTAACCTTTTTAAAAGATATTGAGCTCGGGATAGGAGATACTATAGAAGGTTACAAAGTTCGTTTGGCCAGATTGAATAAAGAACTTCCAAATCCTGCAGTATATTTTATTTCAACTAGAAGGAATTTACCATTTGAGGAAACTTTAATGCCAGTTATAAAATTAAATTTCCTGAAGTATATTTCTCTTGCTTCATAAAGTAAAGGCATAAAAAAAGCCCTGATCTGATCAGGACTTTCTTAATTAAGTATTTAATTTCTTATTGAACTGTATCTGATTCAAGTTCCGCAGGAGAAGTCAATTCATCGTTCTGAGGAATGACTGCCGGAGCTGCCTCTTCCTGTACCGCTTCAACATTCGTACTTTTTACCGTGTCACCGCCTTTATCAATGAATTGAGCACTTACTAAAGCCAAAGCAACTATAAATACTAATAGAGCCCAGGTCGTTTTCTCAAGAAGGTCAGTTGTCTTTTTAACACCCATCATTTGATTAGCCTGTCCGAATGTAGATGATAAACCACCACCTTTAGAATTTTGAGCCAAGATAACCAACACCAACAATACTGCTGCGACAATAATTAAAGAAAGAATTAAAATATACATGTTTTTTATTTTTCCAGCTTACTAATTTGACTTGCAAAGTAAGCCTTTTTTTGTGGATATTTCCAAATTAATTTTTTATAAATTTCAATAGCTTTTTTAGTCTTACCTTGCTTAGCATAAATGTTAGCAAGAGTTTCTGATACAAGGTTCTCATTTACTGAGGTGCTGTCTTTGGCAAGATCTCTCAATTCCTCATCGGTAAGTTCTTCCTGATCTTCAGATTTGAATCTTTCTATATTAGGACTTCGACTAATAAAAGAATCAATAATATCCTTTTGTCTGTCTTTTTTATCCTTGTCTGATTCCTCATCAGAATATTGTTGAGATTTCTTTTTAAGGCTATCCAGAAGAGAACCTTTTGATTCGGGCTCAGGCTTTTCTTTATCTTCAGGGGTATCTTTTACCGACTCTGCTTTTTCTTCATCAGTTTTACCTGAATCTATGTTAGAATCTTCTTTGTTTGCATCGTCAGTTTCTATTGGCTTTTTTTTTTCTTCCTCTTCTCTTTCTTCTTCCTCCGATTTTTGTTCACCAGATTCACCCATGCTCTCTTTAAGTGAGGCAAGGTTAGCCATTAATTCACTGTATATGTCATCGCCATCTTCACTATCTTTAGACTCTTCTTCATCGGTTTCTTCTTCACTACTATCTTCAGTAGTTGATTCTTTACTTTTTACAGCTTCATCTTCATCCGAAGGAAAATCATATCCCGAAGTCCACTCAGAATTATCCTCTTTCTGTTGCGATTCATCTTCATTTTCTTTTTCAACATTATCGGAATCATCTATAATGGTATTTTCCTCACCTGATGCCGAATCCTCATTAGATTCAAACTGTTCTTCATTTTTTTCTATGACGATCTCAGCATCTTCTACTACATCCTCTTCTTCAAAAGTCGAGGTTGAATGATCTTCCTGTTCAGATTCAGAAGATTGAGATCCGGAGCTCTCCATATATTGTTTTAAAACATCCCTGTCATAAGTATATATTGCTGCCTTATGAAGGGCATCCTGAGAGTCATCCGCTCCTTTATGCTGTTTAATTTTAGCAACAAGTATGTGAAGAGCCTGGTAGTAAGGATACCTGGCTGCCAGATCTTGAATTTCAGAGAATTGATCGTCAGAAACTCTTTCCGGATCGTTTAAAAAGTTAATTAAGTCGTGTTTAGAAACCATGAATTTTAAAGTCTTGGCTTAAAAGAATAAAAAAAATCACCAATTAGCAACTGATGTATTGAAAATATCCAATATTATCTGTTCAATTATATTATCTACATACTGTTGTTCATTCGCATTTAGCGGTGCAGTATTAGGGTCATAGTCTTCGTAAAAACTAAAGGACCTATTAGAGAAATTCTGCGATTCGTCATAAGTATTAATGAATGTTGCAGTCACTGTTATTGTTAATCTTTCCTGAGCAGCCTGATCTATGTTGTTATTACCGGTGCCAGCGCTTACACCTCTTAATGAAGCTCTGTAGCCTGTTATTGAGCCTTCTAATTGAAGGTCACCTCCATAATCTACGATCGATAAATTGGAGTTTCTCTGAAAATATTCTTTCAATTGTTCAGTAAATTGTTGTGCAATCGTGGGAGGACCCTGTCCGGTGTCGTTAAAGAATGTGCTGATCGAAATAGTCTTTACTTCAGGACCGATGCTAATTCCGGTAAAAGAATAGTTTACAGAACAAGCGTTGAGTATGAAAAATAATATGAGAAAAAAATATTTATTATGCTTCGATTTCATACTGTTTAATTTTCCTATAAAGTGTTCTTTCGGATATTCCGAGATCTTTTGCTGCGTATTTTCTTTTGTTTTTATTTTTTCTGAGAGCCTTGATTATTAGCTCTTTTTCTTTATTTTCTAATGAAAGATTCTCTTCCTCTTCTTCAGGTTCATGATAAACATCTTCATAATATGCTTCCTCATCGTCCTCCTGGTTTTCGGAGTTCTGATTATCATGTAAAATAAATGGAGATCCACTCTCTTCAGTTGTTTCTCCAGAGCTTCCGGACCCTTTGACTTCCGGTAGGGATGACCGGTATTTTATGTCTTCAAACAACTCCTGGTTTTCCCGGATAATTTTTGCACCATCTTGTTGATCGTTGAGAATTGATACAACCAGCTTTTTCAATTCTGTCATATCTTTTCTCATATCAAATAAGATCTGATATAAAAGGTCCCTTTCATTTAGTCCCTGGGTATTTTCCTGTTGAAATATTGCTGGTACATTTCGAGTGCTGTCAGGTAGGTAGGTTGCCAGCACCTCAGCGCTGATTGACCGGTTTTCCTCAAGTAAAGAAATTTGTTCAACAAGGTTCTTAAGTTCCCTGATATTTCCAGGGAAACGATATTTTTTTATTACGGACTGGGCACTTTCATCCAGTTCTACGGGCTTTACCCTGTAATCTTCTGAAAAGTCCGAAGCAAATTTTCTGAATAATAACAAAATATCATCACCTCTATCGCGGAGTGCAGGTACATAAATAGGTAAAGTATTTAACCTGTAATAAAGGTCTTCCCTGAATTTACCTTTTTCAACAGCTTCCATTAGGTTGACATTGGTTGCTGCTACTACTCTGACATCCGTTTTTTGAACTTTTGAAGATCCGACCCGGATAAATTCCCCGTTTTCAAGAACTCTTAATAATCTTGATTGGGTTTGTAATGGCATTTCCCCAATCTCATCAAGGAAGATCGTACCTCCGGTGGTGACTTCAAAATATCCTTTTCTACTATCGTGAGCTCCTGTAAATGCACCTTTTTCATGTCCAAATAACTCAGAGTCTATTGTTCCTTCAGGAATTGCCCCGCAATTAATAGCGATAAACTGCCCGTGTTTTCGATGACTGAGAGAGTGGATTATTTTAGAAAAGGACTCTTTTCCACTACCACTTTCACCAGTAATTAACACAGTCATATCAGTCGGAGCTACCTGTATAGCCCGCTGTATGGCATGATTCAGCTCAGGGCTGTTTCCTATTATTCCGAAACGTTGTTTTACACTTAATATATCTGATTGATGCATTTTCGGCCCTTGTGTTTAATCGACTACCTCTCCAAAAAGTGTTGCCGGGGTGCAATCATTTACCAAAACATTAACGTATTGGCCTTTTTCCTGGTTTCCTCTAGGGAATATTATTACTTTATTTTCTGAATTTCGACCTTGTAACTGCTCATCACTTCTCTTGGATGTTCCTTCTACTAATACTTTATGAACTTTACCAATTGCTTTTTTATTGCGTTCAAGAGAATGTTCTTGCTGTTTATTAATGATTTCCTGCAATCTTCTTTTCTTTACTTTCAATGGAATATCATCTTCATATTTTTTAGCGGCAAGAGTACCTGGTCTCTCACTATAAAAGAACATATAAGAAAAGTCGTATTTAACATAATCCATTAAAGTGAGTGTTTCCTGGTGGTCTTCTTCTGTTTCAGTGCAAAATCCTGCAATCATATCAGAAGAGATGCCGCAATCATCACCAATGATTCTTCTTATCGCATCAACTCGGTCAATATACCATTCGCGATCATAAGTCCGGTTCATTAATTTTAAAACCCGACTATTTCCAGACTGAGCGGGAAGGTGAATATAGTTGCATATATTCTCGTACTTATTCATGGTTTCAAGAACCTCATCCGTAATATCTTTCGGGTGAGAAGTACTAAATCTAACCCTAAGATCGGGGCTGATTTTTGCAACCATTTCTATTAGGTTTGCGAAGTTTACTATTGCAACATCACTTTCCTTTCTGGCTTTCCTCTCCAGTCTTCCTTTATTATTTTCCTCTGATGACCATTTATAGGAATCTACATTCTGGCCAAGTAATGTTACTTCTCTAAAACCTTTATCAAATAATTCTTTAGCCTCAGCAACTATGGAATGAGGATCACGGCTTCTTTCGCGGCCTCTTGTGAAAGGAACAACGCAAAAAGAACACATGTTATCGCATCCTCTCATAATACTGATGAAGGCTGAAACTCCATTGCTGTCCAGTCTAACAGGACTAATGTCAGCATAGGTCTCTTCTTTTGATAAGAAAACATTTACAGCTTTATTGCCATCATCAACCTGTTTGATCAATGTAGGAAGGTCCCGGTAAGCATCAGGTCCGACAACCATATCGACAATTTTTTCTTCTTCAAGAAGTTTGTCTTTAAGTCTTTCAGCCATACAGCCCAGAACACCGATCATCATTTCAGGGCGCTCTTCTTTAACCTTATTAAATTGAGAAAGTCGGTTTCTAACTGTTTGCTCAGCTTTTTCCCTGATAGAACAGGTATTCAAAAATACAACATCAGCTTTTGAGAAATCAGAAGTCGTATCAAATCCTTCTCTTTTCATGATAGAAGAAACGATCTCACTATCGCTGAAATTCATTTGACAACCGTAACTCTCTATATAAACTTTTCTGTTTTTTCCAGTGTTTTCTTCTTCACTAACCTGTACTCCACAAGCTTCTTCAGACTGCTGCTGTTCTTCAGTTAAAATATCGATATCACTGATTAACTCTTGCTTACTCATATTTTAAAGCTATTATCCTATTATCAATATGCAAAGCTACGAAATTGGATTTAGAATTTATGACAAAATGTCAGCAAAAAAAAGGCAGTCAAACGACTGCCTTTCTTATTAATATTTTCTTGAATTAATTACTGAACCTCAGCAACCTCTTCAGCTTGAGTTGCAGTTAGTTCAATACCTACATTAACTGTATTGTAGATGAATTTATCTTTTGCTTTATCAGCAACACTTGCTTCATCACCATACATTAATCCCCAGTCAGTTCTGTCTATATTGAATTTAGCCTTAGCAGTAAGCTCATTACCTTCCATATTAACATGTGCAGGAAATGCTACGTTTTTTGTAGTTCCACGCATTGTAAGGTTTCCACTTATCCAATGTGTTGGGTTTTCTACCATAAATTCCTCAGCTGATTCAGGAGTATATTCCGTTTCGAATTGATCTTTACCTTCTACAGACATTGTTGAGGCATCATATTCTTTTACCTCAGTAATTTCGAAATTTGCTGTAGGGAAAGAATCAGCAGCGAAAAAATCCGGCGACATTAAGTGATTTGTTAATTTGTCGTGCATATCCTCCTCATCATTCGGATCATTTTCCAGATCATTGATCTCAAGACCTTTGATGTCCATTGTAAATGAACCACTTGTGATATTTCCGCCCTCTACAAATAGTTCACCTTCTGTTACCGGGATATAACCATTGTGCTTCCCGGTTGGCTTACTTCCGATCCAGGTAACCTGGCTATCATCGGTAGGAGTAAATTTTACTGCAGCTGTACCTGCTTCAGCAGCTTCTTTTTCTTCGCTAACAACAGCATCTCCTGAGTTAGAGTTTCCTCCGCAAGCAGAAAGCATAAACGCTGTAACTGTTGCGAAAGCAATTCCTTTGAAAATTTTCATAACAATAGTGCTTTATTTAATTTTATTGGTTAAACGACAAAGTTAAACTTTTGTTTAAACAAATTTAAATTTATGGGAAAATTTTTATCAGTTCACGATATATATCCAGCGGTAGGAAATGATTGCTGGTTTGCACCAAATGCCTATTTGATTGGAGATGTTAAAATGGGAGATGAGTGCACTGTCTGGTTTAATGCTGTAGTAAGGGGCGATGTGAATTCTATTTGTATTGGTAATAAGGTTAATATTCAGGATCAGGCAGTGATCCATTGCACCTACAAAAAGTTCGATGTTAAAATTGGAGATAATGTTTCAATTGGGCATGGAGCTATTGTACACGGATGTGAAATAAAAGATAATGTATTAATTGGAATGGGAGCTATAGTTATGGATGGAGCTATTATTAACGACGGGGCGGTGATAGGAGCCGGGGCTGTTGTTCTTGCGGGGACTAATGTAGAAGAAGGAGCTGTTTATGTTGGGAATCCCGCAAGAAAAATTAAAGATGGAGGAGAAAAGATGAAAGAACTGATTCAAAGAACAGCAGATAATTATCCAATGTATGCTTCCTGGTTTAAGGATTAACAGGAAAATAGACACCATTTACAATGATGAATTTTGTTTCACCGGAAATTGAATCCTCAATCAGAAATGTAGCAGGACTAAGTTTTTCCGGTGACCAATCTTCATGTATTGGTAATATATTCAAAGGCATTGATGTAGATTCTTTGGTTAGGGATAACCTGTCCATTTTTACACTTGCAATACCTTTTTTGTGAAGTTCTTTGTAGTTTAAACTTTTCACTTCATCAATATTCTGAACAGATTTATTATAAGTATTAACCGGTTTAATAATACAATTTGTGGCATCAATTTCATCGAATCCCTTTAATGTGCTTAAATCACCTAGTTCAGAGATGAATCCGAAATAATAATATTTGCTTTTTCCCTGCCATACCAATTCGCGTTTAATACCCAGATCAGCGATAAATTGCTTACCATCCTGATTTAGTGTTGCATTTCGTACAATGACATCAAAATAAAATTCAGAGATGGCGGGTAACTCATTGTATTTTTGTAGATCCTTTTTTTTATAATCAAGGTCATCCGTATACAGGCATGTGATAATAAGAGAAAGAAAATTTAGCTTTCTCAGTTTTTCTTCATTTTCATCACCGGGGACATACCCTGACTCGATCAGTACCAGGCCGGAGTTTTCTGCCTGAAAATTATCTCCAAAAGCCCTGGGTTCAAATTTGTCATCATATTTTCCCATGGGAATATGTTGATTTTCCAGAGCATTAATTTTCTCAACGATCTTATTTATTAACGAAATAGCCCGTTTCCTGCTGACGGTAAGTGATCGTTCTTTATCAGGTGCAGTTGCTAAAAAGGATAACTCCACATGCTCACCAGTACTTTCACAACCATAATATTTACTTTGATTATGCATGTTGAGAGAATACTCTGGCTGAAAATCATCAAAAACCATTTTTAATATTTTTGACTCAGGAGCAGTCAATCGAAGGGCGTCTCTGTTCAGGTCAATATCCCATGCATTTTCCCGGGTGTGGTGTTCAGCACCATCAGGATTTACCATGGGAACAAAAAGAATTGTGCATTTCTGGGAGATATAATTAATCAGGTCATCAAATTCTTCAGGATGATTCTGAATAAAATAAAAAAAATCTAGAATAGCTCTTGTAGCAGTAGGTTCATCGCCATGCATTTGAGACCAGGCCATAATTTTAATTGGCCCTTTACCGAATTTTATTCCATATATATCTCGTAGCTCTACAGATTTTCCAAGTTTCTCAATGCGAAATATATTTTTATCCAATGAGGTTATTTTCTGAATAAGGAAATCATAAGAAGGAAATCTAAAATAATTATCTGTATCCTGTAGATTAAGGAAGTTGTTACAGATTGTTTTTAAAAATTTTTCTTTAGTATCTTTCTCCATTCAAAAAATATTTAGAATTCTTTCAGTGAAAATTAAATGAATATCAAAAAACCATCACCAGAAAATTACCCTTCTTTTTACAAATCTTATATCGATTTAGTTCCCGATCAAATAGAACCTTTTTTGGAAAATCAATGGCATGAAATTAAAACTTTTATTTTAAATACAACTAAAAATAAACTTGATTATAGGTATGAGCCTGAGAAATGGACAATTGCTGAGGTGTTCGGGCATATAATTGATGTGGAAAAAGTAATGGGATACAGGCTGCTGGCATTTTCAAGGAAAGATGAAAACTCGATTCCGGGATTTAGTGAAGATAATTATGTTCAAAATTCAGTTTATAACGAAATGAATAAAGAAGATATAGCCGAATGGTGGAAACATGAACGGGGAGCTAATCTTAAAATGCTTAATGCTATTAATCAGGATGCTTTTGAATTTATGGGAAATGCGAATGGATCACCTATTAAAACCAGTGCATTACCTTATATTTTAGCTGGTCATGTTCAACATCATGTTAATATATTAAAGAATCGTTATAAAATTTAATTAAATTAACACAAAGGACAGATTTATATGAAATTCTTACTTAAGATTTTAGTAACTACTCTGGCGGTATTCGCAGGGGCCTATCTGATTCCGGGTGTAGAAACAGAATCATTTACGGTTGCACTTATTCTTGCTGTAGTTTTAACAATTCTAAATGTGACTATTAAACCATTGTTAGTCATACTTACAATTCCGATTACTGTAGTTACCCTGGGGTTATTTCTTTTGGTAATCAATGCGCTTATCATTTTACTTGCCGATTACCTCGTTGGCGGTTTTTATGTTAGTGGTTTCTGGACAGCATTATTATTTTCCATTGTGGTTTCGATTATGGTGAGTATTTTTGAATCGTTTGACAAAGACTAAATATGAAAGATATAATTGAAAGAATCAAAAAGGAGAAGAAAGCTTATTTGATGAATGAGGAGGAGGATAATTCTCCTGAATATGCTAACTTTTTTTTTATTACCGAAAAAAATGGAGAAGAGGAATTAGTCAATGCAGTTTTATATACTTTGGAAATGTATTATCAATCTGAAGTTTTTGCCAAAGCGGAAGATGAAACCTTAAAACGTCATCCTGAATACGCCAAAATTCAAAAAGGAAAAGAGCTTCCTGAACACAAAACTGAAGAGATCGAACTGTTTCTGACTGAGGTTATGGATCAAATTGAAGAAGATGGTGAGATCCAGGTGAGTGAGCATGTTTATGAGGAACATGAAGATGGTGTTCTTATGGTAGAGGCAGGCTTGAATATTCCTGAGGTGAATGAAACAGAAATCGTTAATTTTATTAATAAATTCAATAATGATGAAATTTCACTAGACGACAGTTTGTATTCATTCGAGCTCGATTAAAAAATCCCCGAACAATTTTTTATTTAGTTCAGTTAAGAAAATATGTTAAAAGTAGCCTGGGCTGATTCTTATTGTCATTCATTACCGGAGGGGCATAGATTCCCAATGGAAAAATACACATTGCTTCCTGAACAATTATTGTATGAAGGTACACTGGAAAATGATAATTTCTTTAGACCAGA
Organism: Mangrovivirga cuniculi; assembly: GCF_005166025.1. NCBI lineage: Bacteria > Pseudomonadati > Bacteroidota > Cytophagia > Cytophagales > Mangrovivirgaceae > Mangrovivirga > Mangrovivirga cuniculi. The sequence goes on from NZ_CP028923.1 coordinate 2,144,019, forward strand.
TGTGCCTGAGGACGATTTGATTTTTTCTACCGTCCATTCTGAAGAGTATATAAAAAAACTAAATGAACTTACTTTATCACGTTCTGAAGAGAGGAAAACCGGATTTCCCTTGTCTGAAGAGCTGGTTATACGAGAAAAGCAAATAATTCAGGGTTCTGTGGATGCCACCATGTATGCATTGAAATATGGGTGTGCGATGAATATTGCAGGTGGTACCCATCATGCATTCACTGATAGAGGAGAGGGTTTTTGCTTGTTAAATGATATAGCTGTTTCTGCTCAATACCTTATCGATCAGCATCATTTTGAAAAAATACTTATCGTCGACCTGGATGTTCACCAGGGAAATGGAACTGCTGAGATTTTTAGAGGAAATAAAGATGTCTTTACTTTTTCGATGCATGGTAAAAACAATTATCCATTGCATAAAGAAAAATCAGATCTGGATATCGAATTAGCTGATGGAACTGGTGACAATATTTACCTTGATATTCTCGATAATTATTTAGGTCAATTGATCGAAAAACACGAGCCTCAATTCATATTTTTTCAAAGTGGGGTAGATGTCCTTAAAACTGATAAGCTGGGACGGTTGGGACTTTCAGTAAACGGTTGCAAAGAAAGAGATAGAAAAGTACTGGAAAGCTGTAAAATAAATGATATTCCGGTGATGATTAGCATGGGAGGGGGATATTCTGAAGATATTAAATTAATAATTGAAGCACACGCAAATACTTATAGACTGGCACAAGAGCTTTTTTTCTGATAAATTATGTAACAAACCTCTTTTTACATGAGTTTTTAGTTATATGAAAGATCAGGTGGCCTTGCGGATGAGTGCTCTTTATGCAGTCCTTTTTGTAACACTATTATGGTGTATAAAGGCCCTGGAAATAGCTATGAACTTAAGTCTGGGATTTCTGGGAGTTTTTCCCGGTAATGGTAAAGGTATGCTGGGAATATTTACCGGTCCATTAATTCATGGAAATTTCGATCACCTAATCAGCAATAGTCTGCCTTTGCTGGTCCTAATCACAGGAACATTCTTTTTCTACAGGAAAGTTGCAGTACACGTATTTCTTGTAATATATATGCTGAGTGGCTTTTTGGTTTGGCTATTCGCCCGCGAAGCGTATCATATAGGTTCGTCTGGAATTGTATATGGGTTAGTTTTCTTTTTGTTTTTTAGTGGTTTATTCAGACGAGAATATCGATCCCTGATTATTTCCTCAGCTGTCTTTTTATTATATGGAACAACCTTTCCTGGTATTTTGCCCGGAGATCCTTTTATCTCTTTTGAATCACATCTTGCCGGAGCCTTTTCAGGCTTAATAGGAGCGTATATTTATAGGGGTCACCCATTGTTAGGATTGCCGGATATTCCAGATGACAATGCCGTTGAAAGTAAAGAATCTATCGAAAAGATTGAGCTACCAGATTACACCAAGTCTCACACTGGAAAGGAGTCGGATAGAATAAATTATACTTTTAAAGAAAAAGATAGCAAATAGAATTTCTTGAAATCAAATGTATTTATATCTTTGCAGGCGATATAAAACATGAAAAGTAGAGATTTTATGAAAAACATTTTTAAGTATAGTTCTGTTCTAACAGTTGCATTGCTGTTTTTTGTTTCATGTAACCAGCAAGGAACTTCAGAAACTGCGGAGGATAAGGAGAGTGAGTCAACTACTTCAGATGTAATTGCATCGGATTTAAAAGTTGGATATGTTAATTCCGACACCCTTACAAAAAACTATAAATTCTATCAAGATGTTCTTGAAGAGCTTGAATCTGAGAGAACAAGACTAGAGAGACAGTTGGAAAGCAGAGCTCAGGGATTGCAAAAAGAATTTGAAGATTATCAAAAATCTGCTCAGAACTTAACAATGGGTCAGGCAAGAAACATTGAAGAGAACTTACAGAGAAAGCAACAAAATCTGATGATGCAAAGAGAAAACTTTGCTCAGACATTGAGAAAAACCGAAGCTGATAAGACGAAGGAAGTGGTAGACAAGATCAACGAATTTATCGAATCTTACAGTAAAGAAAACGGATATCACATTATATTAAAATACGAAAGCGTTTGGTATTCTGACGAAAGAATGAATATTACCAACGATGTTGTAGAAGGATTAAATGCTTCTTACGATGCTGAGAAAAATGCTCCTGAAGAGGCAGAAAGCACTTCTGAGCAAGATTCTATTAAATAAAATTTTTGAGAAATAAAATATAAAAAGAGTGGCATGTAATAACTGCCTCTCTTTTTTTTATTAATTTTTATTGATTTGCTATCAATTTTTTATATTTAGATCATGATTTTTTGATATTTTTTTAATGTAAATCAATGATAGACAAGCTGATTGGTCTGATTGGTGCCCGGCCGGATGAGAAGGAGAAGGTGATGTTATTGCTGGCAAAGGGTTTTTTTATGGGGATATTCCTTGCTGGATATACAGTTACCGCCCAGACCTTATTTATTAACCGAATAGGAGCAGATAAACTTGATACAGCTTTTGTATTAACAGGATTTCTGGGTGTGATTGTTACCTGGATTTATTCAAAAATACAGCATAATCTACATTATTCTAAACTGGTTATTGGCAATATAGTCCTGGTGACATTCCTGATTCTGGGAATAAGGATTTGTTTTCATTTTTATGGTAGCCAGGATTGGTTGATCTATTTACTATATATTCTTTATGGACCAATAAATGCCTTGGTTATACTCGGTTTCTGGGGTGTTTTCCTGAGATTATTTAACCTTCGTCAGTCAAAAAGAATTATAGGAGGGATCGATAGTGGTCAGTTGAGTGCTTCAATTTTGACCTTTTTACTTTACCCTTTATAAATAAATTCACAGACCCTTCGGATATATTGATTCTTACCAATGGATCACTGATAATATCCCTGGCTTTTCTGATAATAATCGTAAAAAAATACGATATCGATTTTACCAAAATCAAAACGAAAGCAGAAAAGAAAAGCCTAAGATTCAAAAATCTATTCAAACGAAAATATATCGTTTTGCTATCGGTCTTTTTGATCGTGTCAATGATTGCATTTAAGTTTATCGAGTTTATTTATTCCAATGCACTTGAACAACGTTATATTAATGACGAACAAAGTTTATTTGCCTTTATTGGTATTGCCAATGGTACGATAATGATATTGAGCTTTCTGATCCAGACGTTTGTTAATGACCGGATCATTGCTGATTATGGAGTTAAAACTGCCGTGCTTGTCATGCCTGTCATTTTAGGTGTGCTGAGTATTGTAGCTATTTTTATAACAACTGCATTTGGCTTTTCTGGTGTCGAATCTGCTGGATTTGCAGCATATTTCATCGTAATTGTAGGGGCATATGTATTTACTAATTCCCTGAGGGATGCAATGGAAAACCCTGCATTCAAGTTGTATTTCCTTCCTCTGGAGGATAACATCAGGTTTGATATTCAAACTAAAATTGAAGGAGTTATCGGTCAGGTTGCAACACTCGTTGCCGGAGGTTTTATGTTATTACTTTCATTTGTGAATCTTGAAAGGGCTTATTTCTTATTATCGTTACTTTTTATTGTAGTATTAATGGTGTTTGTGGTGAATGCATTACACAAACAGTATAACGACGTTCTTCACAAGAAACTTTCTACATTAAAAAAGAATGTTAATAATGCTGATGCAAAATTACCTTTTAATTCAGTGGTTTTAAATCATGATGTTATTCTCGGCTTATTGAAATCAGATTTAAATACTGTTAAATTAAATCTCGACCTGGTTAAAAAAATCGAGCCCGGGCAATACTATGAGCTCCTGTATTATTTACTAAATAGTGATAAGGAAGAAGTGGTGATGTATGTGTTGAAATTAATAACAGAGATAAAACCCCTGTCTTCTCTACAACCACTCAATAAAGTTATTGAAAATACGAAACACGGCCAGGTTAAAATGATGGCTGAGAATGCAAGGTCAATGATCTACCATTTTAAAGGCATAATGGATGAAGGATTTTTGTTAGATCAAATGGCCAGGTCAACAAACATTAATGAAAGAGAGTTTGTAGCACACTATCTTTCTAATCATGAATCAAGTAATAAAAATGATAATCTGTTGCATCTCTTATTAAGAGATCCAAATAATCAGGTTCGAAAATCTGCTATAATTGCTGTTGGAAAAATAAAGAGACCTGAATTCTGGCCAATGCTTTTGGAATTGATTCAATCCAACACATTTGGTTCATTAGCTCAAAAGTCACTTTCTCTAATTGGAGATCCGGTTATTGGCAGGCTTGAAGCAGTTTTTTATAAGTCAGGTCAGTCTTTGCAAACCATGCGGAGGGTTTTAAAAACCTATGGTAGAATAGGTTCTGAAAAAGCAAAGGAAGCGCTATGGAATAAAATGGATTATCCGGATAAGCAGATTCAGCAAGAAGTGTTGAGTAATTTGTCAGGGATAGGACTAGTGGTCAATGCTGAAAGAGCATCGAAAATCAAAGACATAATTAAGAGTGATTTAATTAATATAGTATGGAATAATCTTGCGATACGCACAGTTCGTATCGATATGGATAATCAGCTTATAGAATCTCTTAAGGAAGAAAATAAAAAGACATTCGATCATATTTATACCTTACTTGCAATGATATATGATAAATCTTCCATTGCTATTGTTAAGGAAAATATTGAAAGCAATAATCCTGATAACATAACTTTTGCTATTGAATTACTGGATGTTTTTCTGGATGAGGATCTCAAAGAATATATCATTCCGGTTTTGGATGATATACCGATTGAAGATAAACTGTCTAAGCTTAATATCTATGATCCTTTTGTGGATGCTTCAGATGCGGATCTTTTTAAAAGCATTATTAACAGGGATTATAATCAGATCAGCCGCTGGACAAAAGCATGTGCCTTATTTAATATGGCATTTTTAGATGAAGATGATATTGTGTCAGATGATTTGATAGCACAGCTTTTTAACCCAGACCAATTGCTTTGCGAAACTGCAGCATGGGTAATATATTCTCATTCACCTTATGATTTTCAAATATTAAGTAAAAGAATTCCGGAACATTCGAAAAGGTATATTACCAAGCTTATTCCGGAAATAGATAATCACAATATCAATGATATTTTCAAACTAAAGTTTGGAAAAGCAAGATTTCTTAAGAAAATAGAGTTATTCAATACGTTAAGTACCAGTGTTTTAAATGAGGTGCTTGAAATTTGTGAAGAAACCTATTATCCTGAAGGAACTACTTTGAATTTAAAAGGTAATTATAGTGTCAGTGATCTGATATTAATATTCAAAGGGAAGCTCTCGCTAGTTAATAATACAGGAGAGACATTTAAATTCGGAAATGGTCATGTGATCGGAGGCGGAATTCACCTTTCTGGTGATGACTATTTTTCTGTAATTGAAGAAGATATAATTGGGTTAAAGATTAAATATGATGATTATCTCGAATTATTGAATAATCATAAGGAAGTACTTGAGAAAGTATTAAAGTTGAATAACAGACAATTCGTTTTATAATATTGTTAAAATTATATTTTTCTGTCTATTGTTTGACTCTTTTTAATATTTACCTATATTAGTGATAATTTTTTAAAAAGAAAGAGCCAATTTTTTTTAAAAGTGAAAGAAACCTGTGAAATCATATTATGTTATTCAGAGGTTGATAACTCCAACTTTGAATCTGGAAATAAAGGTTGGATTGATCAATTTGTATTAATATTTCAGAAATTTCTTGATCGTATTTCTGAGAGAAAATGCATAATTCATAAATTGTCCGATGATGAGGATGCTTATGAAGACGTTGACATATTCATTCCCGTTATCAGCCCTAATTTTCTTCAATCAGAAACTTGTCAGGAGTATTTGAGAAAACATCTCAAAAGGATTTCGGATGATCCATTAAAAAACAGTGATAGTGTTTATGCATTAGTTTATTTACCTGTTTTTGAAGAAGAACTGAATAATGTAGTAAAGGAAGCTCCCAAAGTTGATTTTTTCGAATTAGAATCTTTCTCAGATGTACCGGTAGTTTATGAATCTGAGAACGAAGAAGGTATTAATCAAAAATACTGGTCGCGTGTTTCTGATCTCAGCTCTATGGTTATCAATCATATTAGAAATGAAATTAGTATGATAGATAGCGGAGATCGTTCTTATTTTAAGAATGAAACAAAGAATATTTATGTTGCGAATGTTGTAAATGAATGCCTTGAAGCCAGGGAGGCTTTAATCAGGGATCTGAAAAGACATGGATATAATGTTTATCCTAAAGGCAGTATGCCTGATAATAAAATAGAGCTTAGTGCAAAGATTAAAGAGGAGTTGTCTTATTGTTCTGTTTCAGTTCATATGCTGGGAGGGGAATATGGCCATGTATCTGAAAAATTTAGAACCAGCATTTCTGAACTTGAACATGATCTATCACTTGAACGAGCAAACCAGGGAAACAATAAATTTAAAAGAATTGTCTGGTTGTCCACTCATTTGACTGAGATGTCTGACAGACAAAGATTTTTTGCAGAAAGAGTTATACAGCAATCTGAAGATAAATTGCTGACGGAAATTGTGGATTTACCCCTTGCTGAATTTAAATCACTCGTGCGAAAATTTATTAACAGTGATCAATTTCAGGAAGATATAAATCTGGATTATAGTGCTGGAGATAGTGAAGGAACATATTTAATGTATAGTGATTACGATAAACAGAATGTAGTCAAATTAAAGAATAAGTTAAATAAACTAGGAGTCAGGTACTCAGTTTGTGAAAATGAAGGGAACGCATTTGATACCTTTGAAAGACACAAATATCTACTTAACAATTGTTCTTCCACAATAATTTTTAATTCCAATCAAAACAAAGATTGGATTACATCTAAGTTAAGGGATGTACTTAAGTCAAAAGGCTTAGGCAGATCGCACAGTTACGATTTTAATGTGATCTACACGCCTGAATGTGATATTAACACTGATTTAATTGATAAGCTTGAATTTCCTATCATACTGCAAAGTGATGATTTTGAGAGAAAGTTGGAGGGGTTTTTAGCAAAAACAGCTAATAATTAATGAGCGATAATAAAGATCATATAAAATTTTTGACTGAAGAAAAGTTATTTATTCCTTTTCCCGGATTAAGACCTTTTAGTCCGGATGAAAGTCATTTGTTCTTTGGTCGTGAGGGGCAGAGTTCTGATATAATTACCAAACTTGAAAAGCATAACTTTGTTGCTGTAGTTGGAGATTCAGGAAGTGGTAAATCATCATTGATGTATTGCGGGTTGCTCCCAATGCTACAAGGTGGATTTATAAACAGTGCCGGTAGTAAATGGGAAGTTATTACTCTGAGACCCGGGATTTCCCCAATAAGTAATCTTGCAGAAGCTGTATTAAAGGTATCTGGTATTGATATTAATGAAGAAGAAAACTTCGAGATAAACAAAGCAATAAACTCTACTATCTTAAGAGGATCTTCACTGGGTTTAGTTGATCTAATCAGGCAATACAGGAGAGAGCAAGATAAAAGTTATCTGATACTGATTGACCAATTTGAAGAATTATTCAGATACCGGGCCAGTACAGAACACAATAGCGATGCAATAAATGAATCTATAGCTTTTGTGGATTTGTTTTTAGAAGCTATTAATCAATCAGAGCAGCCAATTTATGTAGCTCTGACAATGAGATCAGACTTTATTGGTGAATGTGCTCAGTTTCCCGAATTAACAAAAAAGATTAATAATAGTCATTACCTCATACCTCAACTCAGCCGTGGGCAAAAGCAACTTGCGATTGAAGGTCCTATTGCTGTAGGTGGAGGGAAAATATCAAAAAGATTAACTCAGCAATTACTTAATGATATTGGTGATACCCAGGATCAGTTACCATTAATGCAGCATGCGTTAATGAGAACGTGGCAATATTGGGAAGAAAATAGAGAAGAAGAGGAATCTTTAGATATAAAGCATTACAATGCAGTAGGTACAATTCGTGAAGCACTGAGTCTACACGCTAATGAAGCTTATGACGAATTGAATGCAGAACAGAAACAAATCTGTGAAACTTTATTTAAAACGATCACTGAAAAAAAAGGAAGTGACAATTTTGGAATACGTCGACCCGAAAAAGTCTCTTACATTGCTGCTGTATGCGGTTGTTCTGTAGCTGAGCTTATCGAGGTTGTAGATAAGTTTCGTGAGCCAGGCAGATCATTATTAATGCCTCCTTATAATAAAGAACTCGATGGGGAATCAGTTATAGATATATCTCATGAGTCCTTGATGAGGATCTGGATAAGACTTAGAAACTGGGTTGAAGAGGAATCTGAAGCTGCCCAAATGTATCTTAGATTATCTGATGCTGCAGAGAAATATCAAATGGGAAAAGCTTCATTGCTTCGTCCGCCTGATCTTCAGCTGGCTTTAAACTGGCAGGAAAAATATAAACCGACTTTACAGTGGGCGCAGCGATACGACCCCTCGTTTGAGCGAGCAATGGTCTTTCTGAAAACTTCAAAAGAGGAATATGAAAGAGAGCTTCTGTTAAAAGAGCAATTACAAAAAGAAAATTAAGAAGAACCAGACTTGCGGCTATTCTATTCTCTGCAATTGCAGTGATTTGTACTATTTTCTTATTGTTTGCACTTCAACAGAGGGAAGCCGCAATTTATTCTGCTCAGGTGGCTAAGGAAGAGTCTGATAGAGCTGAAAGAAAAGAAATAGAAGCTAATTATCAAGCAGAAAAAGCCAGGAATAACCTGATAATTGCTGAAAGGCAAACCAGACTGGCCCAGGAAAGTGAAGAGAGGGCTAAAGCTGAAGCTGCCCGAAACGAATTATTGAGAATAGAGGCTCAGGAAGCTAATTTGAGACTTCAAATAAGTGAGGCTGAAGCCAGAAATGAAAAACAAAAAGCTGACTCTTTAAGGAAATTAGCTGATCAGAAAAGAGAAGAGGCTATTCAACAAAGACTCAAGGCTAATATTTATGCCCAGGATGCAGAGTTTGCCAGGTACAGAGCTATTGCACAGAGTATGGCTGTAAAATCTGTACAGACTGATGAGAAAGACTTAAAAGGATTGTTAGCTCAACAGGCATATTTATTTAACCTTAATTATGGAGGAAGTATTTATGATCCATATATATATGATGGATTATATTATGCATCGAAGGAATTAAATGAAAATCCTTTAAATAAAATTAAAGGTCATAAGGATGCTATTCGGTCAATTGCACATTATCATAATTCAGAAGCATTTGTATCTGCAGGATCAGATGGGAAGTTGATGCTGTGGGAATGGAATGACGGGGAGTTGGAAGAAAAAGAGATCTATCAAAATGATGGAGTTGAAAACAGAACTTTGACAATAAGCAGTGATGATAAATGGCTGGTTAATGGTACCGGAGCGAATGCGATGCAGATTTTCGATCTTGAGAAATTAAGGAGAAAACCTCAGGTTGTTAACGGACATTTTGAACCTATTGTGGAAGTAGATTTTTATAAAGGTAATAAAGGAATCGTATCAATTGGTTTAGATAGTATCATTGGATACTATGATTTTGAAGTCTTCCATGTATTATACAAGGCCAAAAGCAGACCAAATGCACTTTCGGTAAATCCTGTTACAGGTGAAATTTATGTAGGTCTGGAAAATGGCCAGATTTTAAGAATGGCCGATGTATCCAAAAAACCTGTCGCATGGAAGAAATATGAAGGTCCTATTACAGCTCTGGAATTTAATGAAGCCGGAACTCTATTGGCAATTGGTATAACGTTAAATAATAACAGAAGTGACGTGGTTTTAATACAGCCTCAGATCAAAAAACAGTATGCTCGATTGAGAGGTCATAAGTCAGCAATTACAACATTACAATTTGGGCAAAATGATGAATTGTTAGCATCAGCTTCATTCGATCGCAGTGTGTTAGTCTGGCCAATGACTGATGTTAACCAGCTACCAATTGTAATGGATGACCATGATGGCTGGGTGACTTCACTGAAGTTTACTCAAAATGGTGATTATTTAATTGCGGGTACTTCAAGAGATTATTTACGCTTAAGGCCGATTTCAGCTACGATTATGGCTAATGATATGTGTGAGTATCTGAAAAGGAATTTTACAAAAGAAGAATGGTATCAATATGTAGCGCCTGATATTGATTATGAAACAACGTGTGGTGAAATTGGACAATAAATTTATTATACCGATCCTATTTATCTTGTGCTTTTCTTTAGAAGTGAAAGCACAGGAAACAACCTGCAGCCAGCAACTTCGCAGGGCTCAGGAATTATATGACATCGGTCATTTTAAAGATATCCCTCTGCTTCTTGAAGATTGTATGAATGGTGGTTTTACTAAGGAAGAAAAAGTTCAGGCATTAAAATTATTAGTCCTTACCGATATATTTAAAGATGACTGGTATGAAGCAGATACTTCTATGATGAAGTTTCTTCATGCTAAACCTGATTATGAGATCAATGAAGATTTTGACCCTTCGGAATTTATAAACCTTTATAATTCTTTTAAAACCTGGCCTGCTTTTAGCATTGGTTTTAAGGGTGGTTCGAATATTAGCACGATTAATATCACCGAATTATATGGTGTTGATAATACCATTGCAGACTCATCAAATTCAAGTATCAATTTAGGATTTCAATTTGGTGTAGTAGGTGAATATATGATTAATGAGTCATTCCAGGCGTTTGCTGAAATTCAGTTTATACAGAACAGATTCACCAAGACCAGTAGTCTGTTTGATTTTAATGTTCAGGAGGTTAAAGAAAACCAGTCCTGGATCGGATTACCCATTGGGGTGAGATATACATTGAAAGGTAAAAAAGTAAGGCCATTCCTATACCTTGGGGGTGATATTTCATATCTCCTTTCTTCTGTTGGAAATGTTACTAGAGTAGGGTCGTTTGAAACAAGACCAATTATAAGCCCCAATTTTGATTATGTCGAATCCGGAGTTAGAAATCGCCTGAATATTAGTGCGATTGGAGGCTTTGGAGTTAAGATCAAAACAGGTATACACAATATTTTAATTGATGTTCGCGGTCAAAAAGGATTCCCTAATCTTTCTACTGTTGATAATAGGTATGGAGACCGGGAATTGCTTTATCGATTTGGGTATGTAGATGATGATTTTCAATTAAATGTATTCAGCGTAAGTGTGGGATATATTTACTCAATTTATAAGGTTAAAAAGATCAAGGATAAGAAGCTGTGATTAGGAAGTATTTTTACATATTGATAATATTATTCATTGCCTTTGTCAGCGGATGTGACAGTGTTAACGTTGAGCCTGAAAAAGAGCGTATCTTCGTTAAGATGTATGGTGGTGAACAGAGAGATGAGGGAGTTGATGTTAAACAGCTATCTGACGGAGGATATGTTATTTTGGGTAATAGCTACTCTAATTACGGAGGCCAGTTTGGAGGCCAGGATATTATTGTGATCCGTACTGATGCTCAGGGAAATGAATTATGGAGAAAAAGACTTGGAGGTCCTGGTTTTGATGAAGGAAAGGATATCATAATTGATGCTTCGGGTAATATTCTTGTTGTTGGAAGCAGAGGGCTTAATAACGGTGTTAAATTAGGATATATTTCTAAAATTTCTTTAACCGGTGAATTATTGGTTGAAGATATATTTGGTGATAGCACTAATTCATATGTCTATAATTCAGCTAACTATTATGAAGACTTTTTATTTGTTACAGGCAAAACTAGTTGCACGCAATGTAAAAAAGATGGGAAACTAGATAATGGCGATACTGTAGATATTGTAATAAGTGCTTATCAGCTTTCTAGTTTCGCTTTTTTAGATACCCTTTTTGATGGATTTGAGGGAGTTGATGAAGGAAAATTCCTTCTAAATTTTGATGATTCTGACTTAGGAATTAATCAATTAAACCTGGCTATATTGGCTGATGCTTCTAATGGAATTAATGGTCAAAGTTCTCAAACTGGTGACTTTATATTTTTAACTGACGCTAAATATTTTAGTGAAACACAATCCACATTTAATAAGGCTTCTGATAACCAAGATGGTTACTTAAAAACCACTGATATAATTTCAAGACCAGGTAATAATTTAATATACTATTTTGCAGCAAATTATTATTCGAGTCTTTCTGACCCAACTCCAGAGCAAAGAATTATTTCCTTTAGAAAGGAGCCTTTAGAAGCTCCTGAATTTATTTCCAGAAGTATTTATAATCTTGGAGATAGTGAAATTAGTGGATTAGCCTATTTTTCTACAGAGGATGGAGCTCGTATAATTACAGCTTCTTCAACTAATTTTTACAGTGATGCTCAAAGTAATACAGATATTGTTTTACCAGCGTATCAAATTAATGCTGCAAATAGTTTTATTGAAGACGAAAATTGGAATTTAATTCCTCGTCTTCATGGTTACAATAGCAACGATAGAGCCGGTAATATAATTCAAACTTCAGATAATGGTTTAGCATTAGTGGGTACGATTGGTTTTGATGATCAGATCGAAAGTAGTAATACAATGATTTGCCTGATAAAAACAAATTCTGAAGGCTTTGTGGAATAATTACAAATATTAAGATACAGATATAAAAGACTTTTATACACGATATTAGAGCCATTTTTTAATGAACAGCTTAAATAGAATTTTTAATAAAAATCAAAAGAAAGCTAAAAATAATTGCTTACAGTTTTTACTGTTTGCTTTCGTGTTTTTAACATCTTTTTCGGGTTTTTCACAGGTAAGTGTTACCCCTGCAACTGGTGGTACAAATATCTGTGGTGATGGAAGTTTTATTCCTTTAGGTGATATTATAATTACTGAAAATAACAATGGGGATTTTAGTGCAGGAACCTACGATATTGACCTGGTTCTACCTGCAGGTTTTGAGTTTAATACCGGGGTTGGAAATATTATTGTTTCTAGTGGGAATAAAATAACCATCAATACAGCTACTTATATTTCCATCAATACCGCTCGAATTAATATAACTGTTTCTTCTGCAACAGGAGGACCGGCAGATGAGCTTACTTATACCAATTTAGAAGTACGATTAACTGGTGCGGCAGCATCAGGTAATATTACGTTTAATGATGCTGGAAATAATGTATTGGGATTAAATGGAGCTAATGCTGGATCTCTTAATTTTAAGAATGTTGAAGGTGTTATTTCTGGAAATGCTTCTATTTGTCCTGGAACGAGTACCTTATTAATGTTTAATTTAACCGGAGGTACAGCACCATATGATGTAGTTTATTCCGATGGCACATCTAGCTTTACGGTAAACAATATTACCGATGGTTCTACTGTTAGTGTATCTCCTTCCACATCTACGACTTATACTTTATTAAGTGTTACTGATGACACAGGGTGTATCGATCAGGATCCTGCCGGTTCAGCAACTGTCACCATCGAATCGCCTGTTTCAGGATTATTATCAACTGTTCCTACTGAAATTTGTGCAGGGGAGAGCGTAAACTTAAGCTTTGCTTTAGCAGGCTCGTCAACTACCTATGATGTTACCTATACTGATGGCACGACACCGGTAACTTTAACCGGAATTAGTGATGGTCATGTTGAAACGATCACGCCAAGTGCAACAGCAACGTATAGCATTACCAGCATCACAGCAAACTCATCGACTTGCTCGACTACGACAAATGTGAGTGGCACGCCAACGGTAAGCGTGAATCCACAGCCGGACGGCAGTCTGTCAGGTGGGGCAACGATCTGTGCAGGAGGCTCAACGAACTTAACCTTTAACTTTGCCGCTGGCACCGCACCATTTGATGTGGTGTATACCGATGGCACAACTAACTTTACAGTAAACAATATTACCGATGGAGCGACAGTGAGTGTATCTCCATCAACGACAACGACTTATACCTTAGTCAGCATCACCGATGATAACGGTTGTACTGATCCGACACCAACGGGCAGTGCAACGGTTACGGTATCACCACAAGTAAGTGGAAACTTATCTGCTGATGCATCCGCAATCTGTGCAGGGGAGAGCGTAAACTTAAGCTTTGCTTTAGCAGGCTCGTCAACTACCTATGATGTTACCTATACTGATGGCACGACACCGGTAACTTTAACCGGAATTAGTGATGGTCATGTTGAAACGATCACGCCAAGTGCAACAGCAACGTATAGCATTACCAGCATCACAGCAAACTCATCGACTTGCTCGACTACGACAAATGTGAGTGGCACGCCAACGGTAAGCGTGAATCCACAGCCGGACGGCAGTCTGTCAGGTGGGGCAACGATCTGTGCAGGAGGCTCAACGAACTTAACCTTTAACTTTGCCGCTGGCACCGCACCATTTGATGTGGTGTATACCGATGGCACAACTAACTTTACAGTAAACAATATTACCGATGGAGCGACAGTGAGTGTATCTCCATCAACGACAACGACTTATACCTTAGTCAGCATCACCGATGATAACGGTTGTACTGATCCGACACCAACGGGCAGTGCAACGGTTACGGTATCACCACAAGTAAGTGGGAACTTATCTGCTGATGCATCCGCAATCTGTGCAGGGGAGAGCGTAAACTTAAGCTTTGCTTTAGCAGGCTCGTCAACTACCTATGATGTTACCTATACTGATGGCACGACACCGGTAACTTTAACCGGAATTAGTGATGGTCATGTTGAAACGATCACGCCAAGTGCAACAGCAACGTATAGCATTACCAGCATCACGGCAAACTCATCGACTTGCTCGACTACGACAAATGTGAGTGGCACGCCAACGGTAAGCGTGAATCCACAGCCGGACGGCAGTCTGTCAGGTGGGGCAACGATCTGTGAAGGAGGCTCAACGAACTTAACCTTTAACTTTGCCACTGGCACCGCACCATTTGATGTGGTGTATACCGATGGCACATCTAGCTTTACAGTAAACAATATTACCGATGGAGCGACAGTGAGTGTATCTCCATCAACGACAACGACTTATACCTTAGTCAGCATCACCGATGATAACGGTTGTACTGATCCGACACCAACCGGCAGTGCAACGGTTACGGTATCACCACAAGTAAGTGGAAACTTATCTGCTGATGCATCCGCAATCTGTGCAGGGGAGAGCGTAAACTTAAGCTTTGCTTTAGCAGGCTCGTCAACTACCTATGATGTTACCTATACTGATGGCACGACACCGGTAACTTTAACCGGAATTAGTGATGGTCATGTTGAAACGATCACGCCAAGTGCAACAGCAACGTATAGCATTACCAGCATCACGGCAAACTCATCGACTTGCTCGACTACGACAAATGTGAGTGGCACGCCAACGGTAAGCGTGAATCCACAGCCGGACGGCAGTCTGTCAGGTGGGGCAACGATCTGTGCAGGAGGCTCAACGAACTTAACCTTTAACTTTGCCGCTGGCACCGCACCATTTGATGTGGTGTATACCGATGGCACAACTAACTTTACAGTAAACAATATTACCGATGGAGCGACAGTGAGTGTATCTCCATCAACGACAACGACTTATACCTTAGTCAGCATCACCGATGATAACGGCTGTACTGATCCGACACCAACGGGCAGTGCAACGGTTACGGTATCACCACAAGTAAGTGGAAACTTATCTGCTGATGCATCCGCAATCTGTGCAGGGGAGAGCGTAAACTTAAGCTTTGCTTTAGCAGGCTCGTCAACTACCTATGATGTTACTTATACTGATGGCACGACACCGGTAACTTTAACCGGAATTAGTGATGGTCATGTTGAAACGATCACGCCAAGTGCAACAGCAACGTATAGCATTACCAGCATCACAGCAAACTCATCGACTTGCTCGACTACGACAAATGTGAGTGGCACGCCAACGGTAAGCGTGAATCCACAGCCGGACGGCAGTCTGTCAGGTGGGGCAACGATCTGTGCAGGAGGCTCAACGAACTTAACCTTTAACTTTGCCGCTGGCACCGCACCATTTGATGTGGTGTATAGTGATGGCACAACTAACTTTACAGTAAACAATATTACCGATGGAGCGACAGTGAGTGTATCTCCATCAACGACAACGACTTATACCTTAGTCAGCATCACCGATGATAACGGCTGTACTGATCCGACACCAACGGGCAGTGCAACGGTTACGGTATCACCACAAGTAAGTGGAAACTTATCTGCTGATGCATCCGCAATCTGTGCAGGGGAGAGCGTAAACTTAAGCTTTGCTTTAGCAGGCTCGTCAACTACCTATGATGTTACCTATACTGATGGCACGACACCGGTAACTTTAACCGGAATTAGTGATGGTCATGTTGAAACGATCACGCCAAGTGCAACAGCAACGTATAGCATTACCAGCATCACAGCAAACTCATCGACTTGCTCGACTACGACAAATGTGAGTGGTACGCCAACGGTAACCGTGAATCCACAGCCGGACGGCAGTCTGTCAGGTGGGGCAACGATCTGTGCAGGAGGCTCAACGAACTTAACCTTTAACTTTGCCACTGGCACCGCACCATTTGATGTGGTGTATAGTGATGGCACAACTAACTTTACAGTAAACAATATTACCGATGGAGCGACAGTGAGTGTATCTCCATCAACGACAACGACTTATACCTTAGTCAGCATCACCGATGATAACGGCTGTACTGATCCGACACCAACGGGCAGTGCAACGGTTACGGTATCACCACAAGTAAGTGGAAACTTATCTGCTGATGCATCCGCAATCTGTGCAGGGGAGAGCGTAAACTTAAGCTTTGCTTTAGCAGGCTCGTCAACTACCTATGATGTTACCTATACTGATGGCACGACACCGGTAACTTTAACCGGAATTAGTGATGGTCATGTTGAAACGATCACGCCAAGTGCAACAGCAACGTATAGCATTACCAGCATCACAGCAAACTCATCGACTTGCTCGACTACGACAAATGTGAGTGGCACGCCAACGGTAAGCGTGAATCCACAGCCGGACGGCAGTCTGTCAGGTGGGGCAACGATCTGTGCAGGAGGCTCAACGAACTTAACCTTTAACTTTGCCGCTGGCACCGCACCATTTGATGTGGTGTATACCGATGGCACAACTAACTTTACAGTAAACAATATTACCGATGGAGCGACAGTGAGTGTATCTCCATCAACGACAACGACTTATACCTTAGTCAGCATCACCGATGATAACGGCTGTACTGATCCGACACCAACCGGCAGTGCAACGGTTACGGTATCACCACAAGTAAGTGGAAACTTATCTGCTGATGCATCCGCAATCTGTGCAGGGGAGAGCGTAAACTTAAGCTTTGCTTTAGCAGGCTCGTCAACTACCTATGATGTTACCTATACTGATGGCACGACACCGGTAACTTTAACCGGAATTAGTGATGGTCATGTTGAAACGATCACGCCAAGTGCAACAGCAACGTATAGCATTACCAGCATCACGGCAAACTCATCGACTTGCTCGACTACGACAAATGTGAGTGGCACGCCAACGGTAAGCGTGAATCCACAGCCGGACGGCAGTCTGTCAGGTGGGGCAACGATCTGTGCAGGAGGCTCAACGAACTTAACCTTTAACTTTGCCGCTGGCACCGCACCATTTGATGTGGTGTATACCGATGGCACAACTAACTTTACAGTAAACAATATTACCGATGGAGCGACAGTGAGTGTATCTCCATCAACGACAACGACTTATACCTTAGTCAGCATCACCGATGATAACGGTTGTACTGATCCGACACCAACCGGCAGTGCAACGGTTACGGTATCACCACAAGTAAGTGGAAACTTATCTGCTGATGCATCCGCAATCTGTGCAGGGGAGAGCGTAAACTTAAGCTTTGCTTTAGCAGGCTCGTCAACTACCTATGATGTTACCTATACTGATGGCACGACACCGGTAACTTTAACCGGAATTAGTGATGGTCATGTTGAAACGATCACGCCAAGTGCAACAGCAACGTATAGCATTACCAGCATCACAGCAAACTCATCGACTTGCTCGACTACGACAAATGTGAGTGGCACGCCAACGGTAAGCGTGAATCCTTTGCCAAATGTAGTAGCAAATCCGGCTAATGAAACAATATGTAGTGGTGAACAAACTAATATTTCATTTTCTACAGATAATGGGGTGTCTCCTGTAACCTATTCCTGGACAGTGAGTTCAAGTGGAGCTGATATCTCTGGAGCATCTTCCGGATTTGGTAATACTTTGAATCAAACTTTATTTAATTCCGGAATAACATCGCAAACTGTAACATATACAGTTACACCGGAGAGTGGTAATGGATGTTCAGGGAATAGCATTGACATAACTATTACAGTCAATCCTTTACCGGAACTTACTGTAACGAACAATACTTCTGAGATCTGTAGCGGAGAAACTACTGATATTCAATTATCAGGAACAACAACGGGAGCGACGATCAGTCTTGCTGCAGTAAATTACAATGGCCTGACAGGTGGATCATATGCTACAGGAGGGACATTTACTTATGGAGATGCGATTGCCGAGACATTAACAAATGGCGGGTTGACACCGATCACAATCGATTATGTATTCACTGTCAGTGGCAATGGATGTACCGGAACTACGATTACCGAATCGGTTACTGTTAATCCGACTCCGGACCTGACTGTGACCAACAATACAACCGATATCTGCAGTGGAGAATCTGTCAATATCAATGTATCGAGTGGAGTGTCAGGAGCAACGATTACTTTGCAAACAGTTAATTATAATGGCTTAACAGGAAGTTATGCTGGAGGAGAAACATTTACTTCGGGAAGTAATCTGATAGAAAATCTTATTAATACAACTACTGCACCGGTGACAGTTGATTATTCATTTACTGTATCATCGAATGGTTGTGATAATCCTGCTGTTCAAACAGCGAGTGTAATAGTTAATCCAATACCGGAACTTACTGTCACAAATAATACTCCTGAGATTTGTAGCGGAGAAACTACTGATATTCAATTATCAGGAACAACAACGGGAGCGACGATCAGTCTTGCTGCGGTAAATTACAATGGCCTGACAGGTGGATCATATGCTACGGGAGGGACATTTACTTATGGAGATGCGATTGCCGAGACATTAACAAATGGTGGATTGACTTCGATCACAATCGATTATGTATTCACTGTCAGTGGCAATGGATGTACCGGAACTACGATTACCGAATCGGTTACTGTTAATCCGACTCCGGACCTGACTGTGACCAACAATACAACCGATATCTGCAGTGGAGAATCTGTCAATATCAATGTATCGAGTGGAGTGTCAGGAGCAACGATTACTTTGCAAACAGTTAATTATAATGGCTTAACAGGAAGTTATGCCGGAGGAGAAACATTTACTTCGGGAAGTAATCTGATAGAAAATCTTATTAATACAACTACTGCACCGGTGACAGTTGATTATTCATTTACTGTATCATCGAATGGTTGTGATAATCCTGCTGTTCAAACAGCAAGTGTAATAGTTAATCCAATACCGGAACTTACTGTCACAAATAATACTCCTGAGATTTGTAGCGGAGAAACTACTGATATTCAATTATCAGGAACAACAACGGGAGCGACGATCAGTCTTGCTGCGGTAAATTACAATGGCCTGACAGGTGGATCATATGCTACGGGAGGGACATTTACTTATGGAGATGCGATTGCCGAGACATTAACAAATGGTGGATTGACACCGATCACAATCGATTATGTATTCACTGTCAGTGGCAATGGATGTACCGGAACTACGATTACCGAATCGGTTACTGTTAATCCGACTCCGGACCTGACTGTGACCAACAATACAACCGATATCTGCAGTGGAGAATCTGTCAATATCAATGTATCGAGTGGAGTGTCAGGAGCAACGATTACTTTGCAAACAGTTAATTATAATGGCTTAACAGGAAGTTATGCCGGAGGTGAAACTTTCACATCAGGAAGTGGTGTTGTAGAAAGCCTAAATAATACGACTATAAATCCGATAACTGTAGAATACGTTTTCAGCGTATCTGCAAATGGGTGCGATAATATTACTACGGAAACGACAACTGTAATGGTAAGTCCATTACCAACGTTTACCAATCCTATTTCAGAACTATCCGATCAAATTTGTAGTGGTGATCAATTGAATTTCACTCCGGTTTCTTCTGTAACAGGAACTACTTTTAATTGGACTTCCTCTATTACCGGGACTATTGATCCAACTAGTGTTTCTACCAGTGGTAGTGGAGTTATTAGTAATTCACCTGTTAATACCGGTACAGACCAGGCTTCAGTAGTTTATACAATAACTCCAATAATAAACGGTTGTGAAGGACCGCAAAAAGAATATGTAGTAATTGTTAATCCGGTTGTTGAAGTAACTTCAGCATCTCAGAATTATGAAATATGCGGAAACGAAACTACGAATATTCAATTATTAGAAACCAGGTCTATTTCTGGTGTAGTGTATAATTGGACCGTTAACTCAGATGCGAACATTTCAGGAGCTACTGATGGGTCAGGTACAGTTATTTCCCAGTTACTACAAAATAGTTCAAATATTGCCGGTAATGTAGTTTATACAGTAACTCCAAGCTTTAATGGATGTCCGGGAATTCCATACGAAATCACAGTTAATGTTAAACCGATACCAGACGTAGAAGCATTACCTTCAGCAGAGTCCATTTGTAATGGTACGTCAACAAATATTACGCTGTCAAATCCGAATAATGTTGCAGGCACCACCTACACTTGGACTGCTTCTGCTGATGCTAATTTAACAGGAGCTTCAGATGGTACAGGTGATATTATCCAGCAAACGCTTTTTAATTCAGGAACTAATTCAGCTGGAGTTCAATACGAAATAACTCCGATTTCAAATGGTTGTGCGGGTACACCAATAACAGCCTTTGTTACTGTGAACCCGGAATTAATAGCTGATTCCGGGAATGATCAGGTAGTATGTGAAGGAACCGGAGTTACATTAGGAGGTTCTCCAACAGCTTCAGGTGGTTCAGGGTCTTATAACTATAACTGGACCGGCCCGGATAACTTTAGTTCTGCTGTGGCTAACCCTAATAATGTAATTGCACAGGTAGGAGTAAACACTTACACGGTTGTAGTTACAGATAGCAGAGGTTGTCAAAGTGCTCCGGAATCGATTAACATAACTGTTAATGATGCTCCTGAAGTATTTGCAGGAAATGATAGCCAGATATGCCGTGACCAGATTTTTAATCTTGAAGGAAGTATTTCAGGATCTACTACAGAAGCTTATTGGTCATCACCAAGTGGTACGGTTGGATTTTCTCCATCAAATTTATTTTCCGAAGCATTAACTTATACTCCGACACAAGCAGAGATCGACGCAGGACAGGTAATATTAACTTTGACTACCAATGATCCTGCAGGACCTTGTGCGGCTGTTTCTGACCAGGTATTGATTATTATAAATGATCTCCCAAATGCCAGCTTTAGCGGATTGCCTTCTGAGCTTGCGGAGAATGATTCACCTGTAGAATTAACTCCATTTAATACAGGAGGTAATTTCTTCTTTAATGGTGTTGATTTTGGAACAAATATTTTTGATCCTAATCCTAACACAGGTACAAATGCTACATTAGGTCAAAATGAGATAATGTATACATTTACAGATGGTAAAGGATGTACCAACAGTACAACGCAAACTGTATTTATAAATGCACTAACTCCAATTAATTTCTTCGTTGGAGATAGTACCGTTGATGCTTCGGGTAACCCGGTAGTATGTAGTAATGAAGGTCTTCAGCTTTTAGTCGGAGATCCATCTGCCGATCAGATTAATTACGATGCTAATACACCTCCAAATACTGTAGGTTTCTTTGACGGAGCTAACGTAATCGAGATAAACGGTGAATTCTTTTTTGATCCTGCGGCAGCTGGTACAGGTATTCACCAGGTTACCTACACATATACCAATGAAAATAATGCTACGAATCAATTAACTAAAGACGTGTTTGTTTTTGGTACTCCACAAGTTGACTTCACTTTTTCAGAGCAATGTGTAAGCGATCCGGTTTTATTTGAAGATGCTTCATCAATTGAACCATCACCATTCAGTGAAGGGTTAGTTTCCTGGACATGGGAATTTGGAGATGGATCAATGAATGATAACAGGCAAGATCCCGATCATTTATATAATAATGCCGGGACTTATGATGTGACACTGACAACAACCACCTCCAGAGGATGTACCAGTACTGGAACTAAAAGTGTAAAAGTCGGAGAAGTTCCTGTAATAGACTTCCTGGTTTCCAGAGTTTGTAATGGAGATCAATCGATATTTACTCCATCGGTGTCATTACCAGACCAGGAGATTGTAGGATGGTTATGGGAATTTGGAGACGGTACTCAATCAGTTAATAAAAATGCAACATATACCTATCCTTCACAGGGTAATTATAATACTTCTTTAACAGTTGAAACTACAGAGGGATGTATTGAAACAGTCCAGCAAGAGATATTTATTTTACCACGTGTGACTTTGGTTAGTGATCCTGCGAATCCGTATTTAGCTACTTTCAATTCAGGTACAGAAGGATGGGTAGCACAGGGAGAAAATGTAAGTTGGGAGGTTGGCTCACCTTCCGGCGGAACGATATTCCCAATTGATAATCAGGCATGGGTAACAAATGCTGATGGATCACCATCTGTATCAGAAGATAGCTGGGTGAATTGCCCTTGTTTCGATTTTAGTAATATGACCAGACCAATGCTAAGTCTTGATTATTTCTCAGATCTGTTTAGTGAGGATGGAGCTGTTATTCAATATTCTCTAAATGGCGGGGAAACATGGGAAGTTCTTGGTCAAACCGGATCTGGTATTAATTGGTATTCCAGTGATAAAGTAACTTCAAGACCAGGTGATCAGGATGGTTTTAACAGTTATGGCTGGAATACCGCAGAGGATGATTGGAAGACAGGGAGAATATATTTAGATGAATTAATCGGGCAGCCTTCAGTAAGAATGAGAGTAGCATTCGCTACCGGACCAAATCCTCCGTTAGGATCTGAATTTGATGGTTTTGCTCTTGATAATTTTAAAATATTTGAAAGAAGCAGAAATGTATTAGTTGAACAATTTTCAAATCTTGCTCCAGAAGTTCTTACAGGCACACAAGAAAGTATAAACAGACTTGAGCAGGCGGGTGATGAGATATTAATGATGCATTATTTCACAGACATTCCAGCAGTTGATAGTTTATATGATGCTAATAGGGCAGATCAGGGTGCAAGAGGATTATATTACTCTGTTTCACAAACTCCAACTACAGTAATCGATGGAAACGTTTATAATGGTTTATCTTCAGATTGGCAATTAAATACAGTACTTACCAGGAGCTTGATAGATCCCGACTTTAAAATTGAAATCGATTTTCCAGTTCCAAATGAACGATATAATTTAACATTCGACATAGATGTAACTAGTATTTATGACCGGGCAGCCGAGGACATTTATGTTCAGACCGTTGTTGTAGAAAATGAAGTGTTATTGAGTAATGGAGATGTGATTCCAAATCTTGTTAAGGAATTTTTACCAAGCGCTGCCGGAACCTTATACAGATTTAATTGGGCACAGGGTGAGAGAAGGTCATTAAGGTTTGATTGGGAAATTACAGCTTATGACCCATCAGAGTTAGCGGTTATTGTATTTATACAGAACAGCTCCGGAGAGGTATTACAATCACAAATAGTAAAAGCTCCGGATTACGGTTATGAAAATTCTGTACTTACAGGAATTGAAGATGATTTTAAAAATACCAGGGTGCTAGTTTATCCTAACCCTGCAGTAAACGAGACAACTTTATTATTAGAAGAACCGGTTAAAGAAGATACAGATTTGATAATGTATGATAGTAAAGGGTCTGTTGTATACGAAGGGAAGATTTTGAGAGGGGCAATGGAAAAACAAATTGAATTATCTAACTATTCAACCGGTATTTATAATCTACAATTAATATCTGAAGGAAGAGTATTGGGTACCCTTAGAATAATTAAGAATTAGTGAATCATTTAGTTTGACTTTAGAGGATTAAAGAAATATATTAATGTGCGTATAAAACTTAATAGCCCTAATGAGTACTGACCTTTATAGTTCTCTGTTAAATGAGAGAGCAGATTTATTTTTCGAGGCAGCTGATAAACCGTTTCTTATTTTAGAATTCAATGGGGAATTTTTTTCAATCTTATCATCCTCTTTTAAAGCAAGTGAAAGTGATGTTATTGAACTCCAGAATAAAATCAGAAAAATTGATAGTAGATTAATTGAACAAGGAGGTATATTTCTTTTAAATCACCAATTATTTAATATATGTCAATTTATAAAGTCTTATGATAATAAGGCTTTATTTTATGGGATCCTTTTAAAAGAGGGTGAATTACCAATATCCAGGCTTCCCGAGCTGAACTTTAATGATACTTCCAACAAGATCATCATTAATAAAGATACTGGCCTTATTCATAGTGCATCAAAAGCCTTTTGTGAATTATTTGATTTTGAATGGAGCGAATTGATAGGTGCAAATGTAGCTGAAATATTTGGAAGAAAAACCTGTGAGCTTTTATCTAAGGGAATTTTATTATTTAAGGGTAAATTATCCCTTACTTCAAAGGGCAATGTCAAATGGGGAAATATCAAGGTTATTGAATCTTATCAAACTAATGATAAGGAATTTTTAATTCTGAATTTCGATGATTTGACAGAAAGTCATTTACGAAGCTTGCAGTACTTCCAGATGATGAGACAATTCGGTGAATCAATCCTTGTTGTAGACCTTAAATCGAGAAGGATAATTGACCTTAATAATGCTACAATTGACCTGACTGGTCTTTCTCAGCAAGAAATTTTATCAAAAAGGATAATCGATATTTTACCTGATTTATATCCATCAAGTGATGGAGGTTTTAGTGTCTGGGTAAAGACCATTAAAGAGTTGTCAAATGCTGGTGAGAATTATATCAAACGCTGTACTCTCAAATCTGATAACTTTAAAATTACGGTTGAGGCTTCTGTCCATTATCATTATTTAGATAATAAAGGTTATTTCACTGTCTTATTAAGAGATATAACCAGGCAATTGAAGTCTGAATATTCATTGAAAGATAGCAGGGAAAAGTTACAAATTCTCTTTAATAATGTTGGGTATGGAATTATTGAAACAAGTCCTTCTGATATAATTATCAGAGTAAACAAAACCTTCCAGGAGCTATCTGACTTAACTGAAGCTGATTTGGTAGGTCGACCAATAGAATCTGTTTTTTCAGAAATTCCCTCTTTAAATCGAAAAGATCCTATTCATATAAATACCTCAGACTCAAGAATTGTGAGCCTTTTAAATGGTCAGGAAAAGGATGTATATATATCACTTAAGAAGTCAATAGTAAGTGGATCTGATAAAAAAGTTCGATCGCATATTTATGTGATGGAAGATGTTACCGATTATTTAATTACATATCAGAAAAGTAAGGAACAGGAGTCTCTTCTTGAATCAGTTAATGAAAATTTAAAAGAAGCAATTTATAGGTGTATTAAAGGTAAAGGACTAGTGTACGCTAACAAAGCGTTTTTGGAGTTGTTTGGATTTAAAGATCTAAATGAAGCATTAAATACATCAGAAAGCGAACTGAATGATTATTATCTTAATGGAGACCGAAGAAAATCAATTTTACTGCAAGCAAGAAATAAAGGATATATAAAGAGTGCTGAAGCCGAATTTATCCGTAGGGATGGAACTAAATGGTGGGGATTACTTAACTGTACCGTCAATAAAAATGAAAATAGTGAATGGATTATTGATGGAGCTATAGTAGATATTTCATTGAGAAAAGAAGCTGAAGATCAGGCAAGGGCTAACCAGGACTTATTAAAATCAGTGAATGAAAATATTCATGATGCAATTTATCGAAGTACCACTGATGATAAAGTAATATATGCAAATAAAGCTTTTTTGAATCTCTTCGGATTGGATGAAAATATACAAGTACATCAAATAGATCCTCAGAATCTATATCGAAATAAGTCGGATAGAAACGAAATAATTAAAGAGGTTGAAGAGAAAGGAATGGTTAAAAACAGGGAAATTTTCTTTATCAGGGAAGACGGGGCCGGTTTTTGGGGACTTATTAGTATGAGTAAAATGGTGGGAGAAGATGGAAAGCATTATTTAAATGGTGCTATTAGGGATATTACTGATCGGAAAATCGCTCAAATCAATCTTAAGAAGAAAAATGAAGAATTAAGAAAAATTAATTCTCAATTAGACCGGTTTGTTTATAGTGCTAGCCACGATTTAAGAGCTCCATTAACCTCACTTTTGGGTCTTATTAATATTGCTGAAAAGGATAAGGATAATCTTGAGCAATATTTTGAACTAATGAAAAAAAGTATTTTTAAGCAAGATGGTTTTATAAAAGATATTATTGATTTCTCTAGAAATAAGGAGATTCCTGAAAAATTAGAAAGAATATATCCGGGTGATTTTATTACAGAAATTCTTGATAATTTAATCTATGGGAATCCTGATGACCGGATAAAAGTAAATGTAATAATTGAAGATAACATTTCGGAGATACAATGCGATTCCAAAAGGCTTTCAATTATTTTATCAAATCTTATTTCAAACTCTTTTAAATATGCTGATTTTAACAAAGAAAAACCCTATGTCAATATCAGTGTCTCTGCCGATTCAAATTATGTTATTTTTGAAATAGAAGATAACGGTATTGGGATTAGCGAAAAGTATCTAGGTAAAATATTTGATATGTTTTTCCGTGCCCACGACACATCCTTTGGTTCCGGAATAGGGCTTTATATTGTAAAAGAAACAATTGAAAAGTTAAAGGGAAAGATCTTCGTAGAATCAACCATA
Source organism: Mangrovivirga cuniculi (assembly GCF_005166025.1). Classification (NCBI taxonomy): domain Bacteria; kingdom Pseudomonadati; phylum Bacteroidota; class Cytophagia; order Cytophagales; family Mangrovivirgaceae; genus Mangrovivirga; species Mangrovivirga cuniculi. Next base: position 2,170,923 of record NZ_CP028923.1, read on the forward strand.
AAAAAAGGCACCAAGTTTATAGTCATGGTGCCTAATAGAAAATGATTTTTTCCTAATTAAATTATTTTTACAAAGAAGTAATTCTTTCTTCCTTTTTGTATCAGATAATATTTATTCGAAAGCGGATTAATATCAAGGATTGCATTTCCATCTGTAATCTTTTCTTTATTTATTGATATACCACCTTCTTTGATCATTCTTCGAGCCTCACCTTTACTTTTAAAAATTAAATCTCCAATGTGCTCACCCAGAAAATCCACATAACTAATCTCACCAGGTGTGTTAATTTCTTTTTGTGGAACTGTTTCAAAAACTTGTAGTAAAGTTTTTTCTCCCAGCGAATCGAAATCGGAAATTGTTGCTTTTTTATCAAATAGTATTTTGGAAGCTTTTTTAGCGGTTTCAAGTTCTGTTTCACCATGAACCATTTTGGTGATATCGTCAGCAAGAGCATTCTGAAGAGTTCGCAAATGAGGAGCTTCTTCGTGTTGCTTCTCCAGAGTTTCAATTTCTTCTTTTGATTTAAGTGTAAATACTCTGATCAATTTCTTACTGTCTTCATCAGAACAATTAAGCCAGAATTGATAAAATTGGTAAGGAGAGGTCATTTCGGGATCCAGCCAGATGTTGCCTCCTTCTGATTTTCCAAATTTTGATCCGTCTGCTTTAGTAACCAAAGGAGCAGTAAGTGCATAAGCCTCTCCCTGGGCTTTTCTTCTGATATATTCAGTTCCTGTAGTAATATTGCCCCATTGATCAGATCCTCCCATTTGGATCTTCACACTATGATTAGCATATAAATGGTAGAAGTCATATCCCTGAAGCAACTGGTAAGCGAACTCTGTAAATGAAATTCCAGTTTCCAGTCGTTTTTTAACGCTGTCTTTAGCTAGCATGTAGTTAACAGAAATATGCTTTCCGTTATCTCTCAAAAATTCCAGAAAACCAAAATTTTTAAACCAGTCATAATTGTTTAATACAATGGCAGAATTTTCTCCACTATCAAAATCGAGGAATTGTTCTAATTGCTTTTTAATTCCAGATTGATTTTCACGCAAGGTTTCTTCATCCAGTAATTTTCTTTCGGCAGCTTTGAAGGATGGATCACCAATCATACCGGTAGCGCCTCCGACTAAAGCAACCGGTTTGTGTCCGGCTCTCTGAAAATGAACCAAAAGCATAATCGTTGCCAGGTTTCCAATGTGAAGTGATTTAGCTGTAGGATCAAAACCAATATATCCGGCCGTTATTTCTTTTTTTAATTGTTCCTCAGTACCCGGAGTCATATCGTGCACCATTCCTCTCCATCGTAGTTCTTCAATAAAATCTGGCTTCATAGATATATTTACTTTTTTTAAATTTTTGGCAAATATAATGTTCATTTTTTGTTTAAGAGATAAAATCATGAATAATCCTTATCCGTGTTGAATAGCTATTAATTATTTAACTTTGCCTTTCGTTAAGTTTTGTGGTATTAGCCAATCATTGCTCTAAATTTATTAAATAATTAAAAAGAAAATTTATGTTGAAATTACGTCTCTATTTGACGGTACTGATTATGATTGTAGCAGTTTCTTGTGGAAGCGACCTTTCTGATAAAGGAGATCAGTTATACAAACAAGGTAAATACGAAGAGGCAATTGAGGCTTATTCAGAATATTTAGAAACTTATCCTAATAACGAGATTGTTATTTATAACAGAGGTAGGAGTTATGAGGAGCTTGGGCAATTTGATGAAGCAATTGCTGATTATGAAAAGGTTCTGAAAATTGATGATCGACATATGAATAGCAGATTAGGTCTGGCTTCTTTATTTTATAAGAATGAAGATTATCCATCAGCAGAAATAATATTGACTGAATCAATGAAAATTAGTCCTGAAAATCCAAATGTCTATGCTTTGAGAGGGAAAGTGAATTTTCAGATGAGTGAATTTAAACAGTCGATTACTGATCTTTCAAATGCTATCAAAATTAAGCCGGATATGGCTGAAGCTTATTACTATAGAGGGTTAGCTTATATAGGGACTAATAAAAAATCCACTGGTTGTGCCGATCTTCAGAAGGCACTTTCGATGGGTATCGATGTAGCTCAAAATTCAATCAACAAGTATTGTAAATGATATTTCTGGAATAAGGAAATTAGAAAAGGGAGCTATAAGCCCCCTTTTTTTATTTTTTAAAGTTGTCCGAAACGACAAGATCCTTGGTTCCATGAGAGTAGGAATAAAACCCTTCACCTGATTTCACACCTAATTTTCCAGCCTGTACCATGTTTATTAACAATGGGCAAGGAGCATATTTAGGATTACCTAAGCCGTCATGTAATACTCTTAATATCGAAAGACAAACATCAAGTCCAATGAAGTCAGCTAGTTGTAACGGACCCATTGGGTGCGCCATTCCAAGTTTCATAACAGTGTCAATTTCTTCTACTCCTGCTACTCCTTCAAAAAGTGAATATATAGCCTCGTTGATCATAGGCATTAATATTCTATTGGCGACAAAACCGGGATAATCATTTACTTCTACCGGAACTTTACTTACATCTTCGGAAAGTTTCATAATAGTATTGGTAACCTCATCCGAAGTAGCATATCCTCTGATAACTTCTACCAGTTTCATAACTGGAACCGGATTCATAAAATGCATACCTATTACTTTATCCGGTCTTTCAGTAACAGATCCAATTTTAGTAATACTTATAGAAGATGTATTCGTTGATAAGATACAATTGTCAGGAGTAATTTTATCTAGCTCTCTGAAAATATCCAGTTTAATATCTACGTTTTCTGTGGCCGCTTCTACAACCAGATCAGCATTTTTCACGCCCTCTTCCATGGAAGTGGTAAATGTGATATTCGAAAGAGTGGAATTTTTAGCATCCTCATCGATCAATTCTTTTTTTATTTGTCGATCAAGGTTTTTTGTAATTGTAGCCTTTGCTTTTTCTAATGCTTTTTCGTTAATATCAACCAGATTTACAGAATAGTTACTTTGAGCAAATACGTGTGCGATCCCATTGCCCATAGTTCCTGAACCAATTACCGAAATATTTTTCATTTTAATGTCTGTTTATTGAGTTTGTGGCCCTGAAATTAAAAAATCCAATGCTCTTCGAAAAGAACATTGGATAAAAGCTTTTTAATTTTTGGTTGAGAGAGATTAAGCTAATTTGAAAATATCAGAAGGTTTCTCGCAAAGAACTGCTTTTTTGTTTCTTATAACAATTGGAGCTCTGATTAAATCAGGGTTGTTGTATAATACATTGAGCCAACCTTCCATTGTATAAGCATGTCCTCTGACTTTTTCCTGATATTTAGGATCAGCTTTGTTCAGTAATCTTTTTGGAGGGATATTAAGCATGTTAATAATTTCCTTCCACATGAGCTTACTGACCCGGGTGCGATTGTAATCAACATCATTCACATGATTTGACACTGAATAGGCATATGCTTTCGTTTGCTTGCCGCTGTTCGTTGCCGAATCATAGATGATCATAAGTTCATTTGGGTGAAATTGCATGGCAGTAACTATTGGTGTAGGTAAATAATATAATAAAATTTCACCATAATTCAAATATTATTCTATAGTTACCAGTAATAGCAAAATTATATTTATCAGCTATTTGTATAATTAAAAATCTAATATAAGTGCTTGGTTAGGTTTTAAAATAATATTCTTCCCAATGTTTGTTTTTTCGCCGGATAGGATATTTTGAGCTTCCTCTCCGGGCTTAATTGATTCTTTAAATCTTTTCAGGTTCAGATTTTGTTCAGAATTATTATTATTTATTATTACAATGACTTTATCATTTTCAGATTTTCTCTCATAAAAATATATTTCATTTTCTGGGATATAATGTTTTAAGCTTCCCTTAGCAATGGCCTCTGAGTTTTTTCTCCAGTTTAATATGTCTTTCATAAACTCTAAAGACTTCTTTTGATTCTCAGTAACATTTTTATCCGCAAAGACATTTACCTCATCACCTTCCCAACCACCGGGAAAATCTTCTCTCAATACCCCATGATCTCCATGGCCATCCATTAGAATTTCCGTACCATATAATATTTGAGGAATTCCCCTGGTTGTCAATAATACTGAAAGGGAAAGTTTGAATTTATCAAAGTCCTTATCCAACACATGATAAATCCGATCCATATCATGGTTGTCGACAAAAATCTTATGCATAAAAGGGTCAGTGTAAATAAAGTCCTTTGCCATAACTTCATAAATACTATATACACTTCCCTCAGGTTTAAAAGCGTTTTGAATAGCAAAGCAAATAGGGAAATCTGAAATGCTCGGTAGTTTTGAATTATATTCGCCTTCGTTCGCATTTGGTTTTCGTGACCAATACGATTCAAAGGAAGCATTGTTTAGCCAGGTTTCTCCCACGATAAAAAAACCTGGATATTCTTCTTTAACTCTTTCAACCCAATTTGCCATCATTTCCTTGTCTGGGTAGGGGTAGGTATCCATTCTGATACCATCAATTTTAGCATATTCTATCCACCATAAACTAGTTTGAATGAGGTAATCTGATAAAAGCTCATTATCCTGATTAAGGTCGGGCATCGTTTTGACAAACCATCCATCAACCATTTTTTTGTAATCAAAATCGGAAGCATATGGATCAGAAACCACCGACCCCGTATAATTAGTTTGTGTAAATTCAGGCCATTGATGGATCCAGTCTTCTGTTGGCAGATCTTTCATCCAGTAATGATTTGAACCTATGTGATTAAAAATTAGGTCCATAATTACTTTTAAGCCCTTATCGTGAGATTTTTTAACAAACTCCTTATATAGCTTATTACTTCCCAGTCTTTTATCAATATGGTAATAATCAGTTATGGAATATCCGTGGTAACTATAAGACTCCATATTATTTTCCTGGACAGGATTGAGCCATACTGTGGTGATTCCTAGTTCTTCGAGGTAATCTAAATGATCAATCACACCTTGTATATCACCTCCATGCTTGCCTCCAGGATTTTTTCTGTTGCTTTTTTCAAGATATCCTTTGATGTTATTTGTTTGAGGATCACCATCGGCAAATCTGTCTGGCATCAATAAGTACATCACATCTGAAGCTGAAATCGGATTTATATTTTGATGTTTTTCCTTTTTATAAAGTGGATAGTCTATTTCTGTCGTTTTACCTTCTTTAGTAAATGTAATATTTACCGGACCCTCTTTTCTGTTTTTACTTATTTCCAGGTAAAGGAAAATATAGTTTTCATTTTCGGTGGTTATTTTTCTTTTAAGAGAAACACCTTCGTCATTAATTTGGACTTTTGAATCAGCAATATCTTTGCCATATAACATTAATTGGAAGGTTGGATCTTCCATTCCTATATACCAATGTAGCGGTTCTGCTTTTTGAATGTCAGGCTGGCAAAATGAGATATAAGAGCAGAAAAATGCTGTTAGAAATAATAATGTTTTCATGATTCGAATAAAAAAAGAGGCCCTTTTAAAAAAAAGAGCCTCAAATAGTTATTTAAAAGTTTCTGTTATTTGCATTTAAGTCTTCAAATGCCTGAGCTAATCGTTTTTTGAAGGAATCTTCACCTTTACGAAGCCAGACTCGTGGATCATAGTACTTTTTGTTTGGTTTATCATCACCATCAGGATTTCCAATTTGTGCCTGAAGGTAGCCCTCATTTTCTTTATAATAATCCTTAACACCATCCCAGAAAGCCCATTGAAGATCGGTGTCAATATTCATTTTAATTGCTCCATAACCAATTGCTTCAGTTATTTTTTCAGGCTCAGAACCTGATCCACCATGGAAAACAAAATTTACAGGGTTAGGCTCGGTATTAAATTTCTCCTGAATGTATTCCTGAGAATTTTTAAGTATTTCAGGAGTTAATTCTACATTACCTGGTTTATAAACACCATGAACATTACCAAAAGCAGCAGCTACAGTGAAATTAGGGCTGATTTTTAATAATTCTTCATAAGCAAATGCGACTTCCTCCGGTTGAGTGTATAGTTTAGAACTATCGATGTTAGTGTTATCAACACCGTCTTCTTCACCTCCGGTAACACCAAGTTCGATTTCGAGAGTCATTCCAAGTTTATCCATTCTTTCAAGATATCCCTTACTTATAGCTATATTTTCATCAAGGGGCTCCTCAGAAAGATCAATCATATGACTGCTAAACAATGGCTGACCATGTTGCTTATAATATTCTTCACCTGCATCCAGAAGGCCGTCGATCCATGTCAATAACTTTTTTGCTGCATGGTCAGTATGAAGAATTACAGAAACACCATAGTGTTTTGCCATTTGATGAACGTGATGGGCTCCACTTACTGCACCCGCAATCGCAGCCTTTTGTCCATCATTGCTTAACCCTTTGCCAGCATAAAATGCAGCTCCTCCATTAGAAAACTGAATAATCACCGGGCTGTTTACATCTCGTGCAGTTTCGAGAACAGCATTGATGCTATCGGTACCAATTACATTTACAGCAGGCAATGCATAGTTATTAGCATTAGCGTGAGCTAGTAATTCTTTTACTTCTTCTCCCCAAAGAACACCACTTCTTAAGGTTTTCTTTACTTCAGACATAAACTTTTATTATTTAATTTTTAATAACTCTTTGGGTTGTTGTTTTTTCTTTTCCAATGAAATGTACGAGGTAGATCCCCGGAGTAAACTCTGTAAGATCAATAGTAGGGGAAACATTTTCCTTGCTAATATCAATAATTTTGAGGATTTGTCCTAAGTTATTAGTGATATTGATTGATTTAATATCAGATTTAACTAATCCTGAAACATTGATTGTGTTCTTCGTTGGGTTAGGATAAATAATTAAATCAGTATTATCGATGTCATCTTCAACAGTTAAAATATTATTTAGAATTGATGGAGCTCCTGTTGGTCCGATACTTTCGATCGGTAAATCAGGATTGTCAGTTAAAATATGAAACTCTCCCGGTGCCAGATCCAGATTCAAGGTTACATTATCAAAATTAATCGACTCTTCTGCTAGTACAGAATACCATTCTCCGGTATTTGGAAGTGAAAGTGTTGTAGTGCCTTCTGTAACTCCAAAGTTACCCATTACTACTACATTTAAATTATCTGATGTGTATTTAAATGTTTTAATCGATGAAGTCCATGATGCTGTGAATGCATCTGAATTCATGTTTTGAGCATTTATAATATTTTTTAACTGAATAATTCTGCTAAAAGTATTATAAACTTCTTTCCTGTTTTGCTCATCGTAGTATTCCCAAAGCACGGGCTTAGGAGATGTTCTTCCATCGAAATTAATGCTCACATCATATCCAAGTTCACCAAATTGCCAGAACATTTTCGGTCCTGGAGGTAGAAATAAGAATGCTGATGCAGCTTTTACTCTATCAAGAGCGATATCCTCATTTCGAACAGTATATGAACCGGAACTATTTCCGTAATTCAGAGCTTCTACCATTTGTCTTTCTTCATCATGGCTTTCCATATAGGTTACTAAATGATTATTATTCCAACCTCTGAATTGGGCTACCCCACCGGAAATATCAGACTTGTTATTATCGTGGTAACCTAGTATTGCTTCTTTATACGGGCCGTGCATATTGCCCCATAACATCATTCCATAATCTGATAGCTCTTTTTCTTCTGTGTTATTACCAAAATGCTCCAGAATAACATAGGTACTAGGATCATTTTGCCATATAACATCAGCCATCCTCTTCAAATAGCCAATTCTTTCGCCATCGTATGAACTCCATGCACCTACATCAGAGGTCTGTTTTTGAGTAAACCCTTTACTCAGGTCAAATCTAAATCCATCGAAATGATATTCATTCACCCAATAATTGTTAACTGTGTCCATTAAATCCTGTGTATATGAGGAAGAATGATCAAAGTCAAAAAATACATTAAACGGGTGAGTAGCCTCTACGTTAAAATAAGGATTATCTGCAGTAGGCCTTATGGGATCACTATTAAAATCGAACCACATAGTAGCATAAGGAAACGGAACATCTGCATGATTGAGAACCATATCTAAAACAACAGCTATTCCCATTCCATGGGCAGTATCTATAAACTCCTTTAGTTTATTTTTAGTGCCGTAAAATTTATCTACAGCAAAGAAAAAAGTAGGGTTATAGCCCCAGCTGTTATTACCAGCAAATTCCATTACCGGCATCAATTCAATAGTGTTAATTCCCATGGACTTAAAATATCCTAAAGTATCGATCAAATTCTGGTAATTCTTATTTTGATCTCCTTCAAAAAAATCTCTTATCAACAGCTCATAAACAATTAAATTCTCTTTTTCTGGCTTCTGATATCCATCATTTTGCCATACGAATTCTTGCTGGGCGGTTTGAAGTACTGAGAATCTATTGAAATACCATTCGTCATGAGCTGCCTCTGAAGGAAATTCTTTAAGATTCGGAAAAGTTTCAGAGGGAATATATCGATCATCGGGATCTAAAATTTTATCTGAATATGGATCAGCGATGAAAGTAGATCCGTCGACAAGGTATTGAAAAGCATATTCCTGACCGGGTGTTAACCCATTTATTTCCAGCCAGAAATAATCTCCATCTTTGTTCATTTGTGTCGAAGTAGAAATAGTCCAGTCATTCCATTCTCCATATAAAAAAACATCATTCTTACCTGGAGCAAAAAGGCACAGGGTTACTTTAGTGTCATCACCTTCATGGTAATTAATACCTGGAATGATATCAGCAGGGCGAGGAGCAGTGGGTTGAGACCCTTCGAAAATAATATCGAAGTCATATGTGATTGTTTCACTTCCGTTGCCGGCTTCAATCTCTATAAAGCTGACATTTGTATCATTGAAAGTATAATTGAAAGAAAAATCTCCTGATGTTGAAGTAGAGTTTACTTCTGAACCATTAACTAAAAATCTAACTGTAGATTGCTCATTAACTCTACCATTAAATGAAATAGATTCTCCCTCACTAACAAATAAATAGCTTGTTTCCGGATTATTTATAGTCAGAGCAAAACCAGTTTCGGTAATGTAGTCAACAGTTTTTCCATCAGCCCAATCATTTCCTTTTAGTAGCATTCCCAATTCTGTTTGTCCTTCAGGAATAGATGAAAAATGATCAGCTGGAGTAAGTGTCAATGTAAATGTAGTATTTCCACCTTCCGTGATTTTAGTAAACTTAGCCGGAGCAGTTGATGTAGGGTCACTATCAGCAGGGTTTTTGTTAAATTGTGCATCCGCCGGATTAGTAGTGGAAGGAAGCCACATCCATAAATAAGCATTATTCAAGCTTTCCAGACTTGTTCCGGTAACATCATATGTTATGGTTATTTCAGTCGTAAATGAAAAGCTTGCAGGTGATATTGTCGGTTGGATATTCTCTCCATCCTGACCAAAGGATGAAAAATAAATAAAAAATATTAATAATAGAGGGTAAAAGTTTTTCATGTTTTTATGTCTATATAGGTTTGGTTAAAATTGTATTTTAGCAATATTTTTACTTAGGTTATATTTGTGTTATCACTACGGATACTGTAGTGAAACATTTATAATTTAATCAAAAGAATGTTATTATACATAAATTTTCACGGGTTTTAAGTATTGATCATTTATGGTATTATTTCAATCGTTTGCGTAAATTTCAGTTGAAATCTTTTTAATTGTTTTTACTAGTTTTTCGGGTAAACATATTATCTTAAGGAACTGTAATAATTTATTAGGATATAAATAGTACTTTTTTAATTTTTAGAATTTGTTTATGAAATTTATATCTCTGATTAATCTAAACATTAGGTTAATTAATAAATAATGGGATATATTCATATGTAAATTAATACACATGGGAAATTCACATCAGGTAACAATAAAAGATATTGCAAGGGAATTGAATATTTCGCCTTCAACGGTATCCAGGGCATTAAAAGACCATCCTGATATTTCAAAGGATACTAAAAAGGCAGTTTCTGATCTTGCTAAAAAATATAATTATCAGCCAAATGCAATTGCTCTCAGTCTGAGAAGTAGAAAAACGAACACCATTGGTGTAGTAGTGCCACAGATCGTACATTTTTTCTTTTCCAATGTTATTAGTGGCATTGAAGATATTGCTTATGACAAAGGGTATAACGTAATGGTATGTCAGACTAACGAATTGCAGGAACGTGAAGAGAAAAGTGTTCAGGCATTATTAGCAAGCAGGGTAGATGGATTGCTTGTTTCTCTTAGTAAGGAGACTAAAACCTATGATCATCTACGAAAAGTAACCGATGGTGGGACACCTATGGTGTTTTTTGATAGGAAATCTGATGATTTTGATGTTAGCTCAGTGGTTATAGATGATTATCAGGGTGGATATCAGGCTACAGAACATTTGGCAAAACAAGGGTATAAAAAAATAGCTCATTTGGCAGGTCCTTTAAATCTTACCTTATCAAAAAGTCGTTATGCTGGTTATCAGCAGGCTTTGAAAGATTATGGACTGGATTATCGCAGGGATTATGTCATCGAATGTGCAAATGGTACAATAGAAGAAGGTTATGAAAAAACAAAACCTCTATTAGATTTGCGCGATAAACCAGATGCAGTGTTCGCTGCAAATGATCCTGCTGCAATAGGTGCTTTAAAAGCTATTAAAGATTCAGGATTAAAAGTTCCACAGGATATTGGTGTAATTGGATTTAGCGATTGGCAATTAGCCTCTCTGGTTGAGCCTGCTCTATCTTCTATCTCCCAGCCCGGTTATGAAATGGGCGCAGAGGCAGCCAGGTTAATGTTCAAAGCTCTTGAAGCTGAAAAAGGTGAAGAGGTAGAAAAAGAAAATATTGTGTTGAAAACTAATGTGATCTCAAGAGAATCTACTCACAAAAAATAATTTTCCTAAAAGGAGATTTCAAACGATTTAAACCCTTCAAAACTTCGATTTTGCAGGGTTTTGTTCTTTTTATGAAGTATTTATACTAATAATTTTTGTTGTTTATTTGTGCTATATGGCTTTTTTTTAAGCTATCTTAATGCTAAAAGCACACATTAAACAAGATTATTATGTCTCTTCTAAGTGAGTCTGTCGGTTCTGTTGACAAAGTTGATTTTAATGATTCAAAAATATCTTTGAAACTATCAAATGGAAGTGCTGAAATTAGTTCATTTGATGAACAGATTTTTAGAGTAAGGGTCATGATCAAAGATGAACGGGATTTTTCATATGCTATAACCAATCCGGATAAGATAAATGAAGAGGTGAAGTTTGATGACCTTGATAGTAAAATTCGATTTTCAACAACCAAAGGTCATCTGGAAATATATAAGTACCAATTTATTGTCGATTTATTAAATCATAGTGAAAAGTCTTTAACCAAAGATGATTCACTAGGTACCCGGTTTATCGGAAATGAATTGACTGTTTACAAAAGATTAAAGGAGGATGAGAAATTCCTTGGATTGGGTGAAAAAACAGGGCCATTAAACAAAAAAGGAAGAGCGTATGTCAATTGGAATACTGATCAGTTTGCATATTCTCCGGATGATGATCCGATGTATTGTACAACTCCTTTTTATTTAGGGGTTCATAAAGATGGCTTATATGGTGTTTTCCTTGATTCCACCTATAAATCTTCTTTTAATTTTGGGGCGAGTAATGATCGGTTTACCTCCATAACCGTTGAGAATGGCTCATTAAATATTTATTACATTTTAGGCGATAGCCTGGCAGAGATTACTCAGGCTTATTGTCGGTTGACTGGTACACAGGCATTACCACCAAAATGGTCATTAGGATATCAGCAATGCAGGTATAGCTATTATCCCGAACACGAAATAAGAAACTTAGCCAGAACATTCAGAGATAAAAAAATACCAGCTGATGTACTGTATTTTGATATCCATTATATGGAAGACTACAAAGTTTTCACCTTTCACAATGAGCGGTTTCCGGATCCGAAAAAATTGATCAGTGATTTGAAAGAAGATGGATTCAGGTCTGTGGTAATTGTAGATCCTGGTATTAAAGTTGAAAAGGGCTACGATGCCTATGAAGAAGGGAAAGATAAAGGATATTTTATGAAATATCCCGATGGTGAAGATTTTGCAGCCCAGGTTTGGCCTGGTTGGAGCAATTTCCCTGATTTTACTAATCCTGAAGTACGAGATTGGTGGAAAGATAAAATAGGTTACTATACGAATCTGGATATTACCGGTATCTGGAATGACATGAATGAAATCGCTTCCTGGGGGCAATCTACTCCTGATCTTATAATCAATGATTATGATGGAGATAAGACCAGTCATAAGAAAGCCAGAAATGTTTATGGGATGCAAATGGCAAGGTCTACTGCGGAAGGAATAATTCAGAATAAGCCAAATGAAAGACCCTTTGTCCTGACCCGTTCAGCTTATGCCGGTATCCAGCGATTCGCCGCAGTTTGGACAGGTGATAATGTTTCCTCAGACGATCATATGTTATTAGGAGCAAGAATGTTAGCTGGTATGGGTTTATGCGGTATGGCATTTGCCGGTAATGATGCCGGTGGTTTCGTTGGTGAAACATCAGGAAAGTTATTTGCCAGATGGATAGCTCAATCAGCTTTCACTCCATTTTTTAGAGGTCATACCATGGTCAATTCTACTGATGCCGAACCCTGGTCTTTTGGAGAAGAAGTGGAAGATGTTTCTCGAAACTTTATTGAATTAAGGTATAAGTTAATGCCTTATATATATTCTTTGTTTTGGGAAGCACATAATAATGGAATGCCAATAGTCAGAACTCTGGCCTATTATTGGTCAAATGATTCAACAGTATATGACGGGGCATTTGAAAATCAATATTTATTTGGAGATTCGATAATGGTTGCTCCAATGCGGTCAGATACAGACTTTGTTAAAATATATTTCCCTCAAGGTGTATGGTATGATCTTTTTACAGATGAAAAATATATTGGTAGTGAAGTCTCAATTCTTGAATATGAAATAGCTAAGTACCCCTTGTTCGCACGTGGAGGCACTTTTTTTACTGAGCAATCCCTGGTGCAAAATACCAACGAGAACCACGACGGAGTTCTAAAGATTCATCTTTATCAGGGTAGTACCGGTAGCGTTTTTAATTTTGTTCATTTTGAAGATGATAATATATCATTCGACTATAAAGAAGATAAATATTACCAGAGAACTATTTCTTATGATCCTGAAAAGAATGAATTAGTTTTTCTTTCATCAGAAGGAAAGATGGAAAGTTCTTTTAATAAGATCCAATTGATTTTTCACGGATTTGAAATTGATAATTTATCTATCAACGGATCAGAAAAATCAGTCAGAGAAATCAAACAATATAGATTTATTGGTAAGATTTCAAACTTTGATCCTTTTTATAATGATGATGATGATGGGTTACATGCCGATCAATTACCATATGTTGAGTTTGAGAACGAAAAAGGTGAAATAAGAGTGAAATGGTAGTTCACTAAATTAAAAAACTGAATTAATTATAACCTAAATAAATAACCTGAATAACATGAAAGAACGAAGTAAAATAGCTTTGCTATTATTTTTTCTGCTAACCTCTTTTGGAGTTATTTCCTGCGGCCAGGAAAAAACCGAAGAAAAATCTGAAGTAGCTCAGGAAGTTCGCGAAAATAAGTACCCTGAGGCAGCAAAAGATTATACCATTTACGAAGTGAATGTCAGGCAATATACACCTGAAGGTACATTTAATGCTTTTTTACCGCATATGGAAAGACTCAAAGCAATGGGAGTGGATATATTATGGTTTATGCCAATTCAGCCTATCGGGATAGAAAACAGGAAGGGGCCTGAAGAAGGGAGCCTTGGTAGCTATTATTCTATCAGAGACTATACGGCTGTAAATGAGAATTTCGGAACTCTGGAAGATTTTAAAAAAGTAGTTGACAGGGCGCATGAGTTGGATATGATTGTAATTCTGGACTGGGTGGCCAACCACACTGCTTTTGATCACCACTGGACCGAAGAGCATCCTGATTTTTATAATAGAGATGAAGAAGGTAATTTAATTCCACCAACGGGAACAGATTGGACGGATGTTGCCGATCTAAACTATGAAAATAAAGAACTTCATAATGCCATGAGAGATGAAATGGCATGGTGGATAAATGAAGCCGATATTGATGGGTTCAGATGTGATGTTGCACATGAGGTACCAATGGCATTTTGGAATCCGGCAGTTGACAGCCTTCAGAAAATCAAAGATCTTTTTATGTTGGCAGAATCAGATGTTCCTGAAATGCACGATTCAGCTTTCCATATGACTTATGGGTGGGGATTTCATGCTTTATCTAATCAAATCGCTGAAGGAGAAAAGAAAGCGTCAGATATCGGTCCTTTTCTTAAAAATGACAGGGAAAGATATGGAGAGGAAGCCTTTAGAATGAATTTCACTTCTAACCATGACGAGAATAGCTGGAATGGTACTGTTTTCGAAAGATATGGTGATGGAGCTAAGACCTTTGCAGTATTAATGTCAACAGTGCAGGGAATGCCTCTGGTTTATAGTGGTCAGGAAGCAGCATTAGACGAACGTCTGGAATTTTTTGTAAAGGACACGATAGAATGGGGTGACTATAAATTTGAAGATTTTTATACAAAGCTTTTAAAGTTGAAAAAAGAGAACCCTGCATTGTATAATGGCGAATTTGGAGCACCGGCTGAACCTGTTGATCTGCAAAATGAGAATGTATTTGCATTCGACAGATCAAAAGACGGAAATACTGTTTCAGTGATATTAAATCTATCAGGAGATTCTCAGGACGTCAGTATTCCTGACGAATGGGTAGGAGCACACAAAGATTATATGTCAGGTACTGAAGTTGAGTTAACTACAAGACAAAGTCTTGATCCGTGGGCGTATTATATTTTTATAACTAACGAGAACTAAAGATGAGTACAGGGACAAAGAAAATGCCCAAACTAAGTTTTCTGGACATTTGGTTACTTAGCTTTGGATTTTTAGGTATACAATTTGGCTTTGCTTTACAAAATGCAAATGCAAGTAGAATATTACAGACTTTCGGGGCAGATGTAGAGCATTTGTCATGGTTTTGGCTTGCAGCACCTCTTACCGGATTAATTGTTCAACCGATAGTAGGACACTATTCTGATAGAACTTGGAATAAACTAGGTAGGAGAAAACCATATTTTCTAGTTGGAGCTATTTTGGCCTCGATAGCTTTAATTTTAATGCCGAATGCAGGTCAGTTTGCTCAATTCATGCCTGCAATGTTTGTTGGAGCTGGCTTTCTTATGATTATGGATGCTTCGATAAATATTGCCATGGAACCTTTCAGGGCATTAGTTGCAGATATGTTACCTTCAGACCAGCGAACTCTCGGTTTTAGTGTACAAACTACTTTAATAGGAATAGGGGCAGTAATAGGTTCAGCTTTGCCATACATACTTAAAAATTATTTAGGAGTTGATAATCCCGCAGCGGAAAATGAAGTGCCTCTTAATGTGATTTATTCTTTTTTCATAGGAGCAGCTGTTTTAATTATTTCAATTCTTATTACTGTTTCTGGTGTTAAAGAGTATTCTCCAGAGGAATATGAAGCTTTTCATGGTAAAGCACCTGATGAAGAGGAGGAAACCGGATTTTTTCAGATATTTAAAGATTTTGCCAATATCCCAAATAACATGTGGAGACTGGGGCTTGTTCAGTTTTTCTCCTGGTTTGCATTATTCAGCATGTGGGTATTTACTACACCTGCAATAGCACAACATATATATGGATTACCGGTTTCTGATACTAGTTCAGCAGCCTATAATGATGCTGGTGACTGGGTTGGTATTATATTCGGAGTTTACAATGGCGTATCTGCGGTGTATGCGTTTTTTGTTCTTCCATGGCTGGCAAAGGTTACATCGAGGAAGATGGCTCATTCAATATCCTTAATATGTGGTGCAATTGGGTTTTTCTCTGTGTATTTTATAACAAATGAGGACTACCTGGTTATCTCTATGATAGGTATTGGTTTTGCCTGGGCGAGTATCCTGGCAATGCCGTATGCAATTCTGGCAGGATCTATTCCTTCTGGAAAAATGGGAGTTTATATGGGGATATTTAACTTTTTCATTGTTATTCCTCAAATTATAAATGGAATTTTTGGTGGTCCGTTGATTAAAAATGTATTCGGAGAACAGGCGATTTATGCATTGATTATAGCGGGGTGTTCATTTACACTTGCTGCTATATTAGTAGTGTTTGTAAAAGATGAAGATGAGCCTGAATCGGATGAAACCGCAATTGATGTGTAGCTTTTCAAAATATAAGTAAAAAATATTATGCCCGGCAAAACAATACCGGGCTTTTTTGTATATTAATATTATGTACATAACCGGATTAGAACTTATTGAAGCTCCATATGATATAGAGCAGCCACAATTAAAGGAAGTTCTGGGAAAAGCATTAAACCTCGATGAAAGAAATCAAAGGGCATTTAATGTACTTTACAGGGCAACAGGTATTAAAAGAAGACAAAGTGTTGTCGAGGATTATTATCGTGGTAGAAGTGTGGATTTTTTCGCAGATGAAGGAGATCGGATCATTTTTCCATCTACCAAAACAAGAATGGATCTTTATCGGAAATCCATTCTGGAGTGGTTAATTCCTTCTGTTAAAAAGATCCGAGATAAAAAATTTGGTGATGTAGAATTCACTCATTTAATCACTGTAAGCTGTACCGGTATGTATGCTCCCGGCTTAGATTATGATATTCAATACCATTTAGGTCTGAATCCAACGATTTTTAGACAATCAATAAATTTCATGGGGTGTTATGCTGGTATTTCTGCCCTTAGAATGGCCAAAGATATTTGTAAAGGCAGTCCTGAGGCAAAAATTTTGATTGTGGACGTTGAAATGTGTAGTATTCATTTTCAAAATTCTATAAAGCATGATGACCTTCTTTCAAACAGTTTGTTTGCTGATGGCGCTGCTATGATAGTCGTAGAAGGAACTGATTCTGATAATAGAAAACTGGCCTCCATTAATAGCTTTGAAACTCAAACTATTCCTGAAAGTATGAATGATATGGCCTGGGAAATAGGTGATGAAGGCTTTAATATGAAATTATCTTCTTATGTACCTCAACTCCTGGGAGATCAACTGGAAAAGTTTGCTGCATGCTTTGATAAAGATTCAACCCTTAATTATGCTATCCATCCCGGAGGAAGAAAAATCCTGGAGGCATTTCAGAATGCTTTTGGAATAAACTCAGAACAATTACAGCATTCATATGAGATTCTGGAAAGTCACGGAAATATGAGTTCAGTAACTATATTCTATGTGATACAGAAAATGATTTCAGAAGGAAAAACTGGTAAAACTTTTGCAGCTGCTTTCGGACCGGGGTTAACTATGGAAGCTGCAAATATGGAAATTTACTCTAATTAACAGGGAATTCAACATTACTGACCTTATCTAAAGCACTCATTTTTATTATCAGCTTTTGTCCTTCTTCCGCATCTGCTGAAACATCCTGGCACTGACTACCGGCATTTAGATAGTAATGATAGTATTTTTGGTTTCGGGTATATAATACAATGTTATCAGGGCTTCCAAGAGCTTTTTTAAGTTCATGAGTAGTTAAGCCAATAAGCATTCCTTTATTTAATTCCAGTTCCTCGATCATTTCGATTCTTTCGCCGGAACAACCATTAATATCATTTATCCAGGTTTCCTCATTGAAGTTGGGAAGATCTATATCTGAGCCACAAGCTGAAACAAATATTATAATTAAAAATAAATGTAGAAATGATTTATCAGGCAGCAGTTTTACTGAGAGCAGACTTTTCATAAGGGGTTTTACTTATTTTAAATAGCCATACAAAGCTAATCAAAGCTACGCAGATTGTGGCAATAAAACCTGCCGACATTAAATTCATATTTGCAAGAAAGACATAACTTAAGGCAACACCTGAAATAATTCGCAATGGCTCAAGGATATAAAACCATTTTTTCTTTTCAAGAATTATACCTGTGTGCACGACACTCCATATAATAAAAGTACTCATGATTATTTTTTCAAGTAACGAAAACTGTCCCTCATTAAAAAGAAAAAGAGCAGTGACTACCAGAGCAATTATGTATTGAAATATTGCATATAAATTTATTATTACCGGGGCAGGGGTGTCATATTTTATGTAGGTTTTTTTATCTACCTCCGGAATTCCTTTCATTCCACCAAGATACGAAGGCATCCAGCCAGGTTTGTTGAATGTAAATTTTAATTTATCCTTAAATTTCATTCCTTTCATATTTTGAGCCATTTCTTTGAAATGCTTCAGATTTACCCAAACCGGATTCCAGGAATTTGTTGGTACCGTCACTCCATATACAGGCCTTTCTTCTTCCTCCTGAAAAGTGCCAAACATTTTATCCCATATTATAAATACTCCTGCATGATTCTTATCGATGTATTTTGGGTTTCTTCCATGATGGACTCTATGATGACTTGGCGTATTAAATATCTTCTCAAACCACCCCATTTTATTGATTGTCTCTGTGTGAATCCAAAATTGATAAACAGTCACTAATCCGGAAATAAGTGTAAATGTTATCACGTCAAAACCAAGTATCGCTAATGGCCAGTAAAATGGTGCTGTAAATAATATTTGAAATGTTCCTTGTCTCAGAGCGACTGAAAGATTATAATCTTCACTTTGATGATGAACTACGTGTCCGCCCCAGAATAAATTTATTTCATGACTCATGCGATGAGACCAGTAATAGCAAAAATCAGCTGCAACAAAAAGAATAATCATCGAATACCAAGTTGGCTCAATAGTTAAAATCCTTAAGTTTTCATAAATGAAATGATAAATAAATAATACTCCAACTTTGAGAAATAAATTGGTTGTTTGCTGAGTAATACCACAGCTAATGTTAGTCAGGGCATCACCTACTCGATATAATTTAATCTTCCTCACATGCTGAATAACCATTTCAATTCCTATCAGCAGGAAATATATCGGTATAGCAATCACTACAGGGGATAGTTCCATCGTTTATTTGGGTTTTCAACTTTAAATTTAATAAAAAAAATATTATTTATTTTCAAAATTGCCTTATGCAAAACCAGGTACATTTAAATCTTTTAATTCAAACTTTTTTGGGTGGCACACTAATGATGAATATTTGTACCTTTGTCAAAAAATAAATAAGATGGATAAAGTACTGCGTTTACTCTGGTTTTTTTCAATAGCCGGATTTTTTGTAACTTTTTTTTATACCTATGCAGGTTTAGAAGGAATGGTAGAAATTGGTGTTTATGAAGATATGAACAAATTTTTTCTTTCAAAAAATGAATTCTTTTATTCTGTATTTGGAATTTTTATTGTAGCCTCAGGGATATTTTTGGCTGCTACGCAGTTTATCAAAAATATGGATTTGAAATCAGGGTTTTTGAATGGGAGTATTCAAAAAAGAAATAACTTTTTAAGCTCACTATACCTCAGTGCTATTGGAATCAATATTTTGCTGGTTTCTTTCGTTGTTTTTGTAGGCTTTTTAAATAGTCCAACAATAAAAGGAAATTTTGGTGGTGAGATGTTATTATATATAGGAATTCCAGTAATTATTTTCGGAATATTATTTATGATTTATTCTTTAATGAAACCATATAATAAGTAAATCAGTTTAAGGGACTGTTTATCAGATTTTTATACTGAGATTGCTGGGTGATTCCTCAAGGAGCAGGTAATTTTTAAATTTTAATATCCTGATAAATATTCCACTTCCTTTTATATATTTATGGATTGAATAAGAACTGAAATCAAGCAATAATGGCAAATTCGAAAGGTGAAGTAGTTTATAATGAGGACAGTATCAAATCGCTTGAACCAAATGAGCATATCAGGCTAAGGCCGGGTATGTATATTGGTAAATTAGGCGATGGTTCTTCATTTGATGACGGTATTTATGTTTTAGTAAAAGAAATTGTAGATAACTCGATTGATGAACACATGATGGGAAATGGTAAAACCATTTACATCAAAATCACAGACCATCATGTAGAGGTACGTGACTATGGTAGGGGTATCCCTCTTGGTAAAGTTGTTGATTGCGTTTCAAAAATCAATACAGGAGGAAAGTATGATTCAGGTGCTTTTCAAAAATCTGTAGGGTTGAATGGTGTGGGTACCAAAGCTGTAAATGCACTTTCGTCTAATTTCAGAGTTATTTCTTACCGTGATGGGGAAAAGAAAGAAGCTTATTTTGAACAAGGATATCTTAAGGAAGAGAAGCCTGTAGAAAAATCCTCTGAAAGAAACGGGACGTTTATCAAGTTTACTCCGGATAACTCCATTTTTAAGAATTACCGGTTTATTCCCGAATTTCTGGAAAATCAAATATGGAATTATTGTTACCTTAATGCCGGGTTGACAATTAATTTCAATGGCCAAAAATATCATTCGGAGAGAGGTCTTTATGATCTACTGGATAAGAAAACGGATGAAGAAGCCAATAGATATCCCATCATTCATTTGAAAGGAGAGGATATTGAGTTTGCCATGACTCACGCTAATCAGTACGGTGAAGAATATTATTCATTCGTTAATGGTCAGTTTACTACTCAGGGAGGAACCCACCTTGCCGAATTCAGATCTGCAATAGTCAAAGCCATTCGTGAATTCTATAATAAAAATTATGAGGCTGTCGATATCAGGCAGGCGATCGCTGCAGCAGTTGCTGTAAGAGTTCAGGAACCTGTTTTCGAATCGCAAACAAAAACCAAACTTGGAAGTACCCATGTTGGTCCTGGAGGCCCGACAATGAGGACTTTTGTGAATGACTTTGTTAAAAGGGTACTTGATGACTACTTACATAAGCATTCTGACACTGCTGAAGCACTTCAAAAACGAATCCAGCAATCAGAAAGAGAAAGAAAGGATATTGCCGGAATTAAAAAATTGGCAAATGACCGTGCTAAAAAGGCTAACCTACACAATAAAAAACTTAGAGACTGCCGAAATCACTTTAACGACAAAAAAGGTAATAAGCAAGACGAGACGATGATCTTCATAACAGAGGGAGATTCAGCGTCAGGGTCTATTACAAAATCAAGGGATGTTCAAACCCAGGCTGTTTTTTCTTTGAGAGGAAAACCATTGAACTGCTTTGGTAAAACAAAGAAGATCGTATATGAAAATGAAGAACTAAACCTACTTCAACATGCATTAAACATTGAAGATGGGTTAGATGGACTTAGATATAGAAAAGTGATTATTGCTACTGATGCAGATGTTGATGGAATGCATATTCGCCTACTTTTATTGACGTTCTTTCTTCAGTTTTTTCCTGATTTAGTAAGAAACGGTCATGTTTATATTCTTGAAACTCCATTATTTAGGGTTAGAAATAAAAAAGAAACTATCTATTGTTATTCTGAAGAGGAAAGAAGGGAAGCGATAGCTAAGCTTGGAAATAAACCGGAGATAACCAGGTTTAAAGGGTTAGGTGAAATTTCCCCGGACGAATTTGGCGGATTTATCGGTGAAGATATTAGGTTGAGTCCAATCATTATAAATAAAGAAACCAGTATCAATAAATTACTGACTTTTTATATGGGTACGAATACTCCAGCAAGACAAGAGTTTATTATTGATAAACTTCGAGTAGAAAAGGATGTCGTAGAAGAAGGGAAGATACCTTTATTGGAAACAGAAGAAAGTGAAATTGAAAAAGCATAATTTAGATGGCAAAAGATAATAACCAAAATAATTCAAATAACGAGGAAGAAGAAATTCATGATGTTATTCCCGTTGGAGGGATGTATGAGAATTGGTTTCTTGATTATGCTTCCTATGTAATACTTGAAAGAGCAGTCCCGGCCATTGGCGATGGATTTAAACCCGTGCAAAGAAGGATCATGCATTCCATGAAGGAAATGGATGATGGAAGATTTAATAAAGTTGCAAATATCATTGGTCAGACAATGCAATATCACCCCCATGGCGATGCATCTATTGGTGATGCGATCATTAATATGGGGCAAAAAGATCTTCTGATAGAAACTCAGGGTAACTGGGGAGATATAAGGACAGGAGACTCTGCAGCAGCACCTAGATATATCGAGGCAAGATTATCCAAATTCGCGCTTGATGTTGTTTTCAATCCTCAGGTAACGAATTGGCAGCTTAGTTATGATGGTAGAAAGAAAGAGCCTGTAACACTTCCGGTTAAATTTCCTATGCTTTTAGCTCAGGGCGTTGAAGGAATTGCAGTTGGACTAAGTACCAAAATTTTACCTCATAACTTTAACGAGTTAATTGATGCTTCAATAAAGGTCCTTCAGGGTAAGAACCCGAAAATTTATCCGGATTTCCCAACTGGTGGACTGGCTGATTTTTCTGAGTATAATGATGGACTAAGAGGTGGAAGAATAAAAGTCAGGGCTAAAATTGAAGAGGTTGATAAGAAGACAATAGCAATAAAAGACATTCCTTTTGGAGTTACGACCAGTTCATTAATTGACAGTATTCTTAAGGCCAATGATAAGGGAAAGATTAAGATAAAGCAGGTTACTGATAACACTGCAAAGGACGTTGAAATTCTGATATCATTGGCATCAGGGCAATCACCAAATGTTACTATTGACGCCCTTTATGCTTTCACAGACTGTGAGACAAGTATATCTCCTAATGCCTGCGTTATTATCGAAGATAAACCGCATTTCTTAGGTGTAACAGATATCCTTAAGCATAATACCGATCAAACGGTTGAATTACTTCGACAAGAGCTGGAGATCAGAAAAGGTGAGTTAAAGGAAAAGCTACTTTTTTCATCCCTTGAAAAGATCTTTATCGAGAACAGAATTTATAGAGATATCGAAGAATGTGAGACCTGGGAAGCAGTTCTTGAAACCATTGATAAAGGATTGGATCCATATAAGCCCGATTTTTACCGGGAGATCACACAAGATGATATAGTAAGGCTTACAGAGATTAAAATTAAACGTATTTCTAAGTTCGATACCTTTAAGGCTGATGAGCTGATGAAGAAATACAGTGATGAGCTTGCTGAAGTTGAATATAACCTTGAGAATATAATCGATTATTCAATCGAATATTATAAAAAGATCAAGGAAAAGCATGGTAAAGGTAGAGAAAGAAAAACCGAGATTACTACTTTCGAAACTATCCAGGCTCATGTTGTTGCTGCCAATAATGTGAAATTATATGCTAATTTGAAAGATGGCTTTATTGGCACTGCACTTAAAAAGGATGAGTTTATTACAGACTGCTCTGATATTGATGACATCATCGTATTTAGAAGAGATGGTAAAATGCTCGTCACTAAGATTGCAGATAAAACGTTTGTTGGTAAAGATCTCTTATATGTAGGGGTCTTTAAGAAAAATGACGAACGGATGGTCTATAATATGATCTACCTCGATGGGAAATCAGGAAGATCAATGGTGAAAAGGTTCCAGGTATTAGCAATAACCCGTGACAGAGAGTATGATCTTACAAAAGGACATGCTAATAGTAAAGTTTCATATTTTTCAGCTAACCCAAACGGAGAAGCAGAAAAAGTTACAGTTTATCTAACCTCAGGTTGTAAAGCTCGAATAAAAGTATTCGATTTTGATTTTGCCGAAGTAGATATTAAAGGCCGCGGAGCAGGGGGTAATATCCTTACTAAATATCCTGTGCGTAAAATCCAATTTAAAGAAGCAGGTGTGTCTACGCTTGGAGGCGTTGATATTTGGTATGATGATGTTGTTGGAAGATTAAACAGAGATGAACAGGGAAGTTATTTAGGGAATTTTAATGGGGACGATAACATCCTGGTGATTTATGAATCTGGTGAATACGAATTGACAAATTTTGAGTTAACCAATCGTTATGAGGCAGGTAAGGTTAAGTTAATCTCTAAGTTTGATCCGGAAAGGCCTGTTTCAGCTGTATATTATGATAGTGGGTCAAAAACAACTTATATCAAGAGATTTTTGATTGAAACCAGTACTCTGGATAAAAAATTCTTGTTTATCAGTGAAGGCAGAGGTTCGAAATTATATTTTGCTTCTACAGCACTTAAGCCTGTAATTAATGTCAAATATCAGGACGGTAAAAAGCGAAGCGAAGAACAATTTGAGATTGAAGATCTTATAGATATTAAAGGATGGAAAGCTATAGGAAATAAATTCCCACTTCAATCGGTTAAAGATATTAAGGATATAACTCCTAAAGAAGAAAAGAAATCAGAAGAACCGAAGAAGGAGGAAAAGGGATCAACAGACAAGGAAAAAGATAAAGATGTTTATACATCAGGTGATTCTGTTGATTTTGATGGTGATGATGATAAAGAACAACTAGGCTTGTTTTAGTATAAATGGAGAATATAAATTCCAGAAAAGATTTTTTAAATCATTTATCAAATTTTGTAACGGAAAAGCGAAAGTTATTAATCGAAGATATACTTAACTTTCGCACTCGTTACCTTACAGTGGTTCTGGAAGATATTTACCAATCTCAAAATGCCAGTGCGGTTTTGAGGACATGTGAATGCATGGGACTCCAGGATGTCCATATTATAGAACAGGAAAATAAATTCTCTATAAACAGGAATATCGTTAAAGGAGCAACAAAGTGGATGGATATTCATCGCTACAACAAAAGTGAAGTAAATAATGTTAAGGAATGTCTTACTTCATTACGTGGAAAAGGCTATAAAATTTGTGCAACCTCTCCACATGAAGGTGCTTACGAATTAGGTGAATTTGTTCCTGAAGAGAAAACCGCTTTTTTACTGGGACATGAAAAACATGGATTAAGTGATCAGGCTTTAGAAATGGCTGATTTTAGTATTAAAATACCAATGTATGGGTTTACTGAAAGTTATAACTTATCTGTTAGTGGTGCATTAATACTTTATGATTGTATACATAAATTAAAAAATAGAAAGATTGATTTTTATCTTTCTGAAGATGAAAAAGAAGAGATCAAATATAGGTGGTATAAAATGTCGTATGGTAAATCTGATCTTTTAGAAAAGGAATTTTTTAAAACATGAAATTGAACTCTGTTATAAAAAAGGCCTTTAAGATCAGTCTTTGGGCATTATTGGTATCATTGTTTGTTATTCTTATAACAAATCTAATGGTTGTATGGGTGAATAAACAAGAGCTCGTCTTCTCAAAAAAGGATCTTTCGAATACAAAAGTTGGGTTGGTTTTGGGAACGAGTAAATTCCTGACCAAGGGTGGTGAGAACCCATTTTTTAATAAAAGAATAAATGCAGCAGCAGATCTGTATCACAGTGGTAAAGTCAAACATTTGATAGTTAGCGGAGATAATAAATATCAATCCTATAACGAGCCAAGATATATGTATCAGGCACTGATAGAGAAGGGAGTGCCCCATGAGGCGATCACATTTGATTTTGCCGGATTCAGAACTCTTGATTCTGTAGTTAGGGCTAAAAAAATATTTGGACAGGATTCTATTGTGGTTATAACCCAGGAGTTTCATGCTTACCGTGCACTACAGATCAGTAAAAAATATAATATTAAAGCACAGGCATTTGCAGCTGAAGAAGTACCTTTGAAGGAAAGTTTTTTTGTAAGGAGCAGAGAAGTGCTTGCAAGGACAGCGATGTATGCAGATCTTTACATTTTAAATACTCAACCTGAATATTTAGGTGAAAGACAACCTATAAATATTGGAAAGTAAAATTTTTTATTGCTAATCTTGCTTGATGATTAAAAATAAATCCAATTTAATATTTTATCCTTTGTTATTGATACTCAGTTTCGGTATCAATATGGATTTATTTGCCCAAACAAAAGTTTCGGGTAGGGTCAATGATGCTGAAAACGGAGACCCTATTCCTTTCGCTAATATATCTATTCCCGGTACAACCAAAGGAACAACAACTGATTTTGACGGATACTACGAATTGGAGATTAGTAATTCCACTGATAGTATAAAGGCCAGTTATATCGGGTTTATTCCACGAACCAAGGTGATTCCCGAAAATGGTAAGTTGAATTTTCAGTTACAGCCTGATGTTATAGCTCTTGAGGAAGTGGTCGTAACAGCCGGTGAAGACCCGTCCTATCCAATAATGAGGAAAGTTATTGAGGCAAAGGAAAAAAACGATAAAAGAAATCTCGATGCATATGAGTATGAATCGTATGCTAAAATTGAAATAGATGTAAATAAGATTTCCGAAAAGCTCAGGCAAAAAAAGGTTATGCAAGAAATTGCTACCGTACTGGATAGCCTGGATCGGATAGCGGGAGAAGATGGAAAACCGATATTGCCTGTGTTCATATCGGAATCAATCAGTGATTTTTATGTGAAAAATAATCCTCTGGTGAAAAAGGAAGTGATCAGGAAAACAAAAATCACAGGTGTCGGAGTAACAGATGGTAGCTTTACTTCACAATTTATTGGTACATCCTTTCAGGAATATAACTTTTATGATTCATGGATGACCATTGTTGACAAAGAAGTTGTTTCCCCACTGGCAGACTCATGGAAGGGTTATTACGATTATTACCTGATAGATTCCATGATGGTTGATTCGTTTTTTTGTTATCAAATAGATTTTGAGCCGAAAAGATTACAGGATGTTGCGTATAAAGGGACAATGTGGATAACTAAAGACACTTACGCCCTAAAACAAATTGATGCAACGATTGGTAAAGCAGCTAATCTTAATTTCATAGAGAAGATCAAAATACAACAGGAGCTCCTTCCATCTGATAAAGATGCATGGCTTCCAAAGAAAACGCGAGTTACTATAGATGTTGATGAATTGAGTAGCGGATCAGCCGGTATGCTGGTCAAATTTTATGTGTCCAATAAAAACTGGGTGGTAAATGATCCCAGGGACCCTAAATTTTACGATCAGGCAATTGAATTGAAGCCTGAATATAGAAGTTTTGAGGATGATTATTGGGAAGAAAACAGACATGAGCCACTATCAGATGCTGAATTGAATGTCTACTCGATGATCGATACTATCAAGAATATACCGATTGTTAAAACTTACATTGATGTTGTAGAGACGGCTATTTCAGGTTACTACCAGGTGGGTAAAATAGATATAGGGCCGTATGCAGTGTTGATGGGAGTAAATGATCTGGAAGGTTTCCGATTGAGAGGAGGTTTCCGCACCAATACTAATTTTAGTGACAAATGGATTCTTGGAGGCTATTTAGCCTATGGCTTCAAAGATGAAAAGATTAAATATAACGCTAGTGTCAGGCATATTTTTAATAAAGAAAGGTGGACTTTTCTGGAAGGAGAATATGGGTATGATGTCGAAATAACTGGCCTTGATAAGGATGAGATTTCCTCAAATCCGGTTTTCTATACATTTAACAAACTCGGTTTTTTAAGAAGGCCTTATTATCACCGCTATGGTAATTTCAAATTTAGCAGGCAAATTTCAAGGAGTTTTGAGCAGCAAATAGCATTTAAATACAAGCATTTTGATCCTCAATTCAATTTTGCCTATTATGATATTTATAGTAGCGAACCTGGGGTAGTAAAAGAAGAATGGACTACCAATGAACTAGAGATTACCACAAAGTTCTCTAAGGATGAAAGGTTTGTTTATGATGGAAATAGAAGGCTCAGCCTGGGGTCATACAAATGGCCAACTTTTATTTTATCGTATACCTATGGAATTCCTGATTTCCTCGGGGAGATTTTGAATATCATAAGTTGAGATTTGACGTTTCTCAAAATTTACGTTTGGGAAGTTTAGGTACTTCAAGATACAAGCTTACTGCAGGTAAAATATTCAATCCATTGCCTTACCCATTGTTGGAAATACATTTAGGTAATGAAAGTTTCTTTTACAGTACTGCTGCTTTTAACCTGATGAATAATTATGAGTTTGTAAGTGATCAATTCGTTTCATTCAGATATTCTCATTCTTTCGAAGGCTTAATTCTCAATAGAATTCCATTGCTTAAAAGATTGAAATGGAGGCTTCTATTTAATGCCAATGTGGTTTATGGTACCCTGGATCAGGAGAATTTTGATATTATGGCGGAATTAACTCCTTCAGGAGGACCGGTTAGCACTTTTGGCACATTTAAAGAAAATAAGCCATATGCTGAAATTGGTTATGGAGTAGAAAATATCTTAAAATTCATTCGGGTAGATTTCTACCACAGACTCAACTATTTATATAATCCCAACGTAGATAAATTTGGTGTTAAAGTAAGTTTCCAGTTTATTTTATAGAGCATTCTATTCCATATTTTTATTATGCTTAAAAATCAGTCTTTATTCTTATCTGCCTTAGTTGTCCTGATCTTGTTTTCGGGGTCCTCATGTAAGAGGGAATATAGTTCTGAACGTTTAGTTGAATTTGATGAAAATGTTTTTCCAGAAACAGATGAAAAGATCAAATTTATTGAAGAGCGAATAGCATTAAACCCAAATAACCCGGAGAATTATTATCTGAAAGCAGAGGCCTTAAGAAATGTTGGTAAGTATACTGATGCATTAGAGCAAATTGATAAAGCACTTGCCCTTGATAGTAGCGATGGGAATTACTATCTCTTAAAGGCTGATGTGCTACACAAAAAAGGATTTGTTACCAGGTCATTATTTTTGCTTTAAAAGCTGAAAATAAACTCCCTTACTCGCCGGAGTTGAGATCTGTTTTGGCTAGTAATTATTTGAAATTAGAGAAGCCTTCATTGGCTAGAACCAGTATAGATAACGCAAAAAAGTTACAACCCGCAAACGCTAACTTTTACCTTTTAAGTGGAGAAATTGCACTAGTTGAAGGAGATACTTCCAGAGCAGTTGAGGAATTTAATAAAGCTATTCAAATGGATAAGAAGCTTATTTCAGGTCCGCTAAAGTTGATTCAGATAAGTTTGGATCAGGGCAGAGTTGATGAAGCTTTAAATTATTTCGAACAATTTCCTCAATCCACTATATCTGATAATGACGAGTTAAACTATTTGTATCTCAAAACTAAATTAGCAGCAGGGGAGGAGGAGTTCTATTTTACTGAAGTAGACAGTATAGGTAATACCAGCAAATACAATACTTTACTTATTAAAGAGGCTGGAGATTGGATGAAAGAGAGGCGGAGGTATCTGGCTTCTATTGACTATTATAACAGAATCCCTGAGAAAAGTGAGCAATGGCTACCTGCTTCGTTATCAAAAGCAGAATCCCTGGGGATATTAGGTAGATCAAGAGAAGCCTTAGATGTTTATAACAATATACTCGAAAGATTTTCTGATAATGAGGAAGCGATTGCAGGGAAGGAGGCAATTGAAGAAAAAATTGCTTTATATTTGCGCTGGAAGCAACGGCAGAGGAAGAACGATAGTTTATCTTCGCAACCGCTGAAACCAAAAAGTTTAGATTTGAATAATAAATAAAATGAGTAATACAGAGCAGATAAAAATCACTTTACCTGATGGGACTGTAAAAGAGTTTTCCAAAGGATCCAGTAGTATGGATGTTGCAAAAAGCATAAGTG
Organism: Mangrovivirga cuniculi; assembly: GCF_005166025.1. Taxonomy (NCBI): domain Bacteria; kingdom Pseudomonadati; phylum Bacteroidota; class Cytophagia; order Cytophagales; family Mangrovivirgaceae; genus Mangrovivirga; species Mangrovivirga cuniculi. The sequence goes on from NZ_CP028923.1 coordinate 2,200,400, forward strand.
AAGGCCTTGCCAGAAATGTTTTGGCTGCGAAAGTAAACGGGGAAATATGGGATGCAGACCGAGCAATCGAAAATGATTCAGAGGTTCAGCTTCTTACCTGGAACGACGAGGGAGGAAAGTATGCATTTTGGCATTCTTCAGCTCACCTTCTGGCCGAAGCTCTGGAGGATCTTTATCCAGGTATTAAATTAGGTATTGGGCCACCGATCGAAAATGGTTTCTATTACGATATAGATTTTGGAGATACCGAATTTGGTGAGCAGGACCTTGAAAAGGTTGAGAAAAAATTCCTGGAACTGGCGAGACAAAAGAACGTTTTTGACAGAAAAGAAATCTCCAAAGATGATGCTCTGAAATACTATCAGGAAAAAGGAGACGAATATAAATTAGAGCTTATTGATGGTCTTGAAGATGGATCAATAACCTTTTATACTCAGGGTAATTTTACTGATTTATGTAGAGGTCCACACATTCCTCATACTGGGTTTGTTAAAGCAGTTAAGCTTTTAAACGTGGCTGGTGCTTATTGGAGAGGTGATGAGAAAAATAAGCAGCTCACCAGGATTTATGGCGTGTCTTTTCCTAAACAAAAAGAACTTAAAGAATATTTAGAGCGTCTTGAAGAGGCCAAAAAGAGAGATCACAGAAAGCTTGGGAAGGAATTAGAGCTTTTTACCTTTAGTGAAAAAGTAGGCCTTGGTTTGCCATTGTGGTTGCCTAAGGGTGCGGTTTTACGTGATAGACTAGAAAGCTTTCTTAAAAAGGCTCAGGTAAGAGCAGGCTATGATCCTGTCGTTACTCCACATATCGGTCATAAGCAATTATACCTTACCAGTGGACATTACGAGAAATATGGTGAAGATTCATTTAAGCCAATTCAAACTCCTCATGAAGGAGAGGAATTCATGCTTAAGCCAATGAACTGCCCTCACCATTGTGAGATATATAAATCCAAACCAAGGTCTTATAAAGATCTTCCTGTAAGATATGCCGAATTTGGTACTGTCTATCGATACGAGCAAAGTGGTGAATTACATGGCTTAACAAGAGTAAGAGGATTTACTCAGGATGATGCACACATATTCTGCAGACCGGATCAGGTTAAGGAAGAATTTATAAAGGTAATTGACCTTGTATTGTATGTATTTAATGCACTAGGTTTTGAAGATTTTACAGCCCAGGTATCGTTACGTGACCCCGAAAATAAATCTAAATATATTGGAGGTGATGAAGTATGGGACAGAGCAGAGAGAGAAATCCAGGAAGCAGCTGATGAAAAGGGATTGAAGACGATCGTCGAATATGGAGAAGCAGCATTCTATGGTCCGAAGCTGGACTTTATGGTTAAAGATGCTTTAGGAAGGAGCTGGCAGCTGGGTACGATCCAGGTAGATTATAATCTTCCTGAAAGATTCGAATTGGAATATGTTGGCTCGGATAATAACAGGCACAGACCGGTAATGATTCACAGGGCTCCATTTGGCTCTATGGAGAGGTTCGTAGCTGTTCTCATTGAACATTGCGGAGGTAATTTTCCATTGTGGTTAGCGCCTGAGCAGATCGCTGTGCTTCCAATTAGTGAGAAATTTGCCGATTATGGGCAGGAGGTATTTAGAAAATTGCAGGCTGCTGATATTCATGGATTTATTGATCACCGTGATGAAAAGATTGGAAGAAAAATCAGAGATGCTGAAGTAAAGAAAATACCTTATATGATCATAGCCGGCGAAAAAGAAGCTCAGGAAGGAAAAGTATCTGTGAGAAAACACGGAGAAGGAGACCTTGGCTCAATGACTATAGAAGAATTTATTGAGCATATAAATGATGTAAAAAGTAAGGAATTATTAAATTCTTGATATATTTATTAACGGGAATGCTTTTAACTCAAGTAATTTATTGAGATATTTGCACCCTGAATATAATTTTTAACTAAAAAGAAGGAGGTTAATATCGCCAAAAGAGGAAGAAGGCCCTTCAGAGGAAGAGTAGAAGAGCCTTACAGAGTAAATTCAAAGATCAGAGCACGCCAGGTTCGTGTAGTTGGAGACAACGTCGATGTAGATGTCTATCCGCTTGATAAAGCTCTTAAGATGGCTGAGGAACAAGGATTGGATCTCGTTGAGATTTCTCCAAAAGCAGATCCGCCTGTGTGCAAGATTATTGATTACTCGAAGTTTAAATACGAGCAAAAAAAGAAACAAAAAGAAATTAAAGCCAAAGCACAGAAAACTGTGGTGAAGGAGATTAGGTTTGGTCCTAATACTGATGATCATGACTTTAATTTCAAATTAAACCACGCAAAAAACTTCCTTAAGGAAGGAGCAAAGGTTAAGGCTTATGTTCATTTCGTGGGTAGGACGATCGTATTTAAGGAACGTGGCGAGTTGTTACTCCTTAGATTTGCACAAGCTTTGGAAGATATCGGAAAGGTAGAGCAGATGCCTAAACTTGAAGGTAAAAGAATGACGCTTTTTGTTTCTCCTAAAGCTCAGAAAAAGAAATAATAATTAATTAATAAACAAGTAGTAAAATGCCTAAAGTAAAAACTACATCTGGAGCTAAGAAAAGGTTTAAGCTTACTGGTACTGGCAAAATTAAAAGAAAGCATGCTTTCAAAAGCCACATCCTTACAAAAAAGGAAACAAAACAGAAGCGAGGCCTTACTAAAATGGCTTTAGTACACAAGTCTGACGTACCAAGAGTACGTGAACTTTTAAACATCTAATAATTGGTTAAATTGTTAAACCCGGGTATTGGTTAGTTAAGTTTCGCAAAAGCGAACACCACTATTCAAAAAGCAAAATTTTATGCCTAGATCAGTAAATCACGTAGCATCAAGAGCAAGAAGAAAAAAGATGCTCAAGTCGGCCAAAGGTTATTGGGGTCGCAGAAAAAATGTTTGGACAGTAGCAAAGAACGCTGTCGAAAAAGGTTGGTCATATGCCTACCGCGATAGAAAAGCTAAGAAAAGAGATTTCAGAAAGCTTTGGATCGCTCGTATCAATGCAGGTACTCGCGCGCACGGAATGTCTTACAGCCGTTTCATGGGCCAGTTAAAGAAATCTGATATCGAGTTAGACAGAAAGGTTCTTGCAGATCTTGCAATGAATCATCCTGATGCTTTCAAAGCGATAGTAGAGAAACTTAAATAATTAGAAAATATTTCTTATTATTGAAGCCCTCAAATGAGGGCTTTTTTTATTTATATAATATGGAAAAATTAGATTCTTTAAATCAAGTAGCAGAATTTCATAAAACATTTCAACACCCAATCGAAAAGAGCCCGGTAATTCCGGAGCAAAATCGATGTGACTTGAGAGTGTCTTTGCTCGCAGAAGAGCTAAAGGAGCTTCAGGAGGCAATAAAAGATAAAGACCTTGTTGAAATAGCTGATGCTTTATGTGATCTGCAGTATGTGTTATCGGGAGCTGTGCTGGAGTTTGGGCTCGGGGAGAAGTTTAGAGAGCTTTTTGATGAAGTTCAGCGCTCCAACATGAGTAAGGCCTGTGACACAGAAGCAGAGGCTCAGGAGACTGTAGAATACTATAAGGATAAAAAGAATGAGGAATGCTACTATCAACAAATTGATGGTAAGTATTTAGTCTTTAGAAAATCTGATAATAAAACAATTAAATCTGTAAATTATAGTCCTGCAGACCTGAAGAAAATTCTCGATAAATAAGATATTTAAGAAGTTGGGATATAAAAAAGAGGCTGTCTACAACTGCCTTTTTTTTATTCTTCACTATTATCTTTTTCTTAATAATAAATCGATTTATCAAAAATGCCATAATCCAGCTTACCAAAGAAATACCTACATATTGTAATTGTCCTTCGTCAATTCTGAAACTATACATTAAAGTAAAAAGACATGTGAGGATCAGAAGCCAGTAAATTACTTCAAAAATCGTATTCAAAGATCTGTTATTCATCGTCTTTTTTTTCTGCCGAAAACGAACCATAAGACCGAAACAACTACAATAGCTCCGATAATTAAAGCAAGTATGTTTCCTGAAGTTATCTGGTCAATTCCGTGCATTTTATCGGTAATATTAAATGGAAATTATGACGTCTGGTAAGTAAAAAAGTAGCGAGAGGGGATTTGAACCCCCGACCTCCGGGTTATGAATCCGACGCTCTAACCAACTGAGCTATCTCGCCAAATGGGCTGCAAATATAATGATGATATTTTTATAACTCCAAGCATTTTTCAAACTTATTTTGTTTTGGTTTTATGTTTTTTGTCCTAAATTGGAAAATAAGAAACAGAGCTTAAATGAATAAAAATACCTTTACCGCTGATTTTGAGATAAATGCATCACCCAAAATGCTATACCCTTACTTAAATACAGCAGGAGGACTTGCACAATGGTTTGCTGATGATGTAAGTCTTGACGGAGATAAGAATTTTCTATTTTTTTGGGATGGAGAAGAGAATAAGGCTAAGCTTTCCGGGCAACGGTCTAACATATATGTTAAATATGAATTTTTAGATGAGGATGATGAACCTTCCTATATTGAGTTAAAACTTGAGGTTAATGAATTAACCCAGTCTACTTTTTTAGTTATTACAGATCATAGTGATAATTTTGACAACGAAGAACTGTATGAAATGTGGGATCAAATGGTTGGTTCTCTAAAAGAAATAGTAGGAGGTTAATATTCACTTTCAAAAAACTTTTTATTCCCCCTCTTAAGGCATTATTTTTGCTTTTAAATTTTGGAAAAAGCCAGCCTGAATGAAAAAAATTGACAAGCTTATTTTTAAAGCTTTTATAGGGCCTTTTATATTGACCCTGTGTATCGTTGTATTTATACTCCTGATCCAGCAATTACTTCGCTATATGGATCAAATAATAGGGAAAGACCTGGGTATGGAAGTATATGCTGAATTATTCCTTAATTTCGCTTATGTCACAACCCCAATGGCTTTACCGCTGGCGATACTTCTCTCTTCTATTATGACTTTTGGGAATCTTGGCCAGCATTTTGAATTAACAGCGATAAAGGGAGCCGGGATTTCTCTAGTCAGAGCATTATTGCCAATTTTTATATTTTCTGTTTTTCTTTCTGTAGCTGCTTATTACAGTAATTATTACCTAGTCCCAAGAGCTGCTCTCAACGCTTATAGTTTATTATGGGATGTAAAACAAAAGAAACCTTCCATGGAACTCAAGGAAGGAGTCTTCTATAATGGTATTCCAAATTATAGCATAAAGATCAATGGGAAAGACGATGAAAAACAATTGCTCAAAGATCTGATGATATATGATCATTCTGCCCATAATGGTAACATAAGTTTGACAGTGGCTGATTCAGGAAGAATGATTTCTATCAATGAGGGGAGATATTTAAAGCTCGAAATGTTCAATGGGGCAAGGTATGCTGATGGTGAATCAAATAAGTCAGTTTTAAAAAGAAGGCGAAATGAACCTGCTGATTTTATAAAAACTGAGTTTGAAAAAACTTATTTCATATTTGATCTGTCATCGATGACAGATATGGATAGAACTGATAAGGCTCTTTTTGCCCGGAATCGAATTATGAGAAACCGGGAACAATTGCTCGAAGATGTCGATTCTATTCAACAAGATGTAGTGAAAACTGAATATAGTGTGTTCCAGTATTCTAAATCCTTTTTTATGCACCACGGGATAGAACAAAAGCTGGTTCCCGACTATCTTGAGGAAAAGGTGAAGTATTATGACTCTTTAAAGGATCTTAGAAAAAAGGAAACCAAAATAGATTCATCTCAGATTGCAAAGAATAATACAAGAAGAGACTCTATAGCTGACAGGGATAAACAGAAAAATAATGTTGATTCTACTACAGCAAATGAGGATTCGGCCGCTTTAAAAATAAAGAAAGTAGAGATTAAGAGAAATCCAGAAAATCGTCCGGGAGCAATAGTAGCTAATAAAGAAATCAATGACAGGCTAAGAACCAGGCTGGATTCGATAAGAGAAAGTAAGAGCATAGCTAATCGTAAAGAGAGAGATAGAGAACCAAATGAGGATCGGGAAGCCGGGAAAGACGAGGTGGAATCATCAGCTCAGGCTGACACAACTAATACAGGAGATTCCAGTGATTTCGAAGAAGGAGATCATACTGCACCGATAAGATTACCGAAAAAGAAACCTTTAAAAAATAACCTGGAAAATAATCTTGAGAAGTTTCAGGAACGGATTGATTCTGAAGGGACGCAAAAACAAATTGTCAGACGAGCTTTAACAAGAGCGAGACAAAATAAAGGCAGGATAGAAGCTAAGAGTGAAAATATTAAGGACAAAGAGTCTGAACTCAGAGCTTTTATAGTAGAATACAATAAAAAGTTCGCGATGAGTTTTGCATGTATAATCATGTTTCTGATTGGTGCTCCACTTGGATCGATAATTAAAAAAGGAGGACTGGGTTTTCCTACTATCGTTTCAGTAATATTTTTTATCATATACTATGTCTTAAGTATTTTTGGTGAAAAATGGGGTAAGGAAGAAGTTATTGATCCAACACTAGGGGCGTGGATGGCCAATATAATCCTGTTTCCACTGGGAATATACTTTTTACAACAGGCCAGAGTAGATGCCAGATTGTTTGATGCCGATTTTTATTCTGTTGCTATAAAAAGAATAAAGAAAAAGTTCTTTAATAAGTAAGGGAATACTTGTTAACATTAATTGAATAATATAATTTTGCACCTCATTTAAAATTTAACTAGTCATGTATTTAACAAAGGAAAAGAAACAAGAGATCTTTGAAAATCATGGTCGGTTAAAGTCAAAAGATGATACAGGTTCTGCTGAATCACAAATTGCGTTATTCACGTACAGAATTACACATTTGACTAACCACCTGAAGAATAATAAAAAAGATCACTCAACTCGAGTAGGATTATTAAGACTGGTAGGTAAAAGAAGAAGACTTCTTAACTATCTACAGGAAATTGATATCGAAAGATACAGAGCAATCCTAAAGGAGCTTAAGTTGAGAAAATAAAGAACAAAAGAGGGGATTCTAATAGGATTCCCTCTTTTTTTATTATATTGCTCTCGTCTGAAGTCTGAACTCCATCAAAATAAAATTTTAAATATTATTTTCAATTCTTTATGATTCCTAAATCAATTATAAAAACCATCCAACTGCCGGATGGAAGAGAAATCACTATTGAAACAGGACGATTAGCAAAGCAGGCCGATGGATCTGCCGTTGTTCGTCTTGGAGATACCATGTTATTAGCCACTGTCGTATCCAGTAAAGAAGCAAAAGAAGGGGTGGACTTTCTACCGTTAAGTGTAGATTATCAGGAGAAGTTTGCTGCAGCTGGAAAAATACCTGGTGGTTTCCTGAAAAGAGAAGGAAGATTATCTGATCACGAAGTGTTGATCAGTAGATTAGTAGACAGAGCCTTAAGGCCTCTGTTCCCGGATGATTATCATGCGGATACACAAGTAATGATCCAGTTAATATCTAGCGATGATGATGTTTCACCTGATGCCCTTGCAGCTTTAGCAGCTTCCTCGGCCCTTGCAGTTTCTGATATTCCTTTCGGAGGCCCGATATCAGAGGTCAGAGTAAGCAGGAGAGAAGGTGAATGGAAAATTAACGCTCCGATATCAGAAATTGAAGAAAGTGATATCAGCCTTATAGTTGCTGCTACCAAAGATAATATCATGATGGTAGAGGGTGAGATGAAAGAGGTTCAGGAAGATGAAATGCTTGAAGCTCTGAAAGTGGCTCATGATGCAATTAGAACTCAATGTGAAATTCAGCTGGAACTTGAAAAAGAGGTTGGGTCATCAGAAAAAAGATTATATAGCCACGAAGAACACGATGAAGGCTTAAAAGATAAAATGCATCAGGAGCTTTATCCTAAAGTATATGCTATCGCTAAACAGCAGCATGCTAACAAGGATGTCAGGTCTGATATGTTTAGAAGCATCAAAGATGAATTTATTGACAGCCTCGGCGAAGAAAGTGAATTCGATGAGGTGTTGATCGGAATGTATTTCAAGGATATCCAGAAGGAAGCTTGCAGAAATCTGATGCTTGATGAAGGTTTAAGGCTTGATGGCCGTAAATTTGATGAAGTGAGACCAATCTGGTCTCAAGTAGATTACCTTCCTTCAGCTCATGGATCAGCAGTATTTACCAGAGGAGAGACTCAATCTCTAACAACATGTACTCTCGGTACTAAACTCGATGAGCAAATGATCGATGGAGCAGTATACAGTGGTACAAATAAATTTTTATTACACTATAATTTCCCAGGGTTTTCAACTGGTGAGGTGAGACCTAACAGAGGTCCTGGTCGAAGAGAAGTTGGTCACGGAAATCTTGCTCTAAGGGCACTTAAGCAAGTGGTGCCAGCTGATGAGAATAATCCATATACAATAAGAATTGTTTCTGATATTCTTGAATCTAATGGTTCTTCATCCATGGCTACTGTTTGTGCAGGAGCAATGGCAATGATGGACGCTGGGGTGCCTATTTCTAATCCTGTCTCAGGTATTGCGATGGGTATGGTTAGTGATCCTGAAACTGGTAAATACAGAATTTTAAGTGATATTCTTGGAGATGAAGATCATCTGGGAGATATGGACTTTAAAGTTACCGGTACTCAAAATGGTATCACTGCTTGTCAGATGGATATCAAAATAGACGGATTATCTCATGAAATTCTTAAAGAAGCATTAGAGCAGTCCAAAAGAGGTCGACTGCACATTCTTGAAGAAATGAATAAAACGATCTCTGCACCTAGAGAAGATTACAAAGAACATGCTCCAAGATTTGAAACTATTAAAATAGGTCTGGATCAAATAGGAGCTGTTATCGGGCCAGGTGGTAAGATCATCCAGGAAATTCAAAAAGAATCAGGAGCCACAATCATTGTTGAAGAAAAAGATAATCACGGTTTAGTAAATATTTTTGCCAATGATAAGGATAAAATGAAGATGGCTGCTGATAGAGTAAAAGCTATTGTTGCTCTTCCTGAGGTCGGTGAAACTTATACAGGTACAGTAAAATCTATTATGCCTTTCGGTGCATTTATCGAATTTATGCCTGGTAAAGAAGGTTTACTTCACATCTCAGAGATTAAATGGGAACGAGTAGAAAACATGGATGGTGTTCTCGAAATCGGTGAAGAAATACAGGTTAAGTTGTTAGATGTCGACAAGAAGACCGGTAAATTTAAGTTATCAAGAAAAGCACTTCTTCCTAGGCCACCTCGAAAAGAGCGTCAAAACAAGGAATAAGTAATTTATATAATAATAATTTAAGTGATTGGAAAGAGGGCTTCGAGCCCTCTTTTTATTTTTCAATTTTTGTTGATTTTGATATTTCTTTAAAATATTCAAAAATATTCTGGATGGTCAACTCTTGACTCTTCAATTTTATCAAGAATAATCCGATAAATTAAATTTGTATTTAAACAGGTTTGAATTATAATTTATCTTCTGATCGTTAACAATTTAGTGTTTGTCTAATATTTTCAATTGTTTATCCCATGGGTAAACACGTTCCTTTTGTTAAGAGGCAAACCAAAATTATATTCTGGAAAGTGTCTAGTAGATCCCAATTAATTTTTAAATAACTTGAAATATTGCTAATTAATTGTTGGTAGAATTAGTCTTCACGGATTATATTTAAGGTGGGATCATAAAAAACAACGAATGAGACAACTTAAAATTAGTAAACAAATCACTAACAGAGAAAGTCAGTCTCTTGATAAATATTTACAAGAGATTGGTAAAGTAGATCTGTTATCACCGGATGAAGAAGTTGAGCTTGCTGTACGTATAAAGCAAGGAGATCAACTAGCACTAGAAAAATTAACCAAGGCCAACCTTAGGTTCGTAGTTTCAGTAGCAAAACAATACCAGAATCAGGGGCTTACCCTGGGTGATTTGATTAACGAGGGAAATCTTGGTTTGATCAAAGCTGCTCAAAGATTTGACGAAACAAGAGGATTTAAGTTTATTTCATATGCCGTATGGTGGATCCGACAGTCAATTTTACAAGCATTAGCTGAGCAATCACGAATAGTGAGATTACCATTAAACAGGGTAGGGTCTTTAAATAAGATATCAAAGACTTTCTCTGATCTGGAACAAAAATATGAAAGAGAGCCTTCACCTGAAGAATTAGCAGACGTGCTTGAAATAACTGCCAGTGAAGTAGTAGATACTATGAAGATTAGTGGTCGCCATGTATCGATGGATGCACCATTTAGCCAGGGAGAAGAAAATAGCCTGTTAGATGTTCTCGAGAATGAAGGTGAAGATAAGCCGGATCTTGAATTAATGAGTGATTCTCTTCGAAGAGAAGTATTAAGGGCTCTTTCTACTTTAACTGCAAGAGAAGCAGACGTTATCATGCTTTACTTTGGGCTCAATGGAGAGCACGCATTAACTCTTGAAGAAATTGGCGAGAGATTTAATCTCACAAGGGAAAGGGTAAGACAAATAAAAGAAAAAGCAATTAGAAGGCTTAGGCATACTAGTAGGAGCAGAGCATTGAAAACATATCTTGGATAATATGATAAAAATTTTACATTAAGGAAAAAGGTCTCAATTTGAGACCTTTTTTTTTAACTTTACGGCAACTTTTCCGTTTAGGACTATAGTTTGTTTTAACAAAAGTGTAATAACTATTTAATTATAATGACTACAGAAAATATTGATTTAGTAATTATCGGTTCCGGGCCAGCAGGTTATACTGCAGCTCTTTATGCATCTAGAGCAGGATTAAAGCCTGTTTTATATCAGGGAGGTCAGCCCGGAGGACAGTTAACAATCACTAATGATGTTGAAAATTACCCGGGATATCCGGATGGGATCAACGGTCCTCAAATGATGGTTGATTTCCAGAAACAAGCTGAGAGATTTGGAGCAGATATCAGATATGGTATGGTTACCAAAGTAGATTTTTCAGGATATCCTCATAAATTAATAGTTGATGACAAGCATGAGATTACGGCTAAGGCTGTAATTATTTCTACTGGGGCATCAGCTAAATGGCTCGGCCTGGAGTCTGAACAAAGACTTAATAGTAAAGGTGTTTCTGCTTGTGCAGTTTGTGATGGATTCTTTTTCAGAGGTCAGGATGTAGTAGTAGTAGGTGGTGGTGATACTGCTTGTGAAGAGGCTACTTATCTGTCAAAACTCGTGAATAAGGTATATATGCTCGTACGCCGAGATGAAATGAGAGCGAGTACCATCATGCAGAAAAGAGTTGATAATGCAGATAATATCGAAGTACTATGGAATACTGAAACAGTAGAGGTTCTTGGAGATGAGGAAGTGACCGGTGCAAGAGTTAAAAATAATGTTACTGGTGAAGAATACGATATTGAAGCTCAGGGATTCTTTGTTGCTATAGGACATAAACCAAATACGGAGATCTTTGAAGGATATGTGGATATGGAATCTACTGGATATATCAAAACGCTGGGCAAATCTTCTTTAACTAATGTTGAAGGTGTCTTCGCAAGTGGTGATGCACAAGATTCTATTTACAGGCAGGCTGTAACAGCTGCAGGATCAGGGTGTATGGCTGCTCTTGATGCAGAAAGGTTCCTTGCTGCAAAAGAAATGGAAGAAGAAGTAGCTAAATCATAACCTTAAATAAGATTATGAAAATTGATATTCTGGCCATAGCGGCTCATCCAGATGATGTAGAACTGTCATGTGCTGGTACATTATTAAAACATAAATCCCTTGGACAGAAAGTTGGTGTGATAGATCTTACGCGTGGAGAACTGGGAACCAGGGGGACAGATAAAACCAGAGCAGAAGAGGCTGCTGCCTCTTCTGCTATTTTAGATCTTGATGTAAGAGAATGTATCGATCTACCTGATGGCTTCTTTGCAAACACTCCGGAGTTTCAAAAGAAAGTTATTAAGGTAATCAGGAAGTTCCAGCCAAGAGTGATTCTCACAAATGCTGTTAGAGACCGTCACCCTGATCATGGAAGGGCTGCTGAACTTGTACGAGACTCTGCATTTTTATCCGGGTTGATCAAAATAGAAACTTTTGATGATAAGGGTCTTTCCCAGGAAGCCTGGAGGCCTGAGAAAGTATATCATTTTATACAAAATGATTTTATCCAACCGGATTTCATTGTTGATGTAAGTGAATTTTGGGATAAAAAGATGGAATCTGTGAAAGCTTTTAAAACCCAGTTTTTTACAGGTGATCAATCAACTAATCCCGATGAACCTGAAACATTTATTTCCAAACCTGGATTTATAGAGTTTCTCGAAGCAAGAGCAAGGGAATTCGGTCATAAGGTGGGTGTGAAATATGGTGAAGGGTTTACAACTAATTCTTCACTAGGAATTAAAGACTTAGATTCATTGATATAAATAGTGTTGGCTTTTAATGAGCCAACACTTCATTTTCTATTTCTGTCACTGATACCCTGCCATCTTCCTCAATTTTATCAAGTCTCACCCTCTTTAACTCATTAATTAAAACAGGATCATATTTTGCGGAGACTCTAACATAATTTTCTGTAAAACCATGCATCATACCATCATCGCTTACGTCGTCTTCAAATAAAACGACCTGATTCTTTCCTATTTGAGACTCATAAAAATGCCTTTTTTTCTTTTCAGATAAAATTCTTAGCATTTTAGACCTCTTATTACGAGTTTTCATCGGAACAACATCCTGATGTTCTATAGCATCAGTATTTGCTCTTTCTGAATATGTAAATACATGTAAATAAGAAATATCAAGCTCATTCAAGAAGTTGTAGGTTTCCATAAAATCCTCATCAGTTTCACCAGGAAACCCCACAATTACATCCACACCGATACATGCATCAGGCATTAATGATTTTATCTTTGAAACTCTCTCTGCATATAATTCCCTGAGATATCTTCTCCTCATTAACTTGAGGATCTTATTGCTTCCTGATTGAAGTGGTATGTGAAAATGTGGGACAAATCTTTCACTTTCGGCAACAAAACTTATAATGTCATTGCTTAATAAATTGGGTTCAATAGAAGATATTCTTATTCTATCCAGACCTTTAACCTGATCAAGTTCTTTAACCAGGTCGAAAAATCGATATTTTCTTTTTCCATCGACAATCCCGTAATCACCAGTGTTTACCCCTGTCAGGACTACTTCCTTAACATCAGTCAGAGCAATTTCATTTGCCTTACTTAGAATGTTTTCTATAGTATCACTTCTGGATTTACCTCTTGCAAGTGGAATCGTACAAAATGAACACAAGTAGTTGCATCCATCCTGAATTTTCAGGAAAGTTCTGGTTCTGTCATTTATTGAATGAGAATGAACAAAGTCTTTTGCTTCTGAAACCTCAGAAGCCAGTACTCTGGTTTCCTTTTCTTTTATAAAGCCATCAAGTAATTCAATTAACCTGAATTTTTCTGCGGCACCTAAAACTGCATCCACACCTTTTATTTCTGAGATTTCTTTAGGTTTTAACTGAGCATAACAACCTATGATAGCTATGTAAGCGTCAGGTGATATGGAACGAGCTTCTCTCACTATCTTTCTGCATTTTTTATCTGCATTATCAGTGACAGAACAGGTGTTAATTATATATATATCCGGCGTGTCCGTAAAAGGAACTTTTTTAAATCCTTTATCCTCAAACTGTCTTGAAATAGTAGAGGTTTCAGAAAAATTCAATTTACATCCTAATGTATAAAACGCTACTTTTTTGCTCATGGCGCAAAATTACTAAAAATGATACTATTTACTATAAAGTAATTGGGATAAGGGTGATTGAAGATATTACATCGTTAAAATTCCATAATTATACATTTTATCAAAAAATATGCTTTTTCACTGATTTCATTGTTTTTTTTATCTCTTTGATGCTGTTTTTTTGAAAATTCACTTTTTTTGGGTGAAAAATTCAGGTGAAAAACACAATTTTTTTGCAATTGATAAAAAATAAGGGTTATTTTTGGTACATCATTTTTATGGTAACTTAATAATAAACTAACTGGACAATAAAATAAATTTATGGCTACATTAAGACAAAAAGCTCTTGAGCAGCTCGGAAACAGGGAGCTGATTACTCCTGATTTCCCGGAAAAACCTGCTTCATCTTATTTTGGAGAAAATACATTTGGATTAAAGCAAATGCAAGCAACATTATCTCCTGATGTATTTAAGAGAGTTAAAAATGCTATTTCTAAAGGTAAAAAAATCGATGAAGATTCTGCTGATGCTGTTGCAGCTGCAGTTAAAACCTGGGCTTTAAATAAAGGTGCAACTCATTACACTCACTGGTTTCAACCTTTAACAGGGTCAACAGCTGAGAAACATGATGGTTTTTTCGACCCACTAGATGAAATTGAAAAATTTAAAGGTTCAAAGCTTGTTCAGCAAGAGCCTGATGCAAGTTCCTTTCCAAATGGAGGGATCCGTTCTACTTTTGAAGCACGTGGTTATACAGCATGGGATCCATCTTCCCCAATGTTTATAATTGATGAAACATTATGTATACCAACTGTATTCGTTTCATATACTGGTGAAGCACTGGATAATAAAGCTCCATTATTGAAAGCAATGGAAGCTGTAGGAATTGCTTCAACCAGAGTTTGTAAATTATTTGATAGAAATGTTACTTCTGTGACTCCGGTATTAGGTGTAGAACAGGAGTATTTTGCCATAGATGAGGCATTATATGCTGCACGACCTGACCTGGTAATGGGTGGTAGAACTGTTTTTGGTCATGATCCTGCAAGAGGACAACAATTGGATGATCATTATTTCGGATCTATTCCTTCAAGAGTTAGAAACTTCATGAAGGATTTTGAATTCGAATGTCTGAAATTAGGAATACCTGTAACAACTCGTCATAATGAAGTTGCACCGAGTCAGTTTGAGGTAGCTCCGGTATTCGAAGAAATAAACATTGCGGCAGATCACAATCAGTTATTAATGGATGTAATGGGTAAGGTTTCTGAGAAGCACAAGCTCAAGATCTTATTCCACGAAAAGCCATTTAAAGGATTAAACGGAAGTGGAAAACACAACAACTGGTCACTTATTACTAATAATGGAGTAAATCTTTTCCAGCCAAGTAGTAGTGCTAGAGAGAATCTGCAGTTTTTAACTTTCTTTGTATGTACTATCAAAGCCGTCGATGACCATGCAAAACTTTTAAGAGCTAGTATCGCCTCTCCTGGTAATGATCACAGATTGGGTGCTAACGAAGCTCCTCCAGCCATTGTTTCTGTATTTATAGGTAGCGAGTTAACTGCGGTTCTTAATGAGCTTGAAGAGAATGGTAACATCAAGCTGAAAAAAGGTGATAACATGTATATGAAGCTGGGAATTGATAAAATTCCTCAGATCATTCTTGATAACACTGATAGAAACAGGACTTCACCTTTCGCTTTCACAGGTAATAAATTCGAATTCAGAGCAGTTGGTTCAGAAGCTAATAGTGCTCAGCCAATGACAGCTTTAAATCTCGTGGTTGCAGATCAGTTAACTAAGTTTGCTGAAGCTGTTGAGAAAGAAGTTAAGAACGGAACAGAGAAAAGACTGGCGGTAATTAATATCCTTAGAGAATATATTAAAGAATCGAAAAAAGTAAGATTTGAGGGTGATGGTTATTCGGATGAATGGGTAAAAGAAGCCGAAAAACGAGGTTTGCCTAATATTAAAGATACTCCTAGAGCACTACATGCTTATGTAACAAAAGAATCTAAAGAACTTTTTGCCAGACATAATGTATGTAATGAAGTTGAACTTGATGCACGTCATGAGATAATGCTTGAAAATTATATCATGAAGATTCAAATCGAATCCAGAATGATTGGAGACTTGGCATTAAATCATATTATTCCAACTGCAGTTAACTATCAAAACAAGTTGATTGCGAATGCGAATGGATTAAAAGGACTTGGAGTTGATAATACTGAAGTAGTTAAGAATATCGAAAAAATATCAGAACATATTTCTGCAATCAATTCTGGTATTAAGGATATGACCAATGAAAGAAAGAGAATCAACAAGATTGAAGATCTTGAAGAAAAGGCAATTGCCTATTGCGATGATGTCAAAATTAAATATTTTGATTCAATCAGATATCATGTAGATAAGCTCGAACTGCTTGTGGATGATGAAGATTGGCCTCTAGTGAAATACAGAGAGATGTTATTTTTGAGATAAAATAATATCAAATACTAATTATAAAAAGGCTGTCTGAAAGGGCAGTCTTTTTTTTATTGTACATTTGTTATAAAAATTTTAATTAAAGGAATTTGGTTATATATTTGTGAAGTTAACATTTTTATAAATAGTATGAATTTTAAGCTGCTCCCGCAGATATTTTTTGCTCTGATTCTTTCAATAATTCCATTAAGGTCCCAGGATAATAATGGAAGTGATCTACCATCATATTTCTCATTATTGAATTACCAGGCAGATATTTGGAATTCAGATAACGGATTGCCAAACAATTCTATCAGGGATATTATCCAGGATGAAAATGGGTTCCTTTGGTTTGCGACATATAATGGACTTTGTAAATTCGATGGTTATGATATTGAACTATTTAATTTTTCTACTCATGCATCAATAAAATCATCAGGTTTTTTGTCTCTTTATTATTCTAATACAGATAGTAGTCTTTGGATAGGGACCAATGGCCAGGGGCTTTTGAAATATGAAAATGATACTTTTCAGTCTTTCATACCAGAAGATGTTTCAAATGGAGTTATCACTTCAATTTCTGATTTTGGTAAAGAATTTATGTTAGGAACAAGAGAGGGAGTCTTATTCTTTAACAAAACAACAGGTGAATATCGTAATGTTGATCACCCGG
This sequence comes from Mangrovivirga cuniculi, assembly GCF_005166025.1. Taxonomy (NCBI): domain Bacteria; kingdom Pseudomonadati; phylum Bacteroidota; class Cytophagia; order Cytophagales; family Mangrovivirgaceae; genus Mangrovivirga; species Mangrovivirga cuniculi. The sequence goes on from NZ_CP028923.1 coordinate 2,217,218, forward strand.
AAATAGCAAAGGTTACCGTTACAGATACTTATGTATTGGGAAATAATGTTTTTATTACCACCCTGGCAAATGGGGTTTTTCATTTTGACCAATCGATGAATTTATTGAATAATTATTTACCATCGATAGAATGGAATGCAGTTTATGGCATTTCAAATGGATCAGTTATGTTTGGAGGTACTGACGGATTATATACTTTAAGGGATGAGTCCTTGTCAAAGTATAATCAAAATGATCTTCCAGGGAATGAGGTTACCTATATTTTCGAAGACGTTGGCGGTAAAATATTTATTGGTACTGATGCCGGAGTGGCAATTTTAGATGGTAGCTCAGGGTATTATGTGGGGGAGAATATCGGACTCAAAACAGGAGTTATCGAAGTTATTATCGAGGATTTTGAAGGGAATTACTGGTTTGGTACCAATGATCAGGGATTAATAAGATTTAAACGAGGTAATTTCATTAACATAACCAAATACCAGGGTTACCTTCAAATAGTGTACATGCTATAATTAAAGGTGATGAAAAAATCTTTATTGGTACCCAAAATGGTGTTGCAGAATTTTATTCCGGTAAATTTCATTTTTTAACTTCTACCAAAGGTATAGATGTAAGAGATATTTATATAGAAAATGATAATTCATTATGGCTTGCTTCTTATAGTGGTATAATAAAAGTTGAAGATGGTCAGATTGTTAAACAAATAGGCTTGAATAGTGACTTAAAATCTGAAAAAATTAGAGATATAATCAAATATGATGAATCCTCTTTATTGATAGGGACAGTTGAAGGTCTTTACTTATATAATTTAAGAAATGATGAAGTAAAACTGTTTTCAAATGATTCTGATTTAGCAGACTCATGGATACTTAATTTATATAGGGATAAAAAGGAACCATATGGGTTAGTACCAATGGGCAGGGGCTTTTTAGAATAAAGGAAAAGTCAGTTTCTAAAATAGCAGACAATGATGCAAATGATGGAAATATCGTTTTCAGAGCAACGGAATTGAATGATGGAACTTTAATATTTGGTTCTATTCTGGGACTTTTTAAAATAGAAGGCCATAAACCAAAGTTTATTACTGACAATAAAAACATCCTAAAACAAACTGTCTTTCAGATCATAAAAGGTAAGAGGGGAGACCTATGGTTTACTACTAATAACGGTTTATTACGAGTCAATGAAAAAGAGTTAATAAACTTTATTCATGGGAATACATCCTCTTTGCCATCTGCAAAGATGTATTCTCGAAGTGATGGTATGTTATCTAATGAAATTGCCTCTTTATCTATTGGATTTGCGGATGAAAATGGTGGTACCTGGGTATCTACTTCCCGGGGTATATCCATAATCTATCCTTCAGAGATAAAACAAAATCTATCACCGCCTGCTATACACATTGAAAATATAATTCTTGATGGTGAAAGTGTAGATGAAAATAAAAATATAAAGATCAGTCCCGGGAAACACAGGCTTGAGGTACAATTTACAGGAATTAGTCTCAGTCAACCTGATAAAGTTTCATACGAATATATGTTGGATGGGTATGATGAGACATGGATTAAAAGAGGGAATAACCGATCTGCTTTTTATAATGACATTCCGGAAGGAGAATATACTTTTATGGTGAGAGCCATAAATGGTGATGGCGTCCAAAGTAAAAATGCTGCATCCTTTTCCATAGAAAAGGCAGAGTATTTTTATAAAAAACTCTGGTTTATTATTCTCCTGGCGGGAATTATCATTTTGCTTTTCTTATTTATTCAACGTAGCAGGGTAAATGCTCTTAAGAAGCGAAATAAAATGCTGGAAGAAATGGTCGCTCAGAGAACTTCCGACATAAATAACCAAAAAGAACAAATTCGGAAACATAGAGATGAATTATTACAGTTAAATTCGGTGAAAGACCGTCTGTTTTCTATAATTAGCCATGATCTCAGAGGTCCATTAAATTCATTTGGATCTGTGTTAAGACTATTAGCAAGTGGTAATCTAAGCGCTGATGAATTGAAAATGCTAGCGGGTAATCTAAGCAGGGACGTAGTAAAGATTCAATCATTTTTAGAGAACCTACTACAATGGGCAAAAAGTCAAATGAGTGGGATTAAACCAAAACCGGAATCAGTGAATTTGAGATTAATGGTAGATAGTTGTGCTCAGCTTATTGATATGGATCTTAAATTTAAGAATATTACTTTTGTCAATAATGTAGATGAAAAAATCACTGTTCGTTATGATAATAATATGTTAAAAACAGTGGTTAGGAATCTGGTAAGCAACGCAGTCAAATTCACCAATGAAAATGGTGAAATTATTGTTACTGCTAAAGTTAGGAGTGGAGTACTTTGGCTTTGTGTGAAAGACGATGGTGTAGGTATGAACAAAGAAACAGTTAATAATCTATTCAGTAAAGATGACGTTTTATCTAAGCCAGGCACTTTTCAGGAAGCTGGAACAGGTCTTGGATTAAATTTATGTAAAGATTTTGTGGAGGCACAGGATGGTGAAATAGAAGTTTCATCAGAAGAGAAAAAAGGTACTCAGATATGTTTTAGTATTCCTGATTTTTCTATTTAGAAAGGATATCCAACACCAATATTGAGGACAAATGGATTTGCCGCTCTGGTGTTGTATGGATATTTAGTGAATCCTTCGTCCCATATGAATCTTCTCCCCTCAGCTCTGCCCGGATCGTGGATCTTGACACCGACATCAAATCGAACAACAATATAGGAAAAGTCTAATCTGAGACCGGCTCCGCTACCAACAGCTATTTCTTTATAGAAATTTTCAAATTCGAATTTCCCATTTTCAGTATTAGCGCTTCCTTCGGGGTTAAGATTGACATCCTTCAATCTCCAGACATTTCCTGCATCGATAAAAAATGCGATGTCTATAAAACCTGCCAGGTTTTGTCTGAATTCAATACTTGCTTCTAATAAAATCTCGCCTGGTTGTTCAAATCTATCATCATATGCTAAAGAATCAGTATCTCCTACAAAAAACAAGGGTTGATAATCTCCGGGACCCAGTCTTTTTGATCTCCAGGCTCTTATAGAATTACTCCCCCGGTGAAAAAGTATTTTTCATAAGGTAAGGGGGCAAGATTATCACTACCTGATCCATATGGTACAGCAATCCCACCTTTGATTTTATAAGCTAACTGAGTCCGTTCATCAAAGACTATCAATCGACGAAAATCGACTGAGACCTTATCATATTTAAAAAAGGTTAAGCTGCTATTGAATTCCGGTATTATTCCACCATGCTCTAGTAATAATCTAAAATATGCAGAATTATTATCGCTTCCCTGCCCGTACTGGTTAATGTTTTTGGTGAAAGTAAAATAGGTTGCGCTGACAAAAGATGGGTCAAAACTTCTGATCAAGCTATTTCCTTGTAATTCAAGCTCCCTTAATCTGGCCTGAAACAACGAATCTTTGATTTCTGAGTCAATTAAATATACTTCAAGAGGGGTTAAATTATAATAGTTTTTCTGATTCTTAAACCATTGATAGGAAATGTATGAATTAATATTTTCCCGTTGATATTCTGGAGTTGATACGTAATTGTAACCTGTTAAAATTTTAGTCGTCGGGTTTAATTTACCCATGTTTGTTTTTCTTGCTTCACCCAAAGGAAGAATAAACTGAGGAAATGTTAAACTTAAATTTGCTCCATATTCATTGTTGTTGTAGAACTCATTATTAGCCTCATTTTCAGTAGCCACTCTCTCAAAACCAACCCTTGCATTTAATTGCAGTATCTCAAGTCCTCCAAATGTATTCCTGTTTTTTAAAGTTAGATTATAAAAAGGTCCCGGAACACCCTGGCTTATATTAATGCCCAAACCAAACTCATTCGCCATCTGAAATTTTTTCAACGGGGTAACTGATATAAATACATCAATATTTCCACCTAGAGTGTCATAGGTTATGTTAATAGTCCTGAACATATCAAGTGTTCCTAACTGTCTCTGAGTATCAAAAATATTTTCTCTGCTATATAATTGTCCGGGTTTTACAAAAATACGACTTGTTAAAACTTTGGAAGAATATGTCTTTTCAAAATACTTATAACTGATTCCCCTGTAATATATCTTTTGTCGTTGCTCTTCCTGAGTTTTTACATCTGAATCAGTAACCATAGTTACCGAATCTATTTTATAAAGGCTGTGGGAACTTTTGTTTTCCGGGTTCAGAACGTTGATGTTAATATCTACTACATTCAAAGAGTCATATTTTTTTACGGTTGCCCTGATATATTCCCTGTTAAAATTAAAGTAACCATGGTTTTTAAGATAAGCATCAAGTTCATTTCGCTTGTTTATGAGAATTGCCTGGTCATAAGCTATGCCAGTCTTGATATTTTTTATGTCTTCAGCTTTTGATAAAGTTTCTTTTAATGTTGAATCCTGAATGTCGTAGGATACATCTCTAATCAGGTACCTGGCTTGTGGATTAAGCTCATAAGTAACTGTAACTTTTTCATTGTTGCTGGCCGTATCTATGTTATAATCTACTTTTGCATTGAAATATCCTTTATTTTTTAGAAGCTGCTCAATTGCGGCGGCTGAAGTTTCCGAAAGAGAACTATCATAAACTGCTAAGGGCTCTCCCCAACGCATTAATAAGTTACCTTCCTCCAGCTTCTTATCTATCTTAGATACTTTTTTACGTCTTTTTCTTTGTAGTTTGTTCTTTTTCTTCTCTTTTTCAGCAGCTTCAATTCTACTATTGTATTTTTCGATCACTTCTTGCTTTTCTTCAAGGGTCTCATCTACATCATAATATCTTTCACCGGTTTCATAAAACCATACGTAAATGGCAAATGGAATTATAGGTAATTTTTTATTTGGTTTTTGAATAATTACCGGTTCAATGTCACTATTTGGTATATTTACCTCACCTTTGATCTTATTTTTAACTAATAGCTTTTCATTATCCTCTAAATAACGAGTGCCTAGACAGCCTGATAACAGAAGGGTAATAAGGGGCAATATTATTAGATTATACTTATTCAAATTTGGCCTATGCTATCTAAAAATGCTGTTAAACGAATAAAACAATTGCAATTAAAAAAATACAGGAAGAAAACTCAAAGGTTTTTAGTCGAAGGTGCTAAAAATATTAATGAGTTACTTCATTCCACTGTAAAGATAGAAAAACTGTACCTTACATCTTCGTTTTTTAATACAATTAACACCTCAGACATACAAGATGTAAGTAGTGTACTTGAAATAGTTAAAGAGAACGAACTTGAATCTATTTCATTTTATCAAACAAATAATGCCGGGCTTGCAATTGCGGAGATTCCAGAAAATCAGGTGGATATCAAAAATGATACATGGACTCTACTATTAGATGATATAAGAGACCCCGGGAACCTTGGGACTATTATCCGCATTGCAGATTGGTACGGCATTAAAAATGTGGTATGCTCACAGGAATCAGCGGATTTTTATAATCCCAAAGTGATCAGTGCGACAATGGGATCTTTTACCCGGGTTAATGTTGTATATAGCAATATAGCTGATGTATTAAATAATAACCCAAATATTCCCTCATATGGCGCCTTGCTTGGTGGTGAAAATATTCACTCCTTAGCAGACCTACCCAAAGCAGGGTTTTTAATTATTGGAAATGAAAGTCATGGAATATCTTCTCAGGTGGAATCTTTGTGCAAGAATAAAATATCTATTCCCGGATTTGGTATGACCGAATCTTTAAATGCTGCTGTTGCCACAGGAATTCTTTGCGATAATATCTTTCGATTAAAAAAGAAATAATTTTCCTATATTGTAGCTTAATTGTTTAAACGAATTTTTATAACTCAATAGACTTTATAAATGAGGAAACTTTTATTTTTCTTCTTGTTGATGAATGGGCTGAACATTTTTGCTCAAAACCCTTTTCCAAGAAATGATGTTGAAGATGACCGCAGAGGTCGTTATGCTTTTAAAAATGGTACTGTTCATATTGATCCTTATACTGAAATTGCTAATGCTACTTTGCTGATCGAAGATGGAAGAGTGATCTCAGTAAAAGAGAATGGAACTATTCCTGCTGGATTTAGTATTACTGATCTTAAAGGTAATCATATTTATCCTGCCTTTATTGATCCTAATTCAACCTTTGGTATGCCTGAGGTAAAAGACGGAGGATTTAGCTGGGGTAGAAAAGAGCAGATAACTTCTCCCCGCAAAGGTCCATACAATCCAAATATGGCAATCAGGTCAGATATTCAGGCTTCTCAACTTTTTCAATTTGATAAAAAGAAGGCTGATAAATTAAGGAAAGCCGGATTTTCCAGTGTAGTGAGTTATCATAAAGATGGAATAGCACGAGGAACTTCTGTTTTAATCAACCTGGCTGGAGAACAAACCAATGAAATGATTTTAAAAGCTAATGCGGCTGCCCATTACAGTTTTGATAAAGGATCAAGCAAACAGGATTATCCTGCTTCACTGATGGGAGCTATGGCTTTGCTGCGTCAAACCTTTCTTGATGCTAAATGGTATAATGAAACGGATCCATATTTTGATCTTACTCTTGAAGGACTTAATAATTCTTTAGATCTTCCTCAGATTTTTGAGGTTGAGGATAAGCTATCAGTTCTAAGAGCCGATAAAGTAGGAGATGAATTTGGTATTCAGTTTATCATAAATGGTGTAGGTGACGAATATCAAATGGTAAAGGAAATAAAAGAATCCGGAGCCTCTCTGATTATCCCGGTTAATTTTCCTAAAGCCTTTGATGTTAGCGATCCATATGCTGCTATGGATATCGGTCTTGCTCAAATGAAACATTGGGAAATGGCTCCTGCAAATGCGTCATTATTACATCAAAATGAGATAAGATTTGCATTTACAGCAAGTGGTTTGAAGAATACTACAGATTTTATAAAAAATGTGCGTAAAGCTGTAGAATATGGTTTGCCGTCTGATCAAGCTCTGGCAGCCATGACTACAATTCCTGCAGAAATGATTGGAGTTAATGATGTAGGGAATTTAAAACCCGGATCATATGCGAATTTCATAATCACTGATAAAGAATTATTTGAAGATGAAGCTACTATAATTGAAAACTGGACAGGTGGAGATAAACTAATTGTTCGAGATCTGCCTGAAGTGGATTTAACTGGGTATTTCACACTCAAAGTAGGAGATGAAGAATTTCAATTAGTAGGAAAAGGAAGCCCGGCAAAGGTTAGTCATGAGATCAAAGTAAATGATTCTACCACTGTTAAGACCAAAAGTAGCTGGAAGAATGATCATCTGTCTCTTTCTTTCGATCATAACGGCTTTATATATTTATTGTCAGGATGGAAGTCTGAAGATGGTTTTAAAGGCAGAGGCCAAATTGATTCTGAATGGGTAACCTGGTCTGCAAAACGCGATAGTACATATCAAAAGAAAGAAAAGAAAGAGGAAGAGAAGGATACAAGTATTGGTAATATGATTTATCCTTTTGTTGCTTATGGTAAGGAGAAGTTGGCTGATCAAAAAACATATCTCATTAAAAATGCTACTGTCTGGACAATGGAAGATGAGGGAATCATCGAAAATACAGACATTTTGGTAGAAGGCGGAAAAATTGTTTCCATTGGTGAAAATATAAATTCAAGTAATGCGATTGAAATTGATGGTACAGGAAAGTATGTTACTCCGGGAATTATAGATGAGCATTCGCATATTGCCCTTGATGGCGTCAATGATGTAGCTGTAAACAGTTCGATGGTCAAAATGAAAGATGTTGTCGATAACTCGGATATAAATATTTATCGTCAATTGGCAGGAGGTGTAACTGCAGCACAATTACTACACGGTTCAGCTAACCCAATAGGAGGGCAGTCTGCAATAATTAAAATGAGATGGGGAATGTCTCCGGAGGAAATGCTGATAGAAGATGCAGATGAATTTATAAAGTTTGCCCTAGGTGAAAATGTAAAGAGAAGTCGTAGTAGTAATAGTATTCGATTCCCTCAGACTCGTATGGGAGTTGAACAAGCTTTAGTGGATGCTTTTAACAATGCTCTTGATTATGAAAGAAAGTGGAAATCATATAATGAGCTAAGTAAAAGAGAAAAAGAAAAAACGAATGCCCCACGAAGAGACCTTGCTCTGGAAGCAATTCTTGAAATTATAAACGAAGAAAGGTTTATTACTTGTCACTCCTATGTCCAATCTGAAATAAATATGTTAATGCATGTTGCTGAAAGATTTGGATTTAGAGTAAATACATTTACTCATATACTTGAGGGTTATAAGGTTGCTGATAAAATGGCGGAGCACGGTGTGGGAGGTTCTACATTTGCTGATTGGTGGGCTTATAAATGGGAGGTTCGATATGCAATACCTTATAATGCTTCTTTGATGGCCGAAGCGGGTGTTACTACAGCAATTAATTCAGATGATGCTGAAATGGGGCGCCGATTAAACCAGGAGGCAGCCAAATCGATAAAATATGGAGATATGGATCCATATGAAGCTTTAAAAATGGTAACAATCAACCCGGCTAAGTTATTACACCTTGATGATCGAATGGGGTCGATAAAGGAAGGTAAAGATGCTGATCTTGTTATATGGACTGAAGAGCCAACTTCTGTATATGCACGTGTTGAAAAGACCTTTGTTGATGGAAGAGTAATGTTTGATACAGAGGAGAATGAAAAAATGCAGGAGGAAATAGCTGAAGAGCGAAACAGGCTTATAAAGAAGATGTTAAAGGTGAAAGAAAATGGAGGCGATACTCAGGAACCTTCCAGAAAAGGCCAGAAAAACTTCCACTGTGATGATTTCTACTACCAATTTTAATTCAAAACATTTCGAAATGAGATTCTTAATATATATCGTAATAATTTTTATAGCAGGCTTGAGTAGTGTTTTTGCTCAGGTTCCGGCTCCCGGTGAAACTCAGACCCAACCAATATTAGTCACCAATGTGACTATTCATACAGGTACAGGAGAGGTTATTACCGATGGTGCACTAGTTTTTAATGAAGGAGAAATTATTTCAGTTGGTAAGACAACCGAGGTTGAGACTCCGGAAGGAGCGACTGAGGTTAATGGACAGGGCCAACACATTTATCCTGGTTTTATCTTACCAAACTCAAAAGTCGGGTTAATAGAGGTATCATCTGTTAGTGCCACTGTCGATGCCTCAGAGCCTACTTCAATTTCTCCGAATATCAGAAGTATTGTTGCTTACAACACAGATAGTGAAATTATTCCTACTTTGAGATTCAATGGTATATTATTAGCTCAGGTTACTCCATCAGGAGGATTAATACCGGGGCAATCATCAATAGTACAATTAGATGCCTGGAACTGGGAAGATGCAGTTGTTAGTATGGATGAAGGAATTCATATTAATTGGCCGAGGGCTAAACTGCCACCACGATGGTGGAGAAATGAAACAGAGTGGAGGGATAATGATAATTATGATGAAAGCATAAGTAAAATAAAGCAATTGTTTATTGATGCCGCTGCTTATTCCCAAACTGATCCCACTGATGAGAATCTAAAGCTTGAAGCAATGAAAGGCATATTTGAGGGGTCAAAAACTCTCTATGTGCATGCTAACAGAGCGAAGGAAATTGTATCTTCTCTTTCTTTTGCCTTTGAAAATGGTGCTAAAAAAGTAGTATTGGTAGGAGGTGCAGACTCAAGATATGTATTGGATTTCATCAAAGACAATGAAATATCTATAATACTGGCAGATGTTCACAGACTTCCGATGAGAGCTGAAGAAGGAGTATATGATCCGTATAAGTTGGCCGGATATCTGACCAATGAAGGAGTAAAAGTTGCATTAGCCTATAATAATGTTGCCAATAGTCGAAACCTTGGATTTTATGCAGGAACAACAGCAGCTTATGGCCTGGATAAGGAAGAAGCACTTAAGCTGATTACAGCAAACCCTGCAGAGATTCTTGGGCTGGATAATTATGGAACCATAGAGGAGGGTAAGTCAGCGACCTTTTTTATTTCATCAGGTGATGCAATGGATATGTCCGGAAATAAAATATCTCAAGCTTTTATAAATGGTAGAGAAGTGCCCCTTGAAGCTTTACAGCAGAGATTATATAAAAAGTACAAGAAAAAGTATGACTTAAAATAAGTGTTTTTCTTTTTCGTTGAATTAATGCCCGTTTAAGATTGCAATTTTGTCTTAACGGGCATTAATTTATATGTAAAATCTTAATAAATGAATTTGACTAGCAGGACAAAGTCTATACTAATTTTATTTTTCGTCTTTACATTTTTTAATCTTCTATCCCAGGAAATTAAAAATGATGAGTCCGGGTTTCAAAACAAATTGGATCAACTGACTTTGAAGCAAAAGGTGGGACAATTATTTATTGTTCCTGCTTATCCAAACAGAGGGCAAGCTCATGTGGATTCTATTAATTATCTGATTGATTCATTGAATATAGGCGGGTTAATTTATTTTCAGGGTACTTCTTCTGAATTAAGTGAATTACAGGAAAAACTATCTCAATCAAAATTTCCTCTGGTTCATTCGATGGATGCCGAGTGGGGGGCTGCTATGCGCATACGGGATACCTACAGACTTCCATATGCGATGACTTTAGGAGCAACAAGAGATACTTCCCTGGCTTATGAATATGGTGTATTGGCCGGAAAGAAACTTAAATCAATGGGTATAAATGTTAGTTATGCCCCTGTAGTTGATATAAATAATAATCCTGATAACCCTGTAATAAGTTTCAGGTCTTTTGGAGAAGAAAAAAAGCTAGTTAATGATCTTGCATTTGCTTATGCCAGAGGTCTTATGGATCAAAAGGTTTTACCGGTTTTTAAACATTTCCCGGGTCACGGAGATACTGATTCAGATTCACACAAAGATCTAATTACTTTAAACCATAATTATGATAGATTAAAAAGAGTTGAATTATATCCTTATAATAATTTAACAGAATTACCTGCCGCTGGAATAATGATCGGACATTTAGCAGTACCCGAAGTGACGGGTGATGATGTGCCTGCTTCTATAAGTCCGGAGATCATTACCGGTTTATTAAAAGATAGCTTAGGTGTTGATAATATGGTGTTTAGTGACGCTATGGATATGAAAGGAGCATTAAAATATGCTAAAACAGGAGACCTGGAGTGGAGGGCATTGGTTGCTGGAACAGATTTTTTATTGATGAGTAAGGATGTGATAAAAGCAATCGATTTTATTGTCGATAAAATTGAAGAATCTCCTTATTACGAAAAATTACTTGATGAACATGTATTGAGAATTTTGAAATACAAATCAAATTTACCTGATATACAGGGGAATTATTATTCTATGGCTGAAAAGCAATTAGAATATGAGTATAAGGTGTTTGAAAGAAAGGTGTTGCAAAATGCTACCACGATTCTCGGAGACAGTTCGTTGGTTCCATTAAAAGATCTTGGAACTTATAAAACGGCTTTTGTACAGTTCAGATATAATCCGGATAGCAAGACATTATTAAATACTATCAATAAGTATGATACAGTAGATTTTTATCCGGTTATTAAGGGTGAAAAAATAACTGAAAATATTTTAAATCAACTAAAATCCTATGATCGAATTATAATTCATCATGAGGGATTATGGATGAGTACAGCCGCAAACTATGATCTTGGAGAAGCAGAATTGAAATCGACAGAAGAACTTTTGCAGCTGCCAGGGCAAAAAGTGTTACTGGTGACGGGAAATGCTTATGCAGTTAATGTTCTGGATTCAAATGGAAATGCAGATGTGACAATTCTAACATACCAGGGTAGAGAGGAGGGCGAAAGATCAGCTGTTCAGGCTCTTTATGGTGGATTTTCTTCTAAAGGTCAACTTCCGGTATCTTTAAATAACTATAATTTTGGAGATGGAATAAACACAAAAAAAATACGATTAGGATATAAGTACCCGGAACAATTAAATATTAACTCGGATATCATACATTCAAAAGTTGATTCGATTGTTCAGTATGCTATTAATAGTAGTGCTTTTCCAGGTTGTCAGATTCTTGTGGCAATAGATGGAGATATATTTTTTCATAAAGGATATGGTTATCATACCTATGATAGTATCAATGAAGTATCAATTAGTGATATTTATGATATAGCATCAATTACAAAAATCACTTCAGCATTACCATTGTTAATGAAAATGGTTGATGATGGCAGGATTCAATTAGATAGCAAGTTTTCCAATTATAATGATTATTATAAAAATAGTGTAATTGGTGATGCTTCAATAAGATCAATACTTGCTCATAATGCAAGATTGAAAAGCTGGATACCATATTATAAGGAAGCCCAAAGACGAAATGGGAAATGGAGATGGAGAACCTTCAAGTCTAAACCGTCAAGAAGATTTCCGATCAAGATCACAGATGATCTATATATGCATAGAACATTCAGGAAAAGGTATGTATATAAAGGAATAAAGAAAGCCCCGGCAAATCCCGATTCCGGTTATGTATATTCTGGTTTATCCTTTTATTTATGGCCGGATATTATTAAAAAACAGACCGGAGAAAGAATCGATGTTAAACTTTTTGATGAGTTTACTAGTAGGTTAAGTGCTACGACGCTCACCTACAATCCATTAGAAAGGGGTTTCGAATTAAGACGAATCATTCCTACAGAGCAAGATAATTATTTTAGAAATGAACAAATACATGGTACAGTTCATGATGAAGGAGCGATAATCATGCAGGGGTTGTCTGCAAATGCAGGTCTTTTTAGTAATTCCATGGATTTAGCTAAAATGATGCAGATGTATCTTAATTATGGTTCATATGGTGGAGAAAGATATATATCTGAAGAAACCTTAAAAGAGTTTACAAGGTGTCAATATTGTGATGAAGGAAATCGTCGTGGATTGGGGTTTGATAAACCATTACTTGAAGATAAATGGAAAGGTACACCTTCGCCTGACGCAAGTGACTCAAGCTTTGGCCATACAGGATATACCGGGACTTTTGCCTGGGCAGATCCTCAAAATGGACTGCTTTTCATCTTTTTATCTAACAGGGTTTATCCTACAAGAGATAATAAAAACCTTTACAGGCTAAATATAAGGCCTTCAATTCACCAGGTTTTTTATGATGCTTTAAAAAAAATAAGTTCCGAAAATTAATTCGGAACTTCACAACAAAGGTTTCATCTATGATGGTATCAAAGACCAAATGATTATTTAGTCTTATACCTGTTTATACATCTCGAGTAAGATTTGTAACCTGTCAGGTCTATTTATTTAGAATAATATTTTTCAATTCCTGTCCAAACTCTTCGGATCTTTCATTAGCCCTGTTTATTCCCTGAATAAAATTATCACCAAGATTATATTCATTGAATACCTGGAAAGCAGCTTCAGTGGTTCCTCCCCTGGAAGAAACTTTTTGAATTAGTGTCTCGCAAGTATCTTCACTATTCTCCAGAACTTTCAATGCGCCTTTTAATGTCTGGATGGCTATCATTCTTGCCTGCTCTTTGGAAAAACCTTTATTTATTGCAGCATTTTGCAATTGTTCAATAAAGTAAAAAAAATATGCCGGCCCACTACCACTTAAAGCTGTAATCGCATTGAGGTCATTTTCATCTTCAACTTCCAGGATTTTTCCACCAAGTGTAAGAAGATCTAAGATATTTTTCTTTTCAATGTCAGTGAGTAGGCTTTTCGAGGAAATATAAAATCCCGTTAGTCCTTCTTTAAATGGTATAGCCAGGTTAGGCATAGTGCGAATAATCTTTTTATGTTTCAGGTTTTCTTTGATCAATTCACAACTGATTCCTGCCATTATAGATATAAGCCACTGATTATCTTGAATGTGTTTTTCAAGCGGAGTTGCTATAGAAATAAAGTCCTGAGGTTTTACTGCAAGAATAATGTAATCGTAACTTTTGAAATTTTCGGGAATACTATTTGAACACAAAAATCCGAGAGATTTAATTTTTTTTATATTTTCTTCCCTTTTCTCCACAATAAAAACATGGTCTTTAGCGTGATAATATTCTGAAATGGTTTTAGCATATACTAACCCCATATTTCCACCACCATAAATCAGTATCTTATTCATCACATTTATTATTTATATTATTCTAGCTAATTTTACAGTTATTTAAAACTCTTTTTAACGTTTTTTAGACGTTTGCAGTATTTCGTTACAATTATTTTAATTAGAATAGCTTTTCATTGAAATAAATATATGGGTAGGCCAAAACAAAATAATAAAAAGAAGATCTTTAGAATAATCTTTCGCTGGGCAATCGGGTTGTTTGCTCTGGGCGTTGCAGTCATGGGATTATTTATAGGCGCTATATATGCAGGAGTATTTGGTAAACTTCCTGATAAAGAAGAATTGAGAAGTTTTTCTAATCCTGAGGCGTCGATGGTTTACTCTTCTGATGGAAAAATCCTTGGACAATATTTTTATGTTAACCGGCAAGCTGTTGAAAAAGAAGAAATTCCTGATTATTTGATTAATGCATTGGTAGCAACGGAAGATGTTAGGTTTTATGATCATGAAGGAATTGATTTTCAAAGTTGGTTCAGAGTTTTAATCAGAACAATTATCCTTCAACAGGAATCAGCGGGAGGAGGGAGTACAATTACCCAGCAACTAGTTAAAAATATCTATGGCCGTCAGGAGTATCCTTTTTTGGCCCTTCCGATAAGTAAATTTAAGGAGGCGATTATTGCCGGACGTATTGAAGATATTTACAGTAAAAAGGAGATAGTAGCAATGTATCTCAATACTGTTCCTTTTGGCGAGGAAGTATATGGTATTGCTGCAGCCGCGGATAGGTATTACAGTAAAAATGTTCAGGATCTGACGGTAGATGAAGCTGCAGTATTAGTTGGAATGCTTAAAGCAAACACCTACTACAACCCAAGGCTTAATCCTGAGAATAGCTTTAAGAGAAAGTCTGTTGTTCTAAGTCAAATGGCTAAATATGGTTATATATCAGAGGATCTTAGAAAAGAATTCAGTCAAAAACCGATTGATCTTGATTACAACAATAGAATTATTAATACTAAAGCCGGTTATTTTGTTAAACAAGTCAAAAGTCAGGTTCAGAAAATTTTAGAGGAAAAAACCAAAGAGGATGGGACTCCTTATATACTTGAAAAGGATGGCTTGAGAATTACCACAACCTTAGATAGCCGTTTACAGGAAAGAGCAGAAACATCTGTCAGGGAACATCTTACAAAACTTCAAAAGTTGATGAATGAGGACCAGAGCGTAAAAAATAAGTTATCTCCGGATAATCCTGCCTTTAAAGAAAAGGTGAAAAGAACAGAAGCATTTCAACAACTTAGAAAGAAAGGGTTGTCGGAGAAGGAAATATATGATTCTTTAAGTATTAAGAAGAAAATGAGGGTCTTTACCTGGGATGGTATTGACGATGTGAATTTTTCTGTGTTGGATAGTATAGCCTACTACGAATCTTTTTTGCAATCTGCAGTCTTATCTATTGATCCCGGTACAGGTGATGTCAAGGCCTGGGTAGGAGGTGCGGATTTTAGATTTTTTCCTTACGATAACGTGTTTGCCCGCAGACAGGTAGGTTCCACTATAAAACCATTTATTTATTTAGGAGCATTAAATCAAGGATATAATCCATGCGATTTTGTGGCAAACAGAGTTAAAACCTACGTGGATTACGATGATTGGTCTCCAGAAAATGCAGGGAATAATAACAATGAAGGGAAATTTTCTATGATGGGTGGGCTGGCCAATTCTGTTAATCTGATATCTATTGATTGGTTGTTAACTATTGGTCCGGAATATTTTGTTGAATTGTTACGTTACAGCGGCGTTGAAAGCCCACTCGAACCGGTTCCTTCCCTGGCATTAGGTAGTTTCGAAATTCCGGTATATGAGATGGCCAAAGCATATACTTCTATTTTAAATGATTTCCCAATTGATAAACTGAATCTCATTACTAAAATTGAAGATAGTAATGGGAGAGTGATCTACCCTGAGGCTAAGGAGGTACAAAAAATTGCTACAGTTAAGAATAATAAAACTGACAATGAACCCTTGTTTGATGAATCCGACAGAAGAATAATTATTGAATTCATGCAAGAGGTAGTTAGAAGCGGAACTGCTACCAGGCTTAAAAATTATAAACTAAAGGGAGAGGTAGCTGGAAAAACAGGTACAACCCAGAATGGAGCAGACGGTTGGTTTGTTGGCTATAGTCCGGAATTGCTTACTGTAGTTTGGGTTGGAGCACCCAGCCCTGATGTACATTTTGGTAGTTCTTCAATCGCACAGGGAGCGGCGATGGCATTACCAATATGGGGTAGGATATATTCCTCGATTTCAAAAAAACCTGAAATGAGTGATTTATATCTGGGTAGGTTCAGGAAACTATCTTCTAAAGAGGAAAGAATGATCAACTGCCCTATGTATAAGGAAGATAATATATTCGATGATATAGGAGATATTTTTAGAAAGGATGAAGTGTCTAATGATAAATTAGAAAGAAGAAGAAAGCGAAAACAATTTTTCAGAGACCTCTTTAAAGGTAAAAACGAGGAAAAAGAAAAGGATAAAGATGGCTCTGAGCTTTAAGAATAATCTTTTACCAATATTATAGTTGTATCCTCAATTACGGATTTGTTATTGTGAATTCTATTTAGTTAGGATATTGGCAATTAAATTTCTGATTATTTTAGAATAAGATAGTAAATATCTCAATTTTTTGCATTTCAGATAAATAGTTTAGTTATTATATTTTGTTAAATGACATTTTTGCAAATAATAATTTCCTTCCAACTCCAAACACCTTAATGATTCTATTGTCATTGCACTAAAAACGGAAAGAAAACTGCGTTTACAGTGAGATAGGGTGGTTTTTTTAATAAAAATTTAAAATAAATAGATTCCACATCTCTTTTTTGCCATACTCATAAATAGAAATCGTTTGTATTTTTATATTATTAATAATTAATCTATAACTGGTGTTAATTTTCATTAATTACCCTTATTTGTTGCCAATTCCATAATTCAGGTCTACTTTTGTAATATAATTCAATACCAAACAATTATGAGAAAGTTAACATTAACAATTTTACTTGCAGTAGGAGTTACAATAAGTTCAGTAGCAGCTACGAGCGTTAAGGCGGACACAACTAAAAATGATGATCTGGCTTTAGAAAGAGTTTCTGAAAAAAGTGTATATCATTTATCTTATTATAATAAGGCTTTTGATCTATACACTTTAATAGTAAAGAAAGGCAATACTGTGATTTTCAAAGATCAGGTTACCGGAAATGGAATCGATAAGGTTTATGATTATGGTAAGCTTGAGAGTGGAGAATACAAAGTAGTAGTCAACTCTTCTAAATCTGGAAAATTAATCGAAAAAACAATCACTGTAGTAAGTGACATCGATTTCCTTAAAAGCAGATTCATTGTTTCGAAACAGGACGATGGTCGTGTTTTAATTAAAAATAGAACTGGTGAAAAGGTTGAAGTAATGATTAATATAAATGGTCATAGAGATACAATTACTAAACTTATTACTTTTAATCCTCTTCAAACAAAGATTTTGAAGATTGAAGATGATGTTGATACTTCAGAATTAACAGTATTTTACAACGGTGAAAATTTGGCATCATTAAATTTCTAAAATATTTAAGATCGGTTTTTCATGTTTATTTGGGTTAAAAAGGGGAAGCAATAAGCTTCCCTTTTATTTTTTCAATAAAAGGAGAATTGGACTGGATATAATTTAGTTATTTTCATATTTATGTCTATATTTTTAATAAAATAATAATTATTTTATTTTTAAGTGTTGTATTTGATATGAAAAAGGCTAATTATTTGAAATATATGTAAAAAGTTGCATATTACAATCAAACACACAGTTTTTCATGTTTATTTGGGTTAGTTAAGGGGAGCAAAGCTTCCCTTTTTTTATGTTTATTCGTTAAATAATCATTAAATTTGACGTATAATTTTTGAGAGTATGCTAAGTGAAGGATTTTTTGAGAATTTCAGAGATGTAGCTCTGATAGTGCGGGACAATAATGTGGTCAGTTTAAATAAGACAGCAAGATCTTTATTTGAAACTATTTACCTTCCGGTTTCTCTTGATTCCTTTATCCATTCCAATCTTTATAGTCAACAACCAATAGGGATAGGGTTGGCCTCATTATTTCAGGATTATCTTAAAAAATCCAGTCTGGAAGGAAGTTCTTCTTTTGAATATTTACATAAAAATAGCTGGTATGAAATTACGATTATAAAAAATGATGATAATTCTTTTTTTATATCGTTTAAGGATATTTCATTTTATAAAAAATTCGATCCACAGAACAAGATTAATTATAAAAGCCTTGCGGAGTGTTCTCCTGATACGATCATAAGATTTGATAAAGAATATAAATTTCTTTATGTCAGTGAAAATATTTATGATCTCCTGCATTTAAAAGCTGATAATCTTATTGGTAAATCTATTTTTGATATAGGCTTTAATAATGAGATAATTGATCTTTTGTCTTTTCACGTTTCTTCTGTTTTTATTCATAAAAGTAAGCAACGAGTGGAATTGAGATTACCGACTGGTGTATTCATAGATTTATATATGGTTCCTGAGTTTGCTATAGGAGATGAAATATCTTCGGTTGTAGCTACCGCCAGGGATATAACCGAGTTGAAAGATACCCAGGAGCAAGTGAGTAGAAGTCATGAGGTACTTGCTGATGCATTTCGTATGGCAAAACTATCTACCTGGGAAATTGATGTGAAACTGAATAAAATCACTGTAAATAATTTTCTACAGGAGAACACAACCAGGGATTATCACTTTAAGGATTTTTTAAATCAATTCATCCTGGAAGAATATCATGAAAAAATAATCCAGGCAGTAAAGGATTGTATCTCCGCAAAAGATGAGAGCTTCAAGGCTACATTAAATTACCAAATTGTAGTAGGACAGGAGATCAGAACTTTCATGACCAATTTGAGAATTCGCAAAAATAGTCTGGGAAATACAATTGTTATTTATGGTACCAGTTATGATATAACCGAATTAAAAAAGGCTAAACAAGATTTGAGAGTTTCCAATGAAAAACTCTGGGATGCAATGAAAACTGCCAATTTAACCAACTGGGATTTAAATCTTGTAACTGGTAAAGGTCAGGTCCAAAAGCATTTTCTTTCAAATATCGGTATTGAGGTTGATGATGATGTCTACAGCTTCACTCTAAAGGAATTGTTTAGCTTTGTTGTGGATTCTGATAAAAGAAGGTTATTAAGAACTTTTAATGAATCCTTCAATTCTAATGAGCCACATTCACTGAAGTTTTTCGAATTTAAGGTTAATGTAAATAATAAGGTTTTTACTATTTCAGCTAGCTTCAGAATGAAGTTAAGTTCTAATGGAAAAGCGGTTTATTGTTTTGGAACTGCCCAGGACATAACCAGACTCAAAGAAGCTGAAGATGAGTTAAGAGATTACAGGGAAAACCTGGAATCTTTGATTGAAATAAGGACCCAGGAACTTATAAGTAGTAGAAGAAATCTACAGGACGCACTTGATCTGGCGCAGCTTGGAACCTGGGAAATAGATATAGTAAATAATCCGGGATATTTTTCAGGAAGTAAAATATCACAAAATATTATTGGACTCAGCAGCGCTCATTGGCCAATTGAGGAATATATCAGTCTTATTCATCCTGAAGATTTTCAATATTTCAGGGAGACGCAGGAGAAAACTGTTAATGCCAGGCCAGGAGATAAAATAGATAACATTGAATATAGAATAATTAAACCTAATGGGGATATTGCCCATCTATATATCTCGACTAAAGTTGTGCATGATGACGATGGTAACCTGATCAAGATGTATGGAAATATTCAGGATATAACCCCAATAAAAAAGACTCAGGAAGAAAAGGATAGGCTTACCAAAATAATCGAAAGTTCTTCTGATATAATCTGCCTTATAAATAAGGATAAGACTATTCAATATATGAATAAGGCAGGGAAAATTTTCTATGGAATTGAATCAGAAGATGAACTTAAGGGACAATCCATTGAAAAGTATCAGCCTCAAAAATCAATTAGCCGTGATCCTGAACTTTGGAATTTACTTGAGAGGGATGGCTTCTGGATGGGTGAAAATATTGAAGTTAAATATGATGGAACAGAATTTCCTGTTTCTCAACTATTGATGGCTCACTATGGCAAGGATGATCAGCTTGATTGTTATTCTACCGTTATCAGGGATATATCAATGCAGAAAAAGATTGAAGAGGAGCTGAGATATAAAAATCACGAATTGGATACTTTTGTATATAAAGCCAGCCATGATTTAAAAGGGCCTATTTCATCTCTTATCGGATTATATACATTGGTGAAATACGATGTGACAGATGAAAAATCTCTGGAATATTTTGAAAGGTATAATGCCCAGATTACCAGATTAAATGATCTGCTAAATGATTTATTGAATCTTACAAAGATAAAAGATAAGGAAGCTGAAAAGTCTAAGATAGACCTTAATTCTGAAATCAATGATTTTATTGAAACTTATTCGGATAAATCATCAAATTCGGAACTTGATATCATGTTAGATGTTGAAGAAGAACTGGTTATTTACTCAGATAAATTATTAATCAGAACAATCCTTCAGAATCTAATTGAAAACGCATTTAAATATTCGGATAATAGTAAAGAAAGCTCATTTGTTGGTATAAATGCAAAAATAGATGGTGGTAGTCTTAATTTAATGGTGGAAGATAATGGTATAGGTATCGATGTTGAGCATCAAAAAAATATCTATAACATGTTTTACCGAGCTACTGAGAATAGTTCAGGTTCCGGGTTAGGGTTATACCTATTAAAAAATGCAGTAGATAAGTTAAATGGAACTATAAATTTACATAGTGAACCAGGAAAGGGGACTATTTTTAAATTAAATATTCCATTTTCTCAAAGTCCTAAAGAAGAACCTACTTTTTAGTTAAGGACTTGATGAAATCAAAGAAATCAGCTCTTTCTTTTTTATCAGATATAATGTTACGAGTAGTTTTTAAGAGTTGAGTAAAACTTAACTTTTTACTATTCTTTGATTGACTTGTTTTTATTTCAGTTTTAGGCTCAGGTATTTCAGGAGAAACATTTTCAGAGTTTGAATTTTGTTCTTCAGGTTTCCCATCAGCTATAGAATCAGCCCGCTTAAATGAAATTTGAGCAGCTTCTTTTCTTCCTAGTTTTTCCTCAACTAATCCTCTATTGTTGTAAGCAATCGCATCTTCAGGGTCTAATTCAATTGCTTTAGTGTAATCTTGTATGGCGCCTTCCAAATCACCAAGTCGGTCTTTTATGAAAGCCCTGGAAGAATAACGGTAAGGATTTTCAGGATCTAACTCTGCTGCAAGGTTAAGGTCCTTAATTGCAGCTTCCTGGTTTTTATTAAGAAAATAAGCTAAAGCTCTTTCACTAATCATGGATGGACTGTTAGTTTGATCCACAAGCTTATCAAAATCAGAAATTGATTTTTCAAACATGTTAAGCTTCGAGTATGCTTTTGCCCTGTTATAAAGAGCATCGAGATTTTTATCATTTTCTTCCAGGATCTGGTTAAAATGAAATATAGCCTCTTCAAATTTTTCCTCGCTGCACAACTGTTTTCCCTTTGCTAAAACCTCTTCCACAATCATAATTAATTAATCATTTTGACCCGCTTAGTCCTCTTTTTTCTTTTATGCCTTTTTGAGTCATATAGTTTTTTCCTTGTTTTTGGTTTTACCACGTATATAGTCGATCCTGAATCATTTGATTTACAAGATACTGTGGAAAATGAAAATCCACTGATCAGGATTGTCATTACCAAAGCGGATGAAAAAACTCTGTTTTTAATTCTAAAACCTATTTTCATAGATGGGTGTTACAATTTTGTTGAATTTTATACGGCTCAGGCTTATAAAATCGTAATTCAATGCAAATATGGTAAAAACCACGCACTTTAACTGTTAATAATATGGGTTGGATAGTACCTGGTAAAGAAAAATTTAATTCTTCTATTTTAATTAGAACGTCTTATAAAAAATAAATTATAAAAATACTGAAATAAAAAAAACCGGCATCTGCCGGTTTGTGTTTTCTTAATTGACTGGATACCATGTCTGAGTCCTGAAAAGAAAGGCGAGATAACCTCTTACTTTTAGAGTTTTACCTTCCCTCCAAATCTTACATCTGTAAACACTTCCGTTTTCAGGGTCAAGAATTGTTCCGTCTTCATACTCTCCATCATCATTTTTTTCTAATCCTTTGATGATTTCCATTCCCTGTACAGGTTTCATATATCTTGGATCGTCTTCATCGCACTCTTCACATTTAGCATTTTTACGATCTTCATTTAATATTTCGACAACCTTTCCATAAATCTCACCATTTTTTTCATAGATAGAAACAATGGATTTAGGTTCACCGGTTTCATCATCAATAGTTTTCCATTTCCCGGTTATTTGAGCTGATACTGTTTGGTATCCGAAAACCAGCAGTAAAATCAATAAAAAATTTCGCATATTTTTAAAAGTTGATTAATCGATTACAAGAACGAATTAATGACTAAAATAGTTTAAATAATTTCAAATTAAAGAATTGATGTAAATGAAAATAAAAAAACTCCGGTCGGAACCGGAGTTTTTAAGTTTATTTTTCTGCTTGTTTATTTTCTTTAATTTTTATCTCTACCTTCTCAATCTTTTTATCTACATGAGAAGTATGATGATCATTAACAGATATATAAGGAGCAATAACTAATGCAACAATTGACATCAGCTTTATGAGAATATTCATAGAAGGTCCTGAAGTATCTTTAAATGGATCACCCACTGTATCACCAGTAACTGATGCTTTGTGAGCTTCAGAGCCTTTGTATTCCATTTCCCCATCAATCTCAACACCCTTTTCAAATGACTTTTTAGCATTGTCCCATGCTCCACCTGCGTTGTTTTGGAAAATACCCATAAGGACACCACTTACAGTCGTACCTGCAAGTACCCCACCAAGTACTTCCGGACCAAATGACAATCCGACTATGATTGGAGTTAAGAGTGCAATAGCTCCAGGAAGAATCATTTCTCTGATTGAAGCTCTTGTTGATATTTCAACACATTTGTCATACTCAGGCTCCTGTTTGTATTCCATTATACCAGGCATTTCTTTAAACTGCCTTCTTACCTCATTTACCATATCCATAGCGGCTCTACCAACAGCAGCAATGGCAAGAGAAGAGAATATAAATGGAATCATACCTCCAATAAATAAACCTGAAAGTACATCTGCTTTATAAATATCTATTGAACTGATACCTGCAATTCCTACATAAGCAGCAAATAAAGCAAGTGCTGTAAGTGCTGCAGAAGCAATAGCGAATCCTTTACCTGTAGCAGCAGTTGTGTTACCTACTGCATCAAGGATATCCGTTCTACCACGCACTTCCTCTGGAAGACCGCTCATTTCTGCAATACCACCTGCGTTATCAGCGATCGGACCGAACGCATCTATAGCCAGCTGCATCGCCGTTGTCGCCATCATTCCTGCAGCAGCAATACCTACTCCGTACAGACCCGCAAAAGAATATGAAGCGTAAATACCACATGCAAGGATGATGATTGGAATAAAAGTAGATTCCATACCAACAGATAATCCACCGATCACATTAGTTGCATGTCCGGTAGAAGATTGTTTAATTATCGAATTTACAGGCTTTTTGCCCATTGAAGTATAGTATTCGGTAACTATACTCATTAATGCTCCAACGACCAATCCGGTTACTACAGCATAGAAAATGCCCATTTTAGTAAAACCTGCAGATCCTTCACGCATTAAAACTAACTCACCATCTGGTAATAACCAGTCGATGATAAAATAAGAAGCTGCAACGGTTAAGATAATCGATGCCCAGTTACCAAGATTAAGTGCATTTTGAACACTACTGTTTTCTCCTTTAATTCGAACCATTTGAGCGCCAATAATAGAAAAAACAATACCAACACCACCAATGATCATTGGAAGTAGGATAGGGGCGATACCACCAACAGCATCATCAGATTGAATTTCTCTGCCAAGAACCATTGTAGCCAATATTGTTGCTACATACGATCCGAATAAGTCTGCACCCATACCGGCTACATCACCTACGTTGTCTCCCACGTTATCAGCGATAGTCGCAGGGTTACGAGGATCATCTTCCGGGATTCCGGCTTCTACCTTACCTACAAGGTCAGCTCCAACATCTGCTGCTTTTGTGTAGATACCACCACCTACACGAGCAAATAGGGCGATACTTTCAGCTCCCAGTGAAAAACCAGCAAGAACTTCAAGTGCAGTTTCCATCTCGATGCCATTTGCACTGGCACCGGTAGAAAGGACATAATAATTATAAAAGACGATAAATAAACTACCTAGACCAAGGATCGCCAGTCCGGCAACACCAAGTCCCATTACTGTACCGCCTGTAAAAGAAACGTTTAAGGCTTTCTTGAGTGAGGTTTTAGCAGCTTCAGTCGTTCTTACGTTTGCTTTGGTAGCAATTCGCATTCCAATAAAACCAGCTAATGCAGAGAAAAAAGCTCCAATGAGGAAAGCAACTGCAATCACCCAGTCAGAATTTTCAACAAGACTTCCGGAATAAGCCAGGAGGGCTCCGACAATCACCGCAAAAATCGCTAATACTTTCCATTCGGCTTTAAGAAAAGCCATTGCTCCTTCAGCGATATAACCCGCCAATTTCTGCATCTTATCCTCTCCGGCATCCTGCTTGCTTACCCAAGCTGCTTTCATGTACATGACCAAAAGGCCAACCAAACCAAGTGCCGGCACCACGTAAATTATATTACTCATATTGTCTTAGTTGGATTAGTTAAAAAGTTTAAAGATTCACAAATATATAAGATGAGCGGAGAATAGAAAATAAAATTTTGTTTTCTCTGTTTGCTGTAAGTGGCAATAATTAAAATGAATAGGCATAAAAAAAGCTGCCTTCAAAAGGCAGCTTAACAATTATCAATGTATATTTATCTTGTGCTATCTTTATAGATATGATTTAAAAACTCTTTCTTTTTATCCTCATTTAAGAATTTACCGCTATAATGAGTGGTAACGGTTGAGGAATTGGTGTCATTCACACCTCTTGAAGAAATACACATGTGGTCAGCATCAATAACCACTGCAACATCCTCAGTTTTTAAAACTTCTTTTAATTCATTAGCGATTTGAACAGTCATTCTTTCCTGTACCTGAGGTCTCTTAGCATAATATTGGACTATGCGATTTAATTTGGAAAGACCTATGATGTTTCCATTAGATATATATGCTACATGTGCATGTCCGTAGATAGGTACGAAATGGTGTTCGCAATTTGAGTGAAATGTGATATTTTTTTCAACCAGCATTTCGTGATACCTGAACTTATTCTCAAAAAGTGTAATGTCAGGTTTATTCTCTGGATTTAGTCCGCTAAAAATTTCTTTAACATACATTTTAGCTACTCTCCTTGGAGTTCCTTGTAAGCTGTCATCGCTCAGGTCCAGACCTAAGATGGTCATAATTTCTTTGAAATGTTTCTCGATCAGTTCGATCTTGAGTTCATCATCCTTGTCGAAAGCATCTGCTCTCATCGGGGTTTCAAGTGATGTTCCTACATGCTCATCACCTAAATCATCTATCCTTTTTTCTATTTTCTCGTCAACACGGGTATTCAACGAAGTTTCTCGGTGTTTCATATAATCTGACTGTTAAATCAAGTTTCTTATCAATTTCTTTTCTTAAAATATTCCAAATAACCACAGCAATGTTTTCTGCTGTTGGGTTAACATCCCGAAAGTCGTCGACATCGAGATTGAGGTTTTTGTGATCATAACGTTTTAAAATTTTATCTTTTATAATATTACTTAACTCCTTCATGTCGTAAACGTAACCCGTTTCCGGATCAGGTTCACCCACGAGCTTTACGATTAATTCGTAATTGTGCCCGTGAAAATTAGGATTATTGCACTTACCAAATACTTTATCGTTCTTCTCGTCACTCCAATTCCGATTATATAAACGGTGTGCAGCATTAAAGTGTTCCTTTCTATATACAGCTATTTTCATATTTCTAACATTTTATTAAACCTCATTCTAAAAATTTTGTTTAATTATTGACTTAAAATTATTAAACAAAAAATGAAGAATACTGACGTTGCCATCGTGGGAAGCGGTTTATCATCTCTGGTTTCAGCAGCTTTACTGGCTACTGAAGGCGTAAAAGTAAGTATTTTTGAACAGAATTACCTCCCCGGAGGCTGTACAAGTTCCTATTGGCGAAAAGGATATACTTTTGATAGTGGGGCTACCACCATTGTTGGCTTTGATGATGGAATGCCGATGAAAATCTTTTCTGATCGCACTGGGATTGATTTTCATCTTAGAAAGCTCGATCCACCAATGCAGGTTCACATGCCTGATAAAAAAGTTCTTACCCGGTATAATGACATTAATAGTTGGATCAAAGAAGCAGAGACCTACTGGGGTGGTGATGCTGAGCTGAGAAAGTTTTGGAAAGAAATGCACCAGGTTAGTAAAAGAGTCTGGAAGGTAAGCGGTCAGCAAACCCAATTTCCTCCTTCAAAAGCAAAGGATCTTATTAGTCTGGTTAAGAATTTTAAACCCGGACAGTTAAAATTAGTGCCAGAAGTATTTAAAACTGTACAGCAGGAAATAGATAATTATAAGTTAAATGATCTAAAGCACTTCAAACAATTTATCAATGAACAGCTTTTAATCTCAGCACAGAATTTTGCCGAAGAGGTAAATAAGCCTTTTGGAGCAGCAGCCTTATGCTACACAAATTATTCAAATTACTATGCTGATGGAGGCTTAATGGGATTAATTCAGCCTATTATCGATTATCTTGAAGAGATGGGAGTAGACCTTATGCTGAGAAATCCAGTGGAAAATATCAGCAAAGAAAATGGAGGTTATTCTTTAAAAACCAAGAAAGGAGAGTTTACTTCCAAATATCTTATTTCAGGTATTCCTGTTAATAATACTGTACAACTATGTGATTTTGAGATTAGAAGATCTAACACCTCTAAAATAATGCCATCGGAAAAGCTTTATAGTGCTTTCCAGATGGGGATTGGGTTTAAAGGAAGATTAAATTCAGAGGCTATACATCACCAGATTCTGCTTGATAATAAAATTCAGGAACTTGATGCAGAATCATTTTTTCTTTCTGTAAATCATCCTAAAGATAAATTCAGGGCACCTGAAGGCCACAGTGTGGCAAATATCAGTATGCATATTCGCAATCCCGGAAACACCAGATTTGAAAAAGAAGATGTCGTAGAAAGGGTCTTAAAAGAACTCGATCAAAGAAACCTTATAAAAAGAGATTCCGTTGATTACCTTCATAGCTCCACTCAATTTAGTTGGGAAAAATGGACCAATAGAGCTTTTGGATTTGTTGGTGGTTATCCACAATATTATTCTATCAAGCCCTGGCAAATGATCGATGCGAGAATTGATGGTGATAAAGCTTATCAGTGTGGTGATTCTACCTATCCCGGACAAGGTATACCGGGCGTTGCGTTAAGTGGAATGATTGCTGTTGAAAAGCTGAAAGCAGACTGGTTATAGAATCATTTCTGTTAACAGTTTTGGTGTTTTGTAAGCTAATTATCAATAAATCAGGCTTTTCGTAATAATTATGATAACAAATTATTGATTTGGTGGTGAAATCGTATATTTGTGAACTTAAAATCAATGGGAGGAAATTTTGACATTCGAAGAATTTAAATCCAAAATCGAGTTATATCATCACCAGGGCAAGAAAGTGTTTACTTCGTCCAGTTTTCAAACTCACAGTTTGGTGATGCTTCATATGATCAGTCGAATAGATAATTCTATTCCGATTTACTTTATTAATACTGGATATCACTTTCCTGAAACACTGACTTTTAGAGACCAGGTGGCGAAGGAATTTGGTTTGAACGTGATCGATATCAAATCAACAACTCCCAAAATGATGCAAAAAGACGCAAATGGAAGACTTCTTTTTACAAGCGATCCGGATCATTGTTGCTATTTAAACAAAGTTCAACCAATGGAACCGCTTTTAATGGAGTATGACGTCTGGATTAATGGTGTTCGAGGTGATCAATCTGCCGTTAGAAAAGCAATGACAGTTGAACAGCCAGCACCTAACGGAGCAATTCGTTTTCACCCTATGCTGGACTGGACAATGCGCGATATTTTTGCATACATCAAAGAACACAACCTTCCAAGGCATCCACTTGATGCAAAAGGCTATAGCAGTATTGGTTGCGAGCCTTGTACCAGGAAACCAGACCCTGAAATGCACGAAAGGGAATCAAGATGGTTTGGTATGAAAAAAGTTGAGTGTGGCCTTCACACTGATTTAGTTAAAAAATAAACTCTATTTACCACAACAACATGCGAATATTAATCACTGGAGGTACAGGATACATTGGTACCGCACTGACTTCAACTTTACTTGAAAGAAATGATGTAGAAGAAGTTATCGTGTTTGATAACCTTTCAAAGCAGAATTATAATTTTTTCCTGGGTCATACCTATAGCAATAAAGAAAAACTCACT
The DNA here is from genome assembly GCF_005166025.1 of Mangrovivirga cuniculi. Classification (NCBI taxonomy): domain Bacteria; kingdom Pseudomonadati; phylum Bacteroidota; class Cytophagia; order Cytophagales; family Mangrovivirgaceae; genus Mangrovivirga; species Mangrovivirga cuniculi. Next base: position 2,245,850 of record NZ_CP028923.1, read on the forward strand.
TTTATTGAAGGAGATCTTCTGGATTCGAGATCACTAAAACAAGCTTTAGATGGTGTAGATGTGGTTTATCACCTGGCAGCTAAAGTAACAACTCCATTTGCTAATTCAGATCCGCATTTTTTCGAACAGGTTAATCATTGGGGAACTGCAGAACTGGTTTATGCCCTGGAAGAAAGTAAAGTTAAAAAACTGATTTATGCCGGGAGTACTTCGGTTTATGGATCCTCCAAGGAGGAAGTAACAGAAGGGACTGAACCCAATCCACGGACTTTTTACGGAATTTCCAAAATGAGAGGAGAGGAGCATGTCCAAAGACTGGTTGATAAGATGGACACATATATTCTTCGTTGTGGAAATGTATATGGATATAATAAATCAATGCGATTTGATGCCGTTATTAACCGTTTCATGTTTGAGGCGAACTGTAACGGCAGAATAACAATTCATGGAAATGGAAAGCAGGGAAGAGCCTTTATTCATATTGATCTATTGACTAAAGTACTAAAAGAAATTGCCTTTAATGAGGTAGAAAAAGGAACTTACAATGTAGTTGATAGAAATTTATCAGTATTAGACCTCGTGGATGTAATGAAAGAAATATATCCTGAGCTTGAATATTTATTTATAAATCAACATCTCAAATTAAGAGAACTGAGAGTATCGCAGGATTCCGCATTGAGATCACAGATTGACTATACCAATGAGAGATCTTTGAAGGATGAATTACTTGATTTTAAAGAAAGGTTCTCTTTTTAATCAACTTTTTCGTATTCGCTAATTTTATTAAGGTCAAAGACTGTATGGCCATGGCGGTCTGAATGATAAGCCGGTACAAACTTGCAACCAAACGCTATTTCATTTGAGGTATACGAATATCGCTGATGTACATGTTCGCTAAATGTATCATCGAAGGCTTTAAAGTGGATCATTAATTCAAAATTGAAATCTTCCTTGTTGCTCTCGTTAAATCCGTATAGTGGACTTTTCTCATCAATTTCATGCACTATTGTCCAGTTCAAAGGGAAAAATAAAATATAATTCCGTTCAAGTTTAAGATTATAGAAATTGTATACAGGTCCTCCGGGACCTATCTCTTTTTTCTGCATGATTACCTCAATTTCAGCTTCCATTAAGGTGTTGCTTTTAATATTACCTATCCTGAATTGAAGCATCTTTTTATCCTTTTTATCAACCAGCAAGGCATGATCGCTAAATAAAATCTTTGCTTTAGGTCTGGAAAAACGACTATAAAGTAAACCAGTAGCGATTGCAAACATCATGAAGCCCAGGAATGCTTCAAAACTGGCAATAATGTTAGTAGTCAATCCCAACGGATGTAAAGCCCCGTATCCTACAGTCGTGAAGGTCTGAAAACTGAAAAAATAAGCAATGAAAAAAGGATTATTGGTAGATAAAGTATCTATTCCACCTATATTTTCAACTCCTATTTTATAGTAGATAATAGCAAAAATCAAATTGGTAAATACATATCCTAGAATCAGGACGAGAAAAAATAAAGACCATCTGATATTTATCAGCCACTCAAAAGTGCTGACAAGGATATAAGTTCTTCCTTTGCGCTTAACATTAAAGCTGCCATCCTTATTAATAGTTCTTCCAGCTCTGTATTGAACTTTATCGCCTGTGCCCGGATCCCGACGTTGATTTTTAATCATAGATTTTTCAGTTGATTAAATTTATTCTGATTACAGATTAAAAGCAACTAATTAATCATACGGTCAATTATTTAAATTAATTTTTTTATTAATTATGTTTAATTTTGACTGTATGTTTTATTTAAACCTATCATAAATAGGCTTAAAGCTATTTTTATATAATTGTTTAAATTATTATTGACTAATTGGTTAATGCTATTGACTGAAAATTAAGTTTTTGTAACTAAATACATTTAGCCAAAATTATATAATTATTACTTTTCTTGTCTTGAGAGTAATAAGGGATTATTTTGGAGCTTTATTTTTTCATTTAGGATTTATTTTTTATGAAACTAGCATTCAGATTTAAAGAGGGATTTAATTTTTTATCCATTATAGGCTTATCGCTTGTTTTATTTACAGCTTGCATGAATAATGGGCCTGTCAAACTGCCTTTGGAGCAAATTGATGAAAGTACTCGTTCATATGGCTCTCATATTGTTCAGGATATTTTAAAATCTATAAGATCAGATGAAGGAGCTCATTATTTGATAGAAAAAGAGTATATCACTCCAAAGATTTACCAGGGAATTAGAAATAGCGGTAGTGCTTTTGGAGAGTCTTATTTTCTAATAAATATGATGCTCGGGAATGTCAAATCATATAAGCTGTTTGGCGGGGAACAAACACAAATTATCAAATCACTCAGATATAAGCTCAAAGTTGAAAATCAAGATTTAAAATTTGTCGAGTTAAAAATCGACTTGAACGCAGAAGATGACCTGGCCGGCTATTATCTATATGTCACCTCTAAAGATGGAAAATTGAAGCATGAAAACCTGCTTCCTAAAATCGTGTTGAGGTAATATAGGTTGAAATAATCTAAAATTTTTGAAACCATTATCTTAAGTATTTTAACATGACTTAGTAAAATAATGGGCTTTTATAGACTTAAATATTACTTGGCTACATTAACCAGGAGACAGTTTGTGATAGTGTGATAACTCTAAATACCCATCCTTGGGTATTGACTTTACCTTATCCACTTCCTATAATTGCTTATCACCTCTTATCAACTATTTCGAAGCTTTCATTACTGTCGATAATCTATGGCAGTTTTCTATGCTTGTAGAACAGGCAAGTTCCATTTAATACCTAAAATTTGAATATTATCAATTAACAGAGTCTGCATACTCACCTCTTTTTAATTCTTTCATTAATCAATAGCAAAATTTGGCTTCAGCAGGCACCAAGTATGCTATATTAATCAAAACTTATCATGGCTAAATCAAATGGAAAGTCACTAGACAAAATTTATGAAGTTCAGGCCCAAATGGAACCTGAGCTATTAGAAAAAGACAATGTTGTTGGCGTTGCGATCGGTCATAAGATCAAAAATGGTTTAGAGAAAAAAGAAGATGTAATGACCTTATTTGTAAACCAGAAACTTCCAGAAAATCTGCTGTCATCCGATCAGATGATTGAAAAGGAGTATGAAGGAATTCAAACTGATGTAGTGGAAGTTGGAGATATTTTTGCAGGATTCATCGATCCTGAGACAGGTGTGGAAGTTGATGTAGAAACTGAAACCCATGTAGATCATGAGCCCATGGCAGATTATATTGTGCAGGCAGGAGCTTCATCAAATTTAAAACGCAGGGTACGGCCTGCTGAGGGAGGCTACAGTTGTGGTCATTATAGAGTAACTGCTGGTACCATTGGCACATGCTGCTACGACCTGACCCCATTCCCGGGTATTCCAAGTAAGTATTACATTTTAAGTAATAATCACGTCATTGCAAATTCCAATGACTGTCGTATTGGAGATCCGATTTTACAGCCGGGACGAATAGATGGGGGGACTTATCCAAAGGATATGATAGCCCGCCTAACCAGGTATGTTCCTATTAAATGGATCAATGGCGACAGAAAGCCGTGCAACTATGTAGATGCAGCGATTGGCGAAGGTAACTTCCAGGATCTGGATAGGGAGATATATTGGCAGGGAACAGTTAAAAAGCTGTATGACGCACCTAAAATAGGGGAGATTGTACAAAAAACCGGTCGAACCACCGGATTCACCACAGGTAAAATCACCAATATCAATGCCACTGTTAATGTAAATTATGGCAGAGGTCGTGTTGCAAGATTTTGCCGGCAAATTGTGACCACCCGTATGAGTGCTCCCGGTGACTCCGGTAGTTTAATCCTGGACAGAGATGAAAACGCAGTAGGATTGTTATTTGCAGGTTCAAGTACAAGGACAATTGTTAACAATATTCTATATGTTCAGTCCTTATTAAAAGTAAGACTTACTGAAAAATAATCTCTTATTATGTAAATTATATAGGCCAGAGCATTCTTAATGTTCTGGCCTATTTAAAAAATTATTTAATTATGGAAGATATAAAGACCGCGATCAATAAAGCAACAAAGTGGATGGATGAGTATGAGGGTGTAGAAGGAGTGGCAGAAGGAAACAAAGGAGGGAAGCAATGTATTACAGTATTCATTTCAGATGAGAAGATAAAAAGCAAATTGCCTGAAGAAGTGGACGGATACCCGGTAGTAATTGAAGTAAGTGACCAATTTAATGCAATTGATGATAAATAAATAATTCCATGTTTAAGTAAAATTTTTTTAAAACTTACATTTAATTTAAAATCATAGTTTCAATTTTGTTTTGATAACAAAGTCATATTATTACTGGCCTTCCTGTAGTTGAATTCCCCCCTGGCGCTCGTTGCTTTTTCAGCAAAACGCGTGCTGTACACTAATCATATCAATTGCATCAATTATTTTGATATAATCTCTATCTGATATAATTTTCCAGAACCAACTATTTAGCCGTTATTATAGTCACGCGTATTGCTTCGCTATGCGCGCCAGCGGGAGTTTTGCTTCACAACGCGCGCCAGCGGGACTTAGAATCTTTATTAAAATAATGGGGACATTTGGATTAAATGAGGTTAAAAGCGTTGTAACTCAAGAATTCATTGGGCATCTATCTCCTGTTAATTGGATAGTGAGAGATGAGAACTATGGTCTGTGGATTGAGAAAGAAACAAGTGAGACGAAAGACTTTATATATTTTACTATCAAAGATCATTATGATGAAAAACACCTTTCAAAATATCATTTAGCCAGACCATCTGCATCAAGACGGTTTCATCGGGTAGAAAAGGTTTTGTCTGAATGTTTTGATCAATTTGATGAAATGGATAAAGCTACCATTTTTCCATTTGACTACTATGATGGAGGGATGGATAATCGTTTGCCACCTCCATTGACAGGCGTTGTTAATGAGGAAGAACTCAAAAGGGATGTGGAAATAATGAAAGAGTATTTAGATCAATACATTCTTCCATTTTTCATTGACTACCCTACTTTAAAGGAAGTGGATGCCAAAATCCAACAGATCCCAATTGTTGACCTGCATAAGTTTATTGGTCAAGAGGTGATCGGTAGGCGCATGGTCATAATGAAACTGGCGGGTAATCCAGGCTATGAAGAATATGTAAAAATGATACTGGATTATTTTGAGGGAGAAGCCAAGAAGGGCAATGCCGAAGCAAAAGCAGACTTGGAGAAGTACACCAAGTTGAAAGAATACCTTGCTAACAATTAAGCAGAAAGATTAAGGGCATTCGTGAGATTGTCCTTTAATTTTTTCTTGGCTATGAGTGAATGCCCCCCCCACCCCCTGGCGCATTCTATGATAAAAGTAAAGTAATTTCTTAATTATTTATGCAGCGAATTTATATGTATTTATGTAGGGTGTTTGTCTATTAATAACGGCAAATACTCTGCTTAAAAGCTTACATCTTATATTGTTTAAGACAAGCATTTTGTTTTTACCTTCTTTGATTTTTCTATCAAAATAATTTTTCATCTGTGGGTCATACTTTTTACTGCTCAATGCACACATGTTTAAAAGCGATTTGAGTTGTTTATCTGCATAATGGCTGACTCTGGTTTTACCTTTAATACTTGATCCAGAAGAATATTCAAATGGCGCTACCCCGGCATAACAAGCTAGTTGCCTCCAATTTGTGAAGTTTTCAAATCCATTTGTTGTACAGATTAATTGGTAAGCCGTTTGTTCCCTCACTAGCGCAAGGTGTGCCGAGAAGTGAAAGCTCGGATTAAGATCTTTCACATGCTGTAATTGAGATGGAGGTAGGTCCTCTGAAGGCGCTGTTCAGGCGGAGCCTTCAAACTACCCTGCGGTGCTGGATGAGTAATTATCTGGTGTTGAGCGGAATAGGGAAAAGGTCTTGTTAAGAGATCAAGTGTGTATATAGGAGATGAACGAAAGTCGAAAGATACTGACCGAAGCGTCAGTGTGAACCATCGAAGACGTGTCGAGAAAGTGGAATATATCGTCAAAACTTGACCTGGCTTGCGAGGGTCTTGGACAAAATCTAGCGGTTACCTGATTACTGGCTAGGTGGCGGTCGTCATTAAGGTGGCATGAACTATATACAGGCTCAATTATGGAACTCGGGAGATCCTTAGAAAATAGAAAGTGAAAGCACAAGTGAAGATCTCACAAGGCGAATAGCAAAGTTTCTAAGGAAGTCGGATGAAGTCGTAGTAGTAAAGAAGTACCTGTAATGGGTATGGAGCAAAGGACTTCAGTTATACAGTTTTAAATACATTAACAACTCATGCAGAGAAGGATTAATGAATTAGAAACAAAATCATTACCCATCACTCAACAGATGGTCAGGAAAGCTTACCGAAAGGTTAAATCGAACCGAGGTAGAGCAGGCATTGATCAGGTAAGTCTGGAAGAATACCAGCAAGACCTGTCAAACAACCTGTACAAACTTTGGAACCGAATGGCTTCAGGAAGCTATTTTCCACCATCAGTGCGAGCGGTGAGTATTCCTAAATCAAATGGGAAAAGACGGAAACTAGGAATTCCAACAGTAGGTGATAGAATAGCCCAACAAGTTATGAAGGACTATCTGGAACCAAGGTTTGAAGAGATATTCCATGAAAACTCCCATGGATATCGCCCTTTAAAAAGTGCCCACCAAGCTGTAGAAAAAGTGAGACAGAATGTCCGCCAATACGCTTGGGTTATCGATATGGATATTAAGAGTTTCTTTGATGAAGTAGATCATAAATTAATGATAAAGGCATTGGAGAAACATGTATCGGAGCGATGGGTACTGATGTATCTCAAGCGATGGCTGGAAGCTCCAAGTGAGGATGCTAAAGGTAATCAGATTGAAAGAAAAGGGAAAGGAACACCTCAAGGAGGAGAAATCAGCCCATTATTAGCCAATTTGTATCTGCACTACACATTTGACAAATGGATGGAGATCAAAAATCCAGGAGTGCCTTTTGTGCGCTATGCGGATGATGTGATTGTCCATTGTCACAGTGAGCAGGAAGCGCAACGTATCTTAACAGCCATTAGAGAAAGATTACAGCAATGTGGTCTCAGGTTGAACGAGGCTAAAACGAAGATTGTTTATTGTCAGGATTACAGACGAGAGAAGAAAGATTACAAGAAGAAGTTTGACTTCTTAGGCTTTAGTTTTCAACCCCGATCGACAGCCTCTCAAAAAGGAGGTATGTTTCTGGGGTATGATTGTGGGATTAGTATTACATCAAAGAAAAGGATCTCAACCAAGTGGAAAGAGATGAAATTTCACAGATGGACAGGAGCTACAATACAAGAAATAGCTAGACTAATCAATCCGATTATGCGTGGTATCTTTCAATATTATGGAAGGTACAAACGGTGGGAACTACAGTCGGTGATTCGCAATTTTCACTTTCGTCTGGTAAAATGGATAGTAAACAAGTATAAGCGTTTTCGAGGTAGATATAAGCGAGCATATGAATGGCTGATAGAGGTAAGAAAAGGGTTCCCAAATCTGTTTTACCATTGGACATTAGGATACAAAACAATGTAATTGTATAACAAGAGCCGTATGATGGGAGACTATCACGTACGGTTCTGTGAGAGGTTTAGGGTGAGATTCCCTTTACCTACTTGACCATGTGCTTGTGCTATTATCGACTAATACTGGTTCAAGATTCCTCTTGGACCAATCGTTATTAGTTCCTTAAAAAGTTTTCCAACCTAAACGTTTAGCCCTGGAATGTGTCTTCACTATCCAGAAAAGATAAAATAGTTGAATTTAATTTCCGGTGCGGGCAGTAAATTCATATTAATTCTATCGTTTCGCTTAACGACGACGGCATAAGAGAATTCTTGCGCCTAGTGGGGTAAGTTATTAATCAAGTTTCACTGCTACCTTCAGGCAGATATCTCACTTTATGCTTCATAGATGATACAGATATATAAAACGAATCCTTCTTTACTCATGCTGCTTATTAAAGTTCGATATGACGATGTAATAGGAGGTAGGTAGTTATAGGATAGGTATCAAAAGATATCACAAATAAAAAAAGCTGCCCTGAAATCAGAACAGCTTTTTATCTTGAAATATTTCTAATTAGCAGTATTCTTCGAATACGCCTTCAAGGTGTCTGGCTATCAATTCTGCCGGTGCACCTTCGATTTGATGTCTTTCTACAAAGTGTACCAAATCTCCATCTTTAAATAAAGCAATACTCGGAGATGATGGAGGGTATGGAAGTGTCATTTCTCTTACTTTGTTTACAGCTTCGCCGTCTACACCAGCAAATACTGTTGTTAAGTGGTCAGGCTTTGCATCTGAATTTTCTACCGCCATTCTCACTCCAGGTCTTGCCGCTCCCGCAGCACAACCACATACAGAGTTAACCACTACCAATGTAGTTCCTTTGTTGTCAGCAAAATGCTGCTCAACGTCCTCTACTGTTTTTAATTCTTTGAATCCTATATCTGTTAATTCAGCACGCATCGGTGCTACTAATTCTGCTGGATACATATCAGTATATTTCTGTTTTTATAAAAATCCTAATTCTAATTTAGCTGCCTCACTCATCATATCCTGAGTAAATGGCGGATCGAAGGTTAGTTCAACCTGAACATCATTAATTCCTTCTACTTGTTTTACTGCCTTTTCTACATCTCCCGGAATCTCTTCCGCTGCAGGGCAGGAAGGAGAAGTCAGCGTCATTAATACATGTACGTTGTTTACCGGGAAGAAATTGATCTCATAGATCAGTCCTAATTCGTAAACATCGACCGGGATTTCCGGATCAAATACAGTCTTAATTGCTGCTACTACCTTATCTTTTAATTCTTTTTGTTCGGCGTCCATAATAATCTAATTTGAAACTTTCTGAAGTACCATCGCATCAAGCTTCATTTGCTTGATCATTGCACCAAAACCATTCGAGCGCTGCGTTCCGATAAATCTGTTCATGCCTATCTTTTCTGCAAAGTATAAATCGGCATTCAGGATATCCTCAGGCTTCTGTTCTGAGAATACTCGTATTAGCAAACTTACAAGCCCTTTGGTGATGGCTGTGTTACTATCTGCTTCATAAACGACTTTTCCGTCTTCAAGTTTAGCATTTAGCCAAACTTTTGACTGGCAGCCTTTTACTATATGTTCTTCGTCTCGTTTGTCTTCAGGAAAATCAGGGAGTTTTTGCCCGAGTTCCATTAGATATACGTTAGACATTTCCATGTCTCCGTCCAACAAACTAAATTCTTCTATTATCTTGTCTTGCGCTTCTTGTATAGTCATTGATTATCCAAAAATTTTCACCACCTTTTCAAGACTGGCGATCATTGCATCCACTTCTTCCTTAGTATTATATACGGCAAATGATGCCCTAACTGTTCCCTCAATGTTAAAAAGATCCATTAGAGGTTGAGTACAGTGGTGTCCGGTACGAACAGCTACACCAGCACTATCAAGCATCTGCCCAATGTCAAAGGGGTGAATGTTGTCAAATAAAAATGATATAACACCTACTTTTTCCGCTGCTGTCCCATAAAATTTGATGTTTTCAAATTTTGAAATCTTTTCCATTGCATAGTCGTGCAATTCCATTTCGTGGCGGATGATATTTTCTTTACCAACTTTATCCACAAATGCAATAGCTTCTTTTAGGGCTACAACATCTGCGATATTCGGTGTTCCTGCTTCAAACTTATATGGAATGTCGTTCCAGCTACTTTTTTCAAAAGTTACCTCACTGATCATTTCACCACCACCCTGGTAGGGAGGCATCGCCTCTAAAAGCTCTCTTTTTCCGTATAGGATACCCACTCCTGTCGGACCGTACATTTTATGTCCGGAGAAAGCAAGAAAGTCACAATTTAGCGCCTGTACATCCAAAGGCAGGTGAGAGGCCGCCTGGGCTCCATCGATCATCACTATAGCTTCATATTTATGAGCTTCATCAATGATCTCCTTAACAGGATTGATTGTGCCAAGAGAATTTGATGCATAAACGACCGAAACGATCTTTACTTTATCAGAAAGCATGGATTTATATGCTTCAAAATCCATTTCTCCTTTATCATTAACCGGGATTATACGAAGTTTTGCACTTTTTTCTTCGCAGATCAGCTGCCACGGAACAATATTACTATGATGTTCCATTGCACTGATGATCACTTCGTCACCTTCCTTCAGGTATTTACGACCATAAGAAGATGCCAGCAGGTTAATGCTATCTGTTGTTCCCTTGGTGAAGATAATCTCTTCTTTTTCAGGAGCGTTGATAAAGTTTCTAACAGCCTCACGGGTATCCTCAAATGCTGAGGTCGCCCTTTCAGCAAGTGTATGAATTCCCCTGTGAATATTCGAGTTATCGCGGCCATAATAATGATCCAGCGAATCAATTACCTGCTTTGGTTTTTGGGTAGTTGCTGCATTGTCAAAATAGGCCAGAGGCTTATTGTTGACGAGCTGATCCAAAACAGGAAATTGGTCTCGAATTTCTTTGATATTAATCGGTGTTGAAGCTGTGTCTACAGACATTTATTAAAAGTTTTTATGTAAACGTTCTGAGATCAGGTTTTCAAGATAATTTCTAACCTGCTCATTCCCGATATGCTCAACAATATCCATGGCAAATGCATAAAGCAGTAGTGCCCTGGCTGATTGTTTGTCCATTCCACGTGATCTAAGATAGAAAAGCTGCTCAGGATCTATCTGGCCTGTTGTCGCTCCGTGAGAACACTTTACGTCGTCTGCCCAGATCTCTAACTGAGGCTTTGTGTTTATCGTAGCGTCTTCTGAAAGAAGTACATTTCTGTTAGACTGGAATGCATTTGTTTTCTGAGCATCCTGTCTTACAAAAATCTTTCCGTTGAAAACACCTGTTGATTTATCATCAAATACACCTTTGTAAAGCTCATTACTATCTGCATGTGGCTTTCTGTGATCCACGGTAGTATGGTGATCCACATGGTGGTTGTCTTTTAGCAGAGAAAGACCGTACATGTTTGCCTCACAATGGCTGGCATCAAGAGCAATATTCAGGTTATTTCTAACCATCATACCACCAAAAGAAAGGGTAGTAGAAGTGAAATTACTGTTTTCGTCCTGCCAAACCTGCGTGTTACCTACGTGAACATTACCGTTGTGCTCACTCTGGATTTTATAGTATTTAACTACAGCACTTCTGTTTACAACGATCTCAGAAACAATATTTGATAAACTGTGGTTTTCGCCAATTGTATCAAATTTTTCTATGATCTCACCCTGAGAATTTTCACCAAATACAAACAAATTGTGAGGATGAGTGATCACCCCGCCTTCTTCTGTGTAATTGAGGTAATAGATCATCACCGGCTTGGTAAGGATCTGACCTTTTTTGATGTTGATGAAAATACCTTCGTCTGTCAGCGCATCGTTGATTGCCGTAAACGGATCAGATTCAGGAGTTGCGTGTTTTCCGAAGTTTTCGATGCAATCTTTTTCATTTGCTTCGAAAGCCTCTTTCACAGTCATCAGGTTGATCTCTTTAGAAAGTTCATCCCAGTGACTTAATTCTTTATTTAAAATACCGTTGACAAAGAAAATGTCATAAGCATCGAGGTCATCGATTACATTTTCCTTTACTTCTTGTTCTGTAACATCAGTAGAGCGGTTCCAGTCGTCTTCAGTAAAGTTTTTTTCGATTACCTTATCAAGGCCGGTATATTTATATTCTTCATGTTTTCTGGAAGGTGTTCCAACTTTGAGATATGAATCAAAGCTTTCCTTTCTGAATGAATGGAAATCACTTGATTTTTCACCATTAAGTTGCTTTTCCCAGTTATCAAATCGAGCCTTCAGCCCTTCTTTGTTATAAAGTTCTGGCATGGAAGTATTTCTTTTTGTCAATTAATGGAAATTATACTGCAGCCTCAGCTTTGATCCAGTCGTAACCTTTTTCTTCAAGCTCGAGAGCGAGATCTTTGGTACCTGATTTTACAATTCTACCGTTGTAAAGAACGTGAACGTAATCAGGAACAATATACTCTAAAAGTCTCTGGTAGTGAGTTACTACAACAGTGGCATTATCCTCATTTCTGAGTTTATTAACACCGTTGGCTACAATTCTTAAGGCATCAATATCAAGTCCTGAGTCAGTTTCATCAAGAATCTTCAACTTAGGCTCTAACATTGCCATTTGAAATACTTCATTTCTTTTCTTTTCACCTCCTGAGAAACCTTCGTTCAGTGCTCTGCTCAATAGAGATTGGTCCATTTCAACCAATTTCATTTTTTCTTTAACCCTTGAAAGGAAAGAAACAGCATCAAGAGGATCCTGGCCTTTGTGTTCTCTGATTTGGTTTATAGATGTTTTAAGGAAGTTCGTTGTACTTACTCCCGGAATTTCTACCGGATACTGAAATGCAAGGAAAACACCTTCACGAGCTCTTTCTTCGGGATCCATATCCAAAAGGTCTTCACCCTGATAAGATACAGAACCACCCGTTACTTCATACTCATCACGACCTGCAAGAACACTGGCTAAAGTACTTTTACCAGAACCGTTAGGTCCCATAATAGCGTGTACTTCGCCTGCTTTAACTTCCAGGTTTATTCCTTTTAGTATTTCCTTTCCTTCAATTGAAGCTTTAAGATCTTCTATCTTTAACATTTTTGTATGTATTGTATTCTTAAGTTGTTTAATTGATTAACCTACACTGCCTTCTAAAGTAAGAGCAAGTAATTTTTGTGCTTCTACAGCAAATTCCATTGGTAACTGATTAAGAACTTCTTTGCAGTAACCGTTTACGATCAAAGCAACAGCACTTTCTTCATCAATACCTCTTTGCTGGCAGTAGAAAATCTGGTCTTCACCAATTTTTGAGGTAGTTGCCTCGTGCTCTACCATTGCCGAAGCATTCTTATTTTCTATATATGGAAAAGTATGGGCTCCACATTTATCTCCCATGAGTAGAGAATCACACTGAGAGAAGTTTCTTGCGTTTTCAGCTCTCTTGTTGATTTTCACTAATCCACGGTATGAATTCTGACTTTTTCCTGCAGATACACCTTTAGAAACGATCCTTGACTTGGTGTTTTTACCAAGGTGAATCATTTTAGTACCGGTATCAGCTTGCTGCATGTTATTGGTAACGGCTACAGAGTAGAATTCACCCTGAGAATAGTCACCCTTAAGAATACAGCTTGGATATTTCCAGGTCACTGCAGATCCGGTCTCAACCTGCGTCCAGCTAATCTTAGAATGGTCACCGGCACATATACCTCTTTTTGTTACGAAGTTGTATATACCACCTTTACCTTCTTTATCACCTGGATACCAGTTTTGAACAGTAGAGTATTTTACTTCAGCATCTTTTTCTGCATAAATTTCAACAACTGCAGCGTGAAGCTGGTTCTCGTCTCTCATTGGGGCAGTACAGCCTTCCAGGTAAGAAACGTAAGAACCTTCCTCAGCAACGATCAGGGTTCTTTCGAACTGACCGGTGTTAGCTGCATTGATACGGAAGTAAGTACTTAACTCCATCGGACATCTCACACCTTTAGGGATGTAGCAGAATGATCCATCAGAGAAAACAGCACTGTTTAGCGCAGCAAAATAATTGTCATTTTGAGGAACGACAGAACCGATGTATTTTTTTACTAATTCTGGATGTTCTTTTACAGCTTCTGAAAAAGAACAGAAGATAATACCCAGTTCGCCTAATTTATCTTTAAAAGTAGTAGCTACCGAAACACTGTCCATTACAGCATCAACAGCTACACCAGTAAGTCTTTTTTGTTCTTCTAGTGAGATACCAAGCCTTTTAAAAGTTTCAAGAAGTTCCGGATCCACCTCATCAAGACTTTTTGGAGTCTTCTTTTGCTTTGGAGCGGAATAATAGATGATATCCTGGTAGTCGATTTTAGGATATTCGACGTTAGGCCAGGTTGGTTCTTTCATAGTTACCCAGTGACGATAAGCTTTTAATCGCCATTCAAGTAACCACTCCGGTTCGTTCTTTTTAGCAGATATAAATCGAATGGTATCCTCATTGAGGCCTTTAGGAGCAGTGTCTGCTTCTATTTTAGTTTCCCACCCGTACTTATACTCGGAATTGGTAAATTCATTAAGAATTTCGGTATCTTTCGCCATGAACTCTCTTATTTAAATTAATTCTTAATAGCAAAACTACAACATATAAACCGTTTATTTGTTTAAACGCAGTAGTATTTTATAGCTATTACGAGATTTTCCGGCGTAAAGATACCATTATTTAGAATATTTATAAATAATTATCTGGATAAGATTTGAACAGGTCGGTTTAAACTCTCTTCAAGTGATATTAACGTTTCGGTTCTTTCAATTCCATCTACCTTTTGAATCTTATCGTGAAGAACTTCTCTAAGGTGATTAGTGTCTTTACAATATAGTTTTACAAAAATACTGTAGTTACCAGTTGTATAATGGATTGAGGCAATTTCAGGAATATCCTTTAAGCGAGATGCTACTTCCTCATAGAGAGATGATTTTTCTAAAAAAATACCCAGAAAGGCAGTGATATCATACCCTAGCTTTGAATAGTCGATGCTCAGGGTAGATCCTTTAACAATACCCATTTCCTCAAGTTTTCTCATTCTAACGTGCACCGTACCACCTGAAACATATACCTTTTTTGCTATTTCTGTATATGGTATTTTAGCATCTTCAGTCAGAAGGCTGAGAATCTTTAAATCAATATTGTCAATTTCGTAATTCTTACTCATTTTCTAGCTTTTGGATTAGTATTTGGGTAAATAACTTCCTCAAAATTAAAAATATTTTAATATCTTTCAAATTTTATTGATAAATTTTTAAAAATATATCCAAGATGTTAATTTTGCGTAGTTGCAATAAGGGAAATACTTACACAAAAGTGAGTACTTGTTGCAATATTTTGGGTTAATGTTGTTTATTGAGAAGGGCTACTTTTAGGGGGGTGGCCTTTTTCTTTTTTTATATAAGCAATTATTAGTTATTTCAACCGTTTGCATAAATATTTTTTGGCATAATTGGATTATTTCGCAATAATATTTTTGCAATTACCAGAAATTCGAATTTAATTACATAATAAGTAAGAGGGTGGAAAGATTTAATCTTTACATACTCGTATTTTGGGTTAATGTTGTTTATTGAGAAGGGCTGCTCCACGAAGGATGCGGCCTTTTTTTATGCCTAAATAAAAAATATTCTTCATGCATACTTTTTTTTGCATTTAAAATTATTTTATTTGCTATTCGGAAAACTGTTTTTATTAATTAATTTCATTAAGACTAACAACTAACGAAACCTGAAATAAACATGACTGAAAGCATATGGTTGAAGAACTACCCTAAGGGTGTGCCTCATACTATCGATCCGGATAAATACAGCTCACTTGTCGATCTTTTTGAAGAATCTGTCAAAACTTACAAAGACAGGGTTGCCTATATTAATATGGGTAAATCGATCACTTTTGGAGAGTTGGATGATCTTTCAAAGCGTTTTGCATCATATTTACAAAATGAGTTGAATATCAAAAAAGGAGACAGAGTTGCTATTCAAATGCCAAATTGTCTTCAATATCCTGTAGCTATGTTTGGCGTACTTCGTGCTGGTGCGATCGTAGTTAATACAAATCCGCTATACACTGCCAGGGAGATGGAGCATCAATTTAAAGATTCCGGAGTTGGAACGGTCATAATGATCGCAAACTTTGCCAGTAATCTTGAAAAGATTATTGATAAGACAAACATTAAGAATGTTATAATTACCGAACTGGGCGATATGCTTGGTTTTCTAAAGGGTAACATTGTAAACCTGGTAGTGAAGTATGTTAAAAAAATGGTGCCGGAATATAATCTGCCTGGCGCTATTAAATTTAAAGATACTTTAAAAGCTGATGCTGAAGGTTACGACAGGGTGCCGGTTTCTGGACAGGATCTTGCTTTTCTTCAGTATACAGGAGGAACTACCGGAGTTTCAAAAGGAGCGATGCTGACTCACCGAAATATCATTGCTAATGCTGAACAAACTCATGGCTGGATGAAGCCAAAGCTGGTAGAGGGAGAGGAGTTGATGGTAACAGCACTGCCTCTATATCACATTTTCGCTCTTACAGTCAATTGCATTTTAATGTTTAAAATAGGTGCATCAAATCTTTTGATTACCAATCCACGGGATATGAAGGCTTATTGCAAGGAGCTGACAAAATATGATTTCACAGTCATGACCGGTGTTAATACCTTATTTAATGGTATGTTAAATCATGAAGATTTTAAAAAGATTGATTTTTCTAAGTTGAAGTTTTCAGTTGGTGGTGGTATGGCTGTTCAGCGTTCAGTTGCAGAAAAATGGCAGAAAGAAACTAATTCAACTCTTATTGAAGGTTACGGATTAACAGAATCTTCTCCCGTATTAAATTGCAACCCCCTGGATGGATCAGATAAGATCGGAACTATCGGATTACCACTTCCGAGTACTCTTATAAAAATTGTTGATGACGAAGGAAATGAATTACCCCAGGGAGAACGTGGTGAGCTTTGTGCTTATGGGCCACAGATAATGAAAGGTTACTGGCAAAATGAAGAAGCAACCGAAAATGTCATGAACGATGGCTGGTTAAAAACTGGTGATATCGCAGAAATGGATACAGACGGATTCTTCAAAATTGTAGATCGTAAAAAAGAAATGATCAATGTTTCCGGATTCAATGTATATCCAAATGAAGTGGAAGATGCAATCGCTGCTCATGATAAAGTTCTGGAGGTTGGAGCTATTGGCGTACCTGACGATAAATCTACTGAAGCAGTTAAGGTTTATGTCGTGAAAAAGGAAGATGATCTGACAGAAGATGAATTACATGCCTATTGTAAAGAAAATCTGACCGGATATAAGCGTCCAAAATATGTTGAGTTTACGGATGAGTTACCTAAATCAAATGTTGGAAAGATTCTTAGAAGAGTTTTAAGAGATAATGATCCAATGGTTAGGGATAATTCCTGATAAAAGTTATATTTGTAAACGGTATTGAATTACAAATTGCGGATTTGCTTAACGATCTCAACTTTTGTAAAAAAATAAAGCCGGATAGTTTCTTAGAAATTATCCGGCTTTTCTCTTTTATATCTTTTTATTCTATACGATCATTAATGAAGGATCTTTCAAAAGATCATTGATCTCTGAAGGAGGACCGAAGTGCTTGTTTTTAAATCCATTAAGCAAATCGATAGTTGGATTAGACATTAAATTGGATAATTCATCCATTACCTCACCACTTAACATGTAAGGAGAAGTATTCGGCATTAATGTCTTTCCTTTACACACAGCGAACAATTGATATTCTTCTACCTCTTTTACATCTGTTCCTTTTATCAGGCAGGAGTTAGTGTTTTGATCAATATTATCAGGATCTATCAATAATTCATCCTGACTTTTACTCATCAGGTGATCCTGGAAATATTCGTCAATACTTTTTCTGCTGTCTTTTGATAATTGTTTCCTGAACATATCTGCACATGATAAACACATAGCATATTCAAATACTACATCTTCAGCATCAAGTTTAGGATAACGTTTTACGACTTTTTCAATAACGTATTGATTGTTAGTAAGGTATAACTCCTTATTACATTCTATACAAAATTGAAAAGGAGCCCTTTCAGCATAAGAATAAAATTGTCTTGGAATTTCAATTAGATTGCTTTCTTGATCAGGCATCTGTCACATTTTTGGCTTTACACACATTGCAAAATTAAGAATAAAATAGGAGAATCCTAAGACTAAATTGCCCGATTTTATTACTTTGATTTATTTCAAGAATTAATTATCTTATTACAATAAAATTTATCGTTATGGTAGGATTTTTCGAAACTGAACACCTGAAATTCAAGAAAGATTACATGTCAAATTTAATAGCGTTGGCTCATGCTGATGGTCATTTGCATGATAAGGAACTGGCATTTATCATTAATGCAGCCAAAAGGTTAAATCTAAAAGACAAGCATCTAAAGGAACTTCTGGACGACGCAGACAATCTGAAAATTAAGGTTCCTGCCAGTATGAATTCAAAACTCGATTTATTACATGATCTGACAATTGTCATCCTTGCTGATGGCAGAGTAGATGAAAATGAAATCGAATTTTGCAGACATGTAGCCGATCTTATGGGATTAAAGGAAACATTCGTGATCGACCTGGTTTATAAGTTTCAATCCGGTCACCCTAATCTTACCCAATGGGAAGAAATAAAAGAGCAATATTTAAACGATAAAAGTATTCTTGATCCGTCATTAAATACCTAGTTCATTCTGCAATTCACGAAGATCTACCGGTACCACCCTCGAAACCCCCTGCTCGATCATTGTAATGCCGTAAATGATATCCGTGGAAGCCATAGTACGCTTATTGTGCGTTACAATGATGAACTGTGAATCCTTACTGAATGTCTTGATGATATTATTGAACTTATCAATATTCGCATCATCTAATGGTGCGTCTACCTCATCAAATATACAGAATGGCGCCGGCTTCAATAAGTAAATCGCAAACAATAAAGATGTTGCTGTAAGGGTTTTTTCACCACCGGAAAGCTGATTAATTGTCAATGGCCGCTTACCTTTTGGCTTAGCCATGATTTCTATTTTGGAATCAAGCGGATTATCAGGGTCTACTAATTTAAGATCACAATCATCTTCCACAGTAAAAAGAGAACGGAATACCTTGAGGAAATTTTCTTTGATCATTTCAAAAGACTCCAGGAAACTTTCCCTTGCCACAGTGTCGATCTCACTAATCGTTTCCAGTAATGATTCTTTAGCTTCAATAAGATCATCGCGTTGCTGGGTGATGAAATCATGTCTTTCTTTGATTTCCTGGTAAGCCTCCATTGCCATCGGGTTGATCGGGCCTATCCGGTCCATTTTATCTTTGATCTTATGAACTCTCGTTCGCAATTCCTCTTCATCCATCCCTGAGTCAGGAAGTTCTTCTGAACTTTTCCTTAAAAGTGAATCCAGGTCAACTTCAAATTCAACAGAAAGTCGCTCTTTTATACTTGTCAGGTTAAGCTTCGCATCGTTGAGACTAGATTTTAATTCCATTACAAGCGTATCGACATCTTCTTTTCTGTGATGAAATTCTTTAAGAGATTTTTCATACTCATCGACATTTCCACGGGCAGCATAATATTCTCTTTCAGCTTCATTCACACCCGCTTCGATCTGCTCTTTTTCCTGATACATTTCGATCAGTTCATCTTCTGCATGTTCTGATCTGTCAAGAAGCCCTTTTACCTCATCTTCAGTTTCTTTTAGTTCCTCTTGATTTTTTTCAATTCTAATCTTACTGCTTTCATGGGCAGACTCCTTAAACGAAATTTCCTGTTCGATAGAATTCAGTTTGTTCTGAATCTGATGGAATTTTATATTTTCGTCATTATAAGCAGCAGATTTTTCTGAAAGAAGTTCATTTTTTTCTTCCAGCTGATCACTGAGAATCGCTATTTGTTCTTCAGTTTCATTGAGCACTGCTTCTTCTTCAGAGACTTTAGGTCTGAGAGTTTCAAGATCCTCTCTGTATTCAGTTATTTTTTCCTGGATATCTTCCCTTCGATTGGCATTACTGCTCAGCATTTCAGAGAACTGCTCATGCTTTGTCTTTAAAGAAACATATTCCTCATTGATCTGAGCAATTTGCTGTTTGAGTTCTTCAATTTCTTCTTTCTCAGAGCTCTCGAGTAGTTTGTGAAGTTCTTTTTGATTTTCTTCCAGGCTCTTGTTTACCTGGTGAATTTTTTTCGAAAAAGTTTCTATCTGTTCCTGAAGCTTTTCCAGGTTTTTTGCTCTACCAATTCTCTTTCCTTCGAAAAGTCCTACAGACCCTCCGGTGATACTGTTTACCCTTCGGGTTATTTTTCCACTGATAGTAATGAAAATGCAATCCGGATCATTTGGGATATCGCTTTCGTCTCCATCTACGATGTAAACATTATCCAGAACATGAGAGACCAGCTTCCTGTATTTCTCATCGTATTCGATTACCTCAGTTGCAGGGAAAGCTTTATCGAAGAATTTATGTTCCGTATTCTTTTTCTTTTCAAAACTGTCGAGAATAAAGAAATGCGCTTTTCCTTTTGAAGCCTCACTTAATAAATTGATCGCCTTATAAGCTTCTGCATAGTCGTTAACTATGTAGTAATTCATATAAGGCTCAAGGAAATTTTCAATGGTTACCCTGTATTTTTCATCTGTAGTCAGGACATCAGAGAGCAGGGGAGCATCAGTTTTCCAATTCTTATGTTTTTTAAGGAATTTAATCGCCTCAGGGAAGCCCTCAAGATTGTCAACCAGGGATTTGGTCAGATTGTACTCGTTTTGTTTTGCATCGAGCTTCCTGTTTGTCTGATGCATTTCCTCTTTGATAACTTCGATTGTCTTTTTTACTGCCTCGAGTCTCTGCTGTAATTGCTCTTCTTTTGCCTGCTTTTGTGCCAGGTTATCTTTTTTCTCGTTCAGATAGTCAGAAAGTTCATTTAGCTTTTCAGCAAACTGCTCGATATTGGCAGTTTTTTCTGACGTTTCATCGGCGGTTTTTTCCAGTTCCTGCTGGAAAGAATTGACTTGAATTTCTTTGATCTCCAGTTCTTTCTTGATCTGGTAGACATTGTTTTGCTTTTCTCTCAGAGTTTTATTTAAAGCAGATACCTTTTCCTGAATTATAGCAGTTTCAGACTTTTGCTCTTCGTATGCAGCTTTTAATTCCTCGACATAAGCAGTTGCCTCGGTAACATTTTTTTCAACGACGGATTTTTCTTCGTTGAGACTTTTAATGCTAAAAGCGGCTCTTTCGTTACTTTTTTTATCGTGGTCTATTTGCTCTCGAAGCTTATCAGTTTTGTCAGTAAGAAAGCGCATTCTTTCGTTTTTGATCTTATTCTCACTTTCGTACTGTCTGATCTTCGCTACATAATTGTTTAATGACTTTTGTCTGCTGGATAAAAGCTTCTCCTTGCCGATAATATCTGCCTTGAGCTTCTCTATCTCCGCTTCCTTTTCTTTCACCTGCTTAGAGATCGCAACTTTTTTGTCATTCTCTTCCTCCAGCCTTTTTTCGATATTATTGATATTGGCCTTTTGCTCTGATACTGATTTTACAGCAAGTTCAATTGAAAGGTCTTTATACTCCTTTTTAAAATTGTAGTATTTCTCAGCCTGCTTTGCCTGTCTTTCTAATGATTTTAAGTTTTTATCTATCTCAAATAAGAGGTCTTCAACCCTGTTAAGGTCATCGTCTGTTCCCTGTAGCTTTCTTAAAGTTTCCTTTTTCCTTATTTTGAATTTTGATACCCCCGCAGCTTCCTCGAATAAATCTCTCCTTGCATTATCCTTATCATTTAGGATATCATCGACCATTTTAAGCTCGATGATAGCATAAGAGTTTGACGAAATACCAGTGTCGAGGAAAAGGCTGGTAATATCTTTTAATCTACAGGTAACACCATTGAGAAGGTATTCACTTTCACCTGACCGATAATATCTTCTGGTAATAGTGACTTGAGAGTATTCTGTTGGTAACAAGTTTTTTGTGTTGTTAAAGGTCATTGAGACCTCAGCCATACCTGCAGCTTTACGTTTTTTAGTACCATTAAAAATGACATTTTCCATCTTATCAGACCGAAGGTTTCTTGTTCTTTGCTCACCAAGTACCCATCTGATCGCATCTACTACATTGGATTTACCACACCCATTAGGACCGACAATTCCTGTAATACCTTCATCAAAGTTGATTACAATCCGATCTCCAAAGCTCTTAAATCCTTTAATCTCAAGTTTCGAAAGCTGCATGCAGGTTTATTTATTAGGTTTTTATTCCGGATTTGATTAAAATTGACTGTTGGCTTAAAGACAACGTCGAAACAATTTATTAAGATAATATTTTTGACCCGGAGCCTTCAAAATTAATATTATTTTTTAAAAAATCTATTTAATGGACATATTAGAATTTCTTCCCTTTATAATTGCCATTATTATATATCTTGTTCAACAAGCATTGAAGGCAAATAAAGACTCGTCAAAGTCCTCTCCACCAATGGATCAGGAGAGTGGGGGAGGTAGACCTAAGTCTTTTGAAGAACTGCTTGAAGAAATTCAGGGTGGAAAAGGATCTTCTGATACAACAGAGGAATACGAGTCATATGAAGAATATGAGCCCGAGCCTGTTCAACAATCCACACGAGAATATACGGGTGAGGAAGAAAGTTCTGTCGTAGAACGCTTCAGGAAATCTGTAAAAGAAGCTGAAAATACAGTTAAAATAGAAGATAAACGTAGTACTGATCTTGATAAAGGCCTGAGATTTGAGGAATTCAAGATCAAAAAGAAAAAAACTGAAGGTTCCAGGTATAAAAAAATGCTTAGAAATAGTAATTCAGCAAAAGACGCAATAATTCTAAGTGAAATACTGAAAAGAAAATACTAATCAAACGTTGACGGTATTAAAATGTTCTTCAAATTTTTCTTTCAATTCGGAACCATCTTCTCCGGTAATAAAAGGAATATTTTTGCTTTCAAGATCTTGACTGATCTTTTCCAATTCATTTTCTCTCTTACTTTTTTGAGAATAAGTTCTGATTAAAACTGCTTTTACTCTATTAGGATATTTTCTGGCAATCTCCTGGTAAATTTCCGGATCATGTTGTGAATTATCACCGACAAGAACAAAACGAGTATTTTTCATTAAGTGCATAACAAACATGATCGAACGGAATTTATGAAAATCATGATCCTTATTTTTATCCTTTTTTTTGAAGAATTCTTTTACAACCTTGTACTCATGAAGTAATAATGGTCCCTCCGGAAACATATGTTTCTTGATGAAAGTCGATATCATCAGAAATAAATTCATCTGACTATTTGAGATGTAAAAGATCATGCTCTTTCCCTGAGTAAGGAAATTATATAACTCAGCCATGTCACTCACTGGTTTACGGCTATGCGGATTCTTTAAAAACAGATGCTTAATTCTTTTTCTTATTCGTGTGCTGTGAGATACTAGAATCGTATCGTCTATATCAGAGATCACAGCTTCATCTGTGAAGTTATCCAGGTTGTAAATGAAGGAACTTGACACTTCAGGAACGATGACTTTAGTTCCGTCATCTAATTTATAATCTATATTTACCTGGTTGATTTTCTTCGATTCCCGAATATCAAAGTCTGTGTGAAAAAAACCATTTTCATCGATTTTGATCTCCTTGCAAACATCATCGACGGTAATATTTATTTGTTTATTCTTTGTAGGCTTTTGAGAAAAATATCTATAAACCAGCTTGATGTTATATAGAGGGTTTGCAGATTTTTTTAACTTCAGGTGCTTTGGCTTCATCCATATTACCTGTCCCTGGATATGAATTTTATTTTCATATTTTAATACAAGTTGCGGTAAAAGATGAGGTTTTTTCACGATATTAGTTTTAGTTAGTAGCTTTCAATACAACAAAAATTTACCCTAAATGTTAGAGAATCCAAAGCTGGAATGGCTATTTGTTATAAATCCGGTTGCAGGAGCTGAAGATAAAACGGTTTTTGTAAAGAGAATTAAAGAAAAACTAAAAAAAGCAAGTAAATCATACCGCTTATATTTTACAACCGGTCATAAGGATTGTGAAATCATAGAGCTTTTTATAAAGAAATTTTCACCTGAAAATATTGCTGTGATCGGAGGTGACGGAACCCTGTTGGATGTGGTTACATCAGTTAAGAATAATCCAATCCCGATAGCTATTATTCCGTTTGGATCAGCCAATGGTATGTCTGCTGAATTAGATATCGAGCCTGATCAGGATATTAGGTTGGATCAAATAATAGGAGGGAGAAAAGTAAAAGATTTTGATCTGATAAAATTTGATGATAACACATATAGTTTGCATATCAGTGATATAGGGTTAAATGCAGAGGTAGTTTATGCCTATGATAAAGATGAGGACAGGGGTATGCGCACTTACCTCAAGCATTTGTTGTCTGTCTGGAGTACTAAAAAAGAATTTAAGGTTAAGATCACAGCTGATGGTGAAACATATGAGAGAACTGTTTTTATGGTAGTTATTGCAAATGCCAGGAAATATGGTTCCGGGATGTTGATCAATCCGAAGGGTAAACCCGATGATGGGAAATTTGAACTTTGCCTGGTTACAGATGTGAGTATTGATGGAATGATCAAAGCAGGGTTATCAAGTATAAATGAGCGATTTGTACCACTGGAATCCCTAGAGACTATTCATTGTAAGAAAGCAACTATTGAACTGGAAGAAGAAAAGATTTTTCAGGTTGATGGAGAGGTCGTCGGGAATGTGACTAAGCTAACTCCTGAAATTCTACCCTCAGCAGTTAAGTTAATGCTTTGACTTTTAATTTATTCAACCAGAATAGGGAGGATCATTGTTATTCTTTTATTGATCTTATCCTGTTGAGGAAACTGTGGGCTATCATCAATGATTTGCTGTAGCTGTATATCGATATTTTCGTCCTTTCTATTTTCCAACTCAGCAAAATCAAGTAACCCATCATGATTAATTGAGAAACGAATATAATACTGACCTTTTTCTTTAAATTCAATCTTATTTGTGATTTCGTTAATAAACCATGATGTAACGAGTCGGTTAATACCTTCATCATTTTTTGTCTCATCCGGAACAGGCTGTTTTTCAGAGCCGATTAATCTTGAAATGATTTTTCTGGCCATTTCTTTATCCTGATCAGTTTTAACCGGTTTTATCATGTATCTATATTCACCAGATTGGGCGATCATCGCTTGTGATTTTAAATCATAGGAAATAAAGCTTGTTGAGTCTGACGCAGGTAATATATCAATCTTAAGATCTGTGAGATTGTCTGTTGGGTTATCAACAGGTGCTTCTATAATACTTTGTTCTTTTTCTTTGATATTAAACGAAAAGCATAGAAATAAAACAGATAAAATAACCCATGTCCACTTTAGTTTTGGAGCCTCACTTTCCAGGCCACTGTATTTCATCATTTCAACCCTTTTGAGGGTTTTATTTTTAGCGAAGAAATTGGCAATAGGAACCCCGATTTTTATTAGGAGCTGCTTTACTATCAATGCACCATAAGCTTCTTTATTTCCTCCTTGATTTTTTAAAACCATACTATCAGCGATGTATTCCTGGATAGATTCTAATGCGTTTTTCTGCCAGTAGATGAAGGGAGAAAACCATAAGATGGCCGAGGCAATTCGATGAATCAATAAATCAATACTATGTCTGTCTTTTATATGATAGTATTCATGGAGTAAAATTTCCTCTTTTTCCTTTTTCTTATATTGTTGGGAGTTATCGAAATAGATGGTATTGATGAATGAGAAGGTCGGAAGCTTGCCTTCTGTTTCTTTGGTCTTGATACCTTTAAAACTAAGGGAGTAATTTAAATTTCTCGCTGAGGAATACAGTCTTAATAATTGTGTTGTAAGGAATATTAAACTAATAATTACACCAATAATGAATAATGTAAACAGCGAAGTGGTGATCATTTCGGTTGTGGTAAAAAGCTCTCCATTTTCCCCTGAAAGAAAATAATAAAGGGTTTTCTGATCACTGATTTTTGGGATAGAAGTGTAAAAATAAACAGGAATAGAAACAAGAGGAATAAGAAATGAAGCCAAAAGTGTGCCTGTCAGGTACAAGCGCAATTTTTGAAAATAGATTTCTGCTGCCAGGAAGATTCTGTAAAATAAATAGAATATCGCCTGACAAATGGAGACCTCGAATACATAAAGTAATATTTCATTCATTCTTCTTTATCCAGGTCCTTCTTCACCATTTTCATCATTTTATCCAACTCACCTGCATCAACATTATTTTCTTTAGCAAAGAAAGAAACCAGGTTTTGAAATGATCCTTTGAAATACTTTCCAATAAAATTCTGGAGGAATTCATTACTGTAGGTTTCTTTGTCAATTATCGGGTAATATTCATGAGTTTTACCATATGCTTTATAACCCACAAAACCTTTCTTTTCAAGAATTCTGACTATTGTGGATACAGTATTGTAAGCAGGTTTCGGTTCGGGTATTTTATCAAGTATATCCTTGACGAAACCCTTTTCCATGTCCCATAATATCTGCATTACCTGTTCTTCTGCTTTGGTAAGAACTTTTGAATCATCTTTATTTACTATTCCCATAACTCAAAAATAAAACTATTGTGTTAGTTTTCAAACTATTGTGTTAGTTTATTGAGAAAGGAAGATATAGCTTATAATATTAGCTCCCATCTGAAGAGCCTTTAGTCTTACGCTTTCCGGGTCACCATGTATCGAAGGATCTTCCCAGCCATTTCCCAGGTCCGATTCGTATGAATAAAATATTACCAGTCGGCCTTCATGGAAAATGCCCAGACCCTGAGCTGGTTTTCCATCGTGTTCATGAATTTTAGGAAGGCCTTCAAAGTCAAATTTCTGATGGTAAATTGGATGATTAAAAGGGATTTCTACAAGTTCTTTATCAGGAAAAACCTTTTTTAACTCAAGCCTGATGAATTGATCCAAGCCATAATTGTCGTCAATATGTAAAAAGCCTCCGGAAGTTAAATAAAGACGTAGATTTTCGGCGTCAGTGTCACTAAAGACCACATTTCCATGTCCGGTCATATATAGATATGGGTATTCAAAAATAGATTTGCTTCCAACTTCGACATAATCATAATTCGGATTTAAAGAAGTGCCTAAATACCTGTTGCAAAATATAGACAGGTTTTTAAGTCCGGTTTTATTTGCATACCAGTCACCACCACCATTGTATTCAAGCTGAGCAAGTTTAAGTTGAGCACTGGCTACATTAATGGAAAAAGCCGTAAGCAGAAAAAATAAGCTAATTTTTAAGACCTTCATAGTAATCAAATCTAATAAAAGCTGAGAGAATATTTTAGCCAATCTGCATAATTATGATTTAAGTCATGGTTGCTATTGATTGTTTTGCTTTATGTATTAATCATAAAATATTTATTATATGATATAAATTTTAATTATTTTGAAAATAGTGATGTAAGAATTACCATTTTTAAAATAATTGGTTTGCTATTTTGAGTTTGTAAAGGGTTTGTCTTTACATTGGTTAAAATTCTTTCATTATTTGTTATTGCTCATAAACAAAATAATATTCTAGTATGATAATCGGAGCTATTAAGCAGCCTGGTGAAAGCAGGGTACCAATAATGCCCGGAATAATTTCAGGCTTTAAAAAACTAGGTCTTAATGTCTCGGTGGAATCGGGTGCCGGTGATGGTGCCTTTGTTTCAGATGAACAATATAAGGAAGCTGGGGCAGACGTCCTTAGCAGGGAGGAGTTACTGAAAAGTGTAGATATATTGCTCGCGATTGTTCCTCCCGAGGCTGAAGACTATGGGTTAATGAAAAAAGGTGCAATAATTATGTCATCTTATGAACCATTTTCTCCCGACCAGAATTATGTTTCAGTAGTAGAGGAATTCCCAGTCCATGCATTGTCTCTCGATATGGTTCCAAGGACCTCGAGAGCTCAATCTATGGATATTCTTTCATCGATGTCTTCTCTTGCAGGATACAAATCCGTAATCAAAGCAGCTGAACATTTACCAAAATATTTTCCGATGCTGACTACAGCAGCCGGAACAGTGGCTCCGGCAAAGGTATTGGTATTAGGTGCAGGTGTTGCCGGACTTCAGGCAATAGCTACAGCAAAAAGACTTGGAGCTGTGGTTGAGGCATTTGATCTGAGAGAAGCAGCAAAAGAAGAAGTAGAAAGTCTGGGTGCTAAATTTGTTGTTGTTGAAGGGGCGAAAGATGATAAGGAAGCCGGAGGGTATGCTGTTGATCAATCAGAAGAATTTAAAAAGAAACAAGCACAGGTTATTGCTGATCATGCTGCTAAATCTGATGTAGTAATTACCACTGCTTTGCTCAGAGGGAAAAAGGCACCTATTCTAATACCAACCACTACCTTAGAACGGATGAAAAGTGGTTCGGTAGTAGTCGATCTTGCCTCCTCATCCGGAGGAAACTGTGAGTTGACTGTCGATAATGAAGTCGTAAACGAAAAAGGCGTTACGATAATTGGTGCTGGAAATTTATCGGCTGAGCTTTCCGTTCACGCCTCAGAGCTTTACGCTAAAAACATATTAAATCTGCTAAAATTATTTGTGTCTGAAGGAGAGACCGATCTTAAGGTCGATGATGATATCATTCAGGCTATAAAAATCAAAAAAGAAGAATCATGGATGCAATCATCAGTTGGATAGGAGAAAACATCCTTTTCATATACTTATTAATTTTCGCTATTTATCTCGGTACGGAGATTATTGGGAAAGTACCCGTGGTGCTTCATACCCCATTAATGTCAGGTGCTAATGCGATTTCAGGAGTAGTGGTAATAGGAGGAATCATTTTAGTAAGATTAACTCCTTCCGATGATTATTTCGGACTGCTTATCGGCTTTTTAGGAATCACCTTTGCTACGATCAATGTTGCAGGTGGATTTGCTGTGACTCAACGTATGTTGTCCATGTTTAATAAGAAAAAGAAATCATGATATATTCTTCTATTACTGATCTATGCTATCTTATTAGTACGGTATTTTTTATTATCGGTTTAAAGAGATTAAGTAGTCCTAAAACTGCCACCAAAGGAAATGCCCTTGCGGCCACCGGTATGATTTTGGGTATTCTTACAGCACTATTTGGTGCCTTAGGTGGCGAACCTGTAAATAATTATGGGGTTATAGCCGTCGCGCTTGCTTTAGGAATTACAATAGGACTAATTGCTGCAAAAAAGGTTGAGATGACTGCTATGCCTGAGCTTGTTTCACTTTTCAATGGTTTTGGAGGGGCAGGTACTCTGGCTTTGGCAGTTGTTGAATTGGTTGGTTATTTATCAGGAGTAGAGGCTTCATTCGGAGTATTGCTTACAGTTTTATCGGCATTATTTATTGGAGCTGTATCATTTACCGGATCATTAGTTGCATTTGGAAAACTTAAGGGGATATGGAATGAGAAACTAAAGTTACCCTTTTCAGCGTACATTAATGTTTTATTGCTATTGATTGTCATGATCGCTTTGATCTATTATTCGATTAATCCATCAGCAATAAGTCTCGGATTTGTACTCGGCCTGATCTTTTTGAGTCTTTTTTACGGATTTAGTTTTGTATCACCAATAGGTGGGGGAGACATGCCTGTTGTAATTGCATTCTTAAACAGTTTGACAGGTATTGGAGCCGCTTTGGCAGGAATAGTATATACGAATAATGTTATGCTGTTTGGAGGTATTTTGGTGGGTGCATCAGGTATAATTCTAACAGTATTGATGTGTAATGCAATGAACAGGTCACTTGCACAGGTTTTAGTAGGTAACTTCGGTGGTACTTCCTCATCTTCTTCAGATGATGGTGATAAAGTAGTAAAAGAAGTAACAATGTCTGACCTTGCTGTTCAGCTTAAATATGCTAAGCGAGTTTTAGTAGTACCTGGTTATGGACTTGCTGTAGCCCAGGCGCAACATGTGTGCAGAGAGCTTGAAGTTCTCCTTGAAGATGAAGGGGTAGAAGTGAAGTATGCTATTCATCCCGTTGCCGGAAGGATGCCAGGTCATATGAATGTTTTACTAGCAGAGTCTGATGTTCCATATGAAAAACTTCTGGACCTCGATGATGCCAATAAATCATTAGAAGGGGCAGATGTTGTACTGGTTATCGGAGCCAATGATGTGGTCAATCCGGCAGCAAAAACTGACTCCGGAAGCCCGATTTATGGGATGCCGATATTAGAAGTAGAAAATGCTCATCAGGTTGTAGTATTCAAACGTAGTATGAATCCCGGATATGCAGGAGTTCAAAATGAACTTTTCTTTAAAGATAAAACCAAGATGTTATTTGGCGATGCTAAACAATCTCTTTCTGGTTTGGTAAAAGAACTGGCAGAGGTATAAAGACAATCCTAATAGATTAATACAGTTGTGAATCTGATGGCGAATAACTATTGTTGTTCGCCATCTTTTTTTATTTCCAGTTCGTTTCTGAAGTTTATATCACGCTGAGGGAATGGAATCTCAATATTTTCTTCTCTGAATCTCTGGAAGATTGCATAATAAAGTTCACTTTGTAAAAAGGCTGGCCTGTCGACATATTTTGTTGACCAGACTAAAAGAGTAAAATCAATACTACTATTTCCGTATTCTGTAAAGAGCAAAAATGGCTCGGGATTAGACAGAACATTATCATTTTTATTAGCTACTTCAAGCACTATTCTCCTTACTCTTTCCGGATCTTCCTTATAACTAACCCCTAAAGGAACTTTAATTCGTATTCTCCGGTCATTGTGAGACCAGTTGATTACCATCTTCGATATAAACTCGGAATTTGGAACGATAACAATAATGTTATCATTTGTTCGGATCGTAGTAGCACGTCCACCGATCTTAATGATATCTCCGACGATCTCACCCACTTCAACACGGTCTCCGACTTTTATTGGTTGATCAAATAAAATGATCATACCCGAAACAATATTATCTACAATAGTTTGTAAACCAAAACCAATACCAACACCCAGGGCACCAACTACAATACCTAAAGTAGTGAAGTTTATACCAAATGAATTCAGAATTATCAGAGTACCGACAGTAAGAACAAATAACCTGAAGATATAGCCATAAGTTTGTCTTATGCCATATTCTATATTGTACCTGGCCATTACTTTTGTGACCAGTAATTTTCGAATCAGATTAGAAATATAAACCAGCGCGACAAAACTGAGAATGAGCGAGAGAATTGTGATCAGCGTAAACTCTGTTTTCCCCAGATTAAAAACCGGATAGGATAAAATATCTATTACAGGTTTAAAAATTTCGCCTAGTTTATCTAATATTTCCTTAAAATCCATTCTTTATTTTTTTCTCCATAGCAGGGAACTGTCCCCATAGCTAAGGAATCTGAAATTGTTATTTAAAGCATAATCATAAACTTTTTTCCAGTCTTCTCCAATAAATGCAGCCACAAGTAATATTAAAGTTGAGTCTGGCTGGTGAAAATTGGTTATTAGAGCATCTGCAAAATGAAATTTATAGCCAGGAAAAATAAAAATTTCAGTTTCGCCATGAATAATTTTGAGATCATTGGATTCCATATATTCAAGAATCGCTTTCAGGGATTCTTCTCTAGAAGGAGTCTCCCTGTTTTCATATGCTATTAATTTAGGGATGAAAAAATCCTTTTCTCCATTTAATAGTTTTACCCCGTACCAGTACAGACTTTCCAGGCTTCTCATGGATGTTGTTCCAACAGGTATGATCTTTCCTTTTTATTTAATAGTGATTCGATAACCACTTTTTTGAACAAAATTTGCTCTTTATGCATAGGGTGATCTTCCGGAGTGGTAACTTTAATCGGACTGAAAGTTCCTGCACCCACATGAAGGGTAATATATTCTTCATTGACCCTCTTATTCTTCAGATCGCTTAATACATCTTTTGTAAAGTGAAGCCCTGCTGTTGGAGCTGCCACTGCTCCATCTTTTTCCGCGTAAACTGTTTGGTATCTAGGAACATCTTCCTCGGTTGCTTCACGGTTTAAATAAGGAGGTAGAGGGACCTGTCCCATATTTTTTACCAGGTCAGCAAATGGTGTATCACTTTTCCAATCAATGCTAACCAGTTTTTGTTCACGGTTCACCCATTTTGCATGAATTTCAATATCCTGACCATCAACATCAATAGATCTTTTCAATACCTCTTCATCTTTCCATTTTCTGGCATTTCCTACCATACATAGCCATGACACAGAGCCTGTTATAGTCATTGCATCATCAATTACAACAGTGGGACTATAAGGCTGGAGTAGAAAAATTTCGATAATTGCACCGGTTTCTCTTCTGAAAAGTAGCCTTGCAGGAATTACTTTAGTATTATTAAAGATCAGAGTTGAATCTTGTGGAATTAGCTGTGGAATATTCTTAAATATTTCTGATTCAATTTTACCGGAATTGTAAGTAAGCAATTTAGCCTCATCGCGCTTTTGCAAGGGATGTTTTGCAATTTTTTCATCCGGTAATTCGTAAGTGTATTTAGAAAGGTCTACTGATTTCACAATTAATAATTTTATGCAAATATAAAATTGCGATAACAAAATAATGAGGAAAACTATTTATTGTTTATTCTTATTGATTGTTTCTGTAGTTATAAATGCTCAAAACGACATAGATTTTTGGGAGATACTAGGGGAAGTCAAATTTGAAACAGGATATATGGAAGGATCTGATGTTCCTTTTGATGTCCCGGTGTTTTCAGATAAACTGAAAAGTATCGAAGGGCAGACTATTCAATTGCAGGGATATATTTTACCCGTAGAGGTTGGTTCAAGCGATCATTATATCTTATCCAAACTCCCATTTAATGTATGTTACTATTGTGGTGGAGCGGGACCCGAAACGATTATAGAAATTATTTCTGATGATAAGTTAGAAGCTTCTGACAACAGAGTGGTTATTCAGGGCAAGCTAATGCTTAACAAAAGGGATATGAATTACCATATGTATGTTTTAAAAAATGCTGAATTAATTGATCAATAATTATTTAATAAAATGAAAAGAATTTTATCTGCTTTAATTTTTTCTACTCTATTTTTCTGCATTCAGGCTCAGCAGGATAAAGCCTTTGTAGATAGCCTTTTTCACATTGCATTAACAAACGGAAGAGCATACGAGGATTTGAGATTTTTAACCAAGAATATTGGAGGGAGACTTACCGGATCGCCAGAAGCGGCAGCAGCTGTCGAGTTTACCCGGCAAAGGATGGAAGCCTATGGTTTTGATACTGTATGGTTACAACCGGTAATGGTACCACATTGGGTTAGAGGGGAGAAACCTGAAAGAGGCAGGGTGCTGTCCAACACTTTTGGAACCATCGACCTACCAGTAACTGCATTAGGCAATACCGTTGGTACTGGTTTTCCAGGGATTACTGCTGAAGTGATCGAAGTTAAAAGTCTTGATGAGGTACTTGAGTTAAAAGAAAAGGATGTAAAAGGTAAGATCGTATTTTTCAACAGGCCTTTTGATGAGACTGAGTTTAGTACATTTTCAGCTTATGGTGGAGCAGTTGATCAGCGGGGTAGTGGACCTGCAGAAGCTGCTAAAAAAGGGGCTGTTGCTGTAGTAGTCCGTTCAATGGGAAATAAGATCAATAAAGTTTTGCACACTGGTATGACTAGATATCAACCAAATGTGCCAAAAATTCCTGCTGTGGCAATAAGTACCTATCATGCAGAAGAATTGAGTGCAATGTTAAAATCAGATAATGAACTAAATATTTATCTTGAGACACATTGTGAATTTTTACCAGACAAATTATCATACAATGTGATTGGGCAAATAAATGGTACAGAGTTTCCTGAAGATTTCATAATAGTTGGTGGCCACCTGGATAGCTGGGACGTTGGTGAGGGTGCTCATGATGACGGAGCAGGCTGTGTACAGTCTATCGATGCTTTAAGGGTACTTAAATTGTCAGGATATCAACCTAAATACTCAATAAGGGCTGTGATGTTTATGAATGAGGAAAACGGACTCAGAGGTGGAAGAAAATATGCTGAATTGGCTCAAAAAAATAATGAGAATCATCTTGCTGCTATTGAATCTGACAGAGGAGGGTTTTCACCCAGGGGATTTACAACTACAGGAACTGATGAGCAGGAAAAAATGATTCAAGGTTGGGCCCCTTTAATGTTTGATTGGGGGTATTATGATTTTAGTAAGCCCGGTGGAGGAGCAGATATTTCTCCACTTGCAGTTCAGAATACATTATTAATCGGTCTGTATCCTGATTCTCAACGATATTTTTATATCCATCACACGCCAAATGATGTCTTTGAAACAGTCAACCAGAGAGAATTAGAATTAGGAGTAGGAGGGCTGGCATCGATGCTGTATTTACTGGATAAAAATTTAGAGAAAAAAAATAAAAAATAATTTTCATCTGATTTCAGAAATTTATCAGATTGATTATTATTACTATATAATCTACCAGTTAAAACAAATCGTCATGGAAAAAAAGCGCATTGTAAAAGATTATGATAAATTACCTGATGAGGTAATTAATCAAGTTAAATTAGAGTACCCTTATGGTTTTGCTGAAAACCTTGTTTCTTTTGTCAATGCTAAGGGTGAAAAAGTTTCTGCCCTGCCTTTTGATACAGAGAATATATATTATTTGATAAGGATGACTAAGCAGGAGGCAGTGCAATTAATTGAGGATGATGACGATTATGATGAGTTTGGTAAGTTGTCTGAAGAGTTTATTGAAGATCAGGACGAAGATGGAGAGGATGAAGATTAAACTAAATTAATACTAATAAAAAAAGAGTGGCTAGCCACTCTTTTTGTTTTAAGTTTTGTAATTAATCTTCTGTTTCTTTTTTATTTTCTAATTCCTTTAAGAAGGATTGAGCCTGATCAATATCACCAAATTCATAGTGATGTGGGTGACCTTCATTATCGAAAACTTCCATTCTGATAAGCTGGATAGCATATTGCTTTTCAGAAATAGCTTCACCAATATGATCTTTGAATCTAAGGAAGAAACTTTCTTTATTAGCTTCAAGCTGGGCTATTTGCTTATTTTCATGTTTTACCCTATTGCAATAACTACATTTATAATGTTTTACGATTTCACCAGGCTCTGTATCTGTAGGTTGCTTTAATATCTCTTCTTTTTTCAATTTAAGAGTCTGCATTCCACACCTGTCACACTCCTGGGCTACTAAGTGGCCTGGATATTTTTCAATTTTAACATAGTCTGAATCATCATCTACCCAAACATCATAGTCAACCGAGAAAATATTTTCTTCAGCCTGCATGGCCTCATCAAGATGGACATCTTCCTCCTGCTCAGTCAATAATCTCATCTGCTTGCCTGATTTAGGAGAAGTCCTCGGTTGGAACCTTAATTTCTTAAGTCTTCCTTTCTGATTGGCAGGAAGCATATATTTCAATAACAGAGATGGGATATATCCTACCAACGTACCGGCACAAAGTGCAACTGCAAGTCGAATAAATATCCAGCCTTTCGATTCTGCTACTGGTTCTCTAAATAAAGTATTCAGATAAAAGAAAACAGCTGCTCCAAGACCAATAAAGAAATAAATGTACATTTTCTTTTCTCGAGAGGATATGTAATCGTATTTCAGTTTTGGATCTTTAAAACGTGCAAGATTCAAAAAATTAATAAACACAGATCCCAATGCAAATAATAATGATATTGCAATGGCTACGTACATCACGGAATGAAAGCCGGATAAAAATGAATCGTAAGACATAGTTAAATATTTAATTTTCCAAAATATAAGGTGAATTGACCGTATTGTCAATATAAAATTCCATTCATGATATTTTTATATATTTTCAAGTGAAAATATGTATTAAATAATAATAATTTGAATTATATTAATATAAAAATAAATTCAAATCTAAAATAATAATGGCTACTAAAATCACCGAAATCGAAGGGATTGGTCCATCCTATGCAGAAAAACTGCAAAAAGCTGATATTACAACAGTAGAAGGACTATTAGAAAAATGTGCATCAAGATCAGGACGAAAGAATGTTGCCGAAGCAACAGGGATTGATGCATCACATTTATTAAAGTGGGCAAATTTGGCTGACTTATTTCGAATTAAAGGCGTTGCAAGTGAAATAAGTGAATTACTGGAAGCTGCAGGCGTTGATACTGTCAAAGAATTGAGAAACAGAAACCCGGAGAACTTGCATAATGCTATTGTTGAAGAAAGTAAAAAGAAAAACCATGTCAGACAAATTCCATCTTTAAGCCAGGTTGAAAAATTCGTAAGCCAGGCTAAAGAACTCGATCCTGTAATAACATATTAACATAAATAATTATAAAAAGTGCACCGGAGAATATATTTCTTCCGGTGTATTTTTATATTGTAATATGAAAGAAAAGTTTATAAGTGATATACAATCGGGATATTATTTTAAGGGTAAGGATTTTATCATCGGTGCTGGTGTTTACGATAATGAGATAATATCTGATGCTAAGATAAAAATACCGCTTTCTACAATTAACAGGCATGGTTTGATTTCAGGAGCTACAGGAACTGGAAAAACCAAGTCATTACAAGTCTTTGCAGAATGTCTGAGTGATAATGGGGTTCCGGTCCTGATGATGGATATTAAAGGAGATCTTAGTGGAATAGCCAAGCCCGGAGAGGTTAATAATCATATAACCACCAGGCATGAGGCGATTGATTTAGAATTTAAACCCTCAGGTTTTCCTGTGGAATTATTATCACTTACTGGAAAAGAAGGGGTGAAGTTACGGGCTACTGTTTCAGAGTTTGGTCCTATAGTATTATCTAAAATGCTAAATCTTAATGATACACAATCCAGTATCTTGTCAGTAATTTTTCAATATGCAGATAAAAATGGTCTTCCTTTACTTGATTTAAAAGATCTCAAAAGGTTATTAAGGTTTATTACTGAGGAAGGGAAGGAAGAGATCCAAAAGGAGTATGGCAGGCTTAGTTCAGCTTCTATTGGAACGATTATGAGAAAAGTTATCGGGCTTGAACAAGAAGGTGCGGAACAATTTTTTGGAGAGCCTTCATTTGATATTAAAGACCTTCTTCATAAAAATGATGAAGGCAAAGGACAAATCAGTGTTTTAAGGGTAAATGATATTCAGGATAAGCCAAAATTGTATTCTTCTTTCATGCTTTCGTTATTAGCAGAAATTTTTAGCACATTTCCGGAAAAAGGAGATAGCGATAAGCCCAGGCTTGTCATGTTTATAGATGAAGCACATCTATTATTTAAGGAAGCCGGGGACGAATTACTCGAACAGATTGACACAGTTATAAAGCTTATAAGATCGAAAGGTGTTGGAATTTATTTCTGTACCCAAAGTCCTACGGATATTCCCGAATCAGTTTTAAGTCAATTGGGTTTAAGAATCCAGCACGCCCTTCGTGCAGTTACAGCAAAAGACAGAAAGGCTATTCGATCAGCTGCAGAAAATTTCCCATTAACTGAGTACTATGAAACTGATAAAATACTCACTTCATTAGGGGTGGGACAGGCTTTGATTACAGTGCTAAATGAAAAAGGAATTCCTACTCCATTGGTGGTTACTCATTTACGAGCTCCTGCTTCCAGAATGAATGTTTTAAAACAAAATGAAATTGAAGATTTACTGAATAAATCTGATTTGGTCGATAAGTATAATGAAACAGTAGACAGAGAAAGTGCTTATGAATTACTCGAGAAAAAGCTCTTTACCGAAGAAAAACAAATAGAAGAATCTAAAGGAATCAATAAGCCACAAAAGCCATTGACAGATGAATCTGTATGGGAGGAACTCTCAAAAAATACAATGGTCAGGCAAATGGGCAGAACATTAATCAGAGAACTTTCAAGAGGGTTATTAGGAGCGGTGTCAGGAAAAAAGACCTCGTCAGGAAGGAAAGGGAATTCAATATTTGATCT
This sequence comes from Mangrovivirga cuniculi, assembly GCF_005166025.1. Lineage (NCBI taxonomy): Bacteria > Pseudomonadati > Bacteroidota > Cytophagia > Cytophagales > Mangrovivirgaceae > Mangrovivirga > Mangrovivirga cuniculi. The sequence goes on from NZ_CP028923.1 coordinate 2,283,408, forward strand.
TTTTTAGAGATCCTGCTTTTCAATTAGAGCATTTACTGCTTCTTCTTCGCTACTGAAGACTTCCCATTTCATTATGTGAACTATTCCTATTTCATTGATACCCCTGGATTCAGCAGGCTTATCAGTATATGAAGCAATACTAATTTTATTAGGTTGTAATTCTGTCCCGGCTATATAAACGGCCTGGCCTTCTTCTGGCAAATTGTTTTCTTTAAATTTCATTGACTCTTTTTAGTATATACTTTTAGAACAGGTTAGGAAACCCTTTAAATTAAAAAAAAAAGTGGCTGGAAATGGCTTAATTACATTTGATTTTTAATTAAAAGTAATATGAAAATTGACTTTTTGGAGCATACTCTTCAATTTAAATTTGATGCAGGTACATCAAGAGGTGTAATGAGGGAGCATAATGTAGTGTATGTGATTTTAAATGATTCGGAATCCGGAATAAGGGGTATTGGAGAATGTGCACCATTACCAGGTTTAAGTATTGATAACAAGACTCAGGTTATTGATTTTCTCCAAGGCTTAAAGAAGTCAGAGGAGTATCTTAATATTCCATTGACTGCCGAGGAGGTTTTTGAAATAGCAGAAGAATTAGTGCCGGAATATCTTCCTTCCGTACGGTTTGGATTAGAAACAGCATTATTGGATTTAATTTCAGGGGGAAAGAAAGAAATATTTGAAGGAGAATTCTATCAGGGACAGAAACGAATTCCTATTAATGGTTTGATTTGGATGGGGGATGAAGAGTTTATGCTCAGCCAGATTCGAAAAAAAATCGATGCAGGTTTCAATTGTCTTAAAATGAAAATCGGGGCAATAGATTTTGAAACTGAATTGAGTATTTTAAATTATATTAGAAGAAACTTCTCTGAAAAGGACCTTACCATTCGGGTAGATGCTAACGGTGCTTTTACAATTGGTGAAGCTTTGCATAAGCTTGAGAAATTATCTAAACTGAATCTTCACAGCATTGAACAACCCATTGCAGCAGGGAATATAGAAGGAATGAAAGAGCTCTGTGAAAAAACACCTCTTCCAATAGCTTTGGATGAAGAATTAATTGGTGTCAATGCGGTAAAAGGGCTGGAACTTCTATCTGAGATAAATCCTCATTATATAATACTTAAACCCACTTTGTTAGGAGGTCTTAAAGCTTCAGACATATGGATTAAAAATGCTGAGAAATTAGATATAGATTGGTGGATGACTTCAGCTTTAGAGTCAAATATAGGGCTCAATGCCATTTCACAGTTCACTGCGTTTAAAAATGTCAGTCTTCCACAAGGCTTAGGAACAGGGCAGCTTTATCATAATAACATAGCATCTCCTTTGATGATTGAAAATGGAGAGATTTATTATGATACAAAAACGAAATGGGATTTGAGTTTATTTAAGCAAACTCATTGATCAATATCTCTTTTAATTTAGGTAATCCTGTTGAAGCAGGTTCTTCGAAACACTTTACTCGTGTAGCTCTGACTCCGTCTGGTATCTTCGGGTCAACAAGATATACCGGAGTTTCATAAGAACAATATTGAAATAGTCCAGCTGCCGGATAAACCTGAAGGGATGTACCTGCAATAACAAAAATATCCGCCTCAGCAGCTGCTGCAGTAGCCGGTTGCATCATCGGAACTAATTCACCAAACCAAACTATATGTGGCCGTAATTGAGATCCTTTTTCGCAGAGGTCTCCTTTATTTATGAGTGGTTGATCAAGGTCATAGATCAGGCCTTCATCGACCGAACTTCTTGCTTTCATGATTTCACCATGAAGGTGAATGATATTAGATGAACCAGCCTTTTCATGCAGATTATCGACATTTTGAGTAACTACAGTAACATCAAAGTGATCCTCAAGGTCAACCAGTGCTTTGTGGCCTGGGTTGGGTTCTGCTTTTATTACTGCCTTTCTACGTTCGTTATAAAACTTCAGGACCAGGTCTTGATTTGCTTCCCAACCGGCAGGAGATGCTACTTCCATAACATCATGACCTTCCCATAGTCCGTTGGCATCCCGAAAAGTCGGGATGCCACTTTCGGCACTGATTCCAGCCCCAGTTAGAACTACGAGTTTTTTCATACTATTTCTTTTTTCTTCCTCTAGGTTTTTTCGGTTTGTTCTTAGCTTCTTCAGCCAGTTTCAAACATTCTTCGAGAGTCAGTTCCTCTGGTTTTTTGTCTTTAGGTATTTTGACATTTTGTCTTCCTGCCTTAATGTAAGGTCCATAACGGCCATTTAAGACTTGTACAGACTCATCTTCATCAAAAGTTTTGATGTATTTATTCGCTTCAGCTTTTCTTTTTTCTTCTATCAATTCGATCGCTCTGTCCAATTCGATCTCGTATGGATCATCATCTTTATGTAGTGAAGTGAATTTGCCTGCATGTAAAATGTAAGGACCATATCTTCCTATATTTACAGCAACTGGTTCTCCTTCGTATTCTCCTATTTCGCGAGGTAACTTGAAAAGTTCAAGTGCTTCTTCTAGTGTGATGTTTTCAATAAACTGATCTTTACGCATACTTGCGTATTTAGGCTTTTCTTCGTCATCACTTTCTCCAAGCTGGACAATAGGACCGAATTTTCCCAACCTGGCTATTACTGGTTTGCCCGTTTTAGGATCAGTTCCAAGTTCTCTTGAAGTGTTGATCTCTTGTCTAGAGATTGCTTCGGTATCCTCAACCTTTTGATGGAAGTTGCCATAGAAAGCATCGATCATCGCATCCCATTGTTTTATACCGTGGGCGATTTCGTCAAACTCTTTTTCTACAGTCGCTGTAAAAGAATAGTTAGTAACATTTGGAAAATGCTCTACGAGGAAATCATTAACTACCATTGCCGTATTTGTTGGAAATAATTTATTTTTCTCAGCTCCGGTAGTCTCAGTTTTTTCTTCTTTTTTTACCTCTCCATTTTTTAAGGTGATCAAATTGTAATTTCTTTCTTTGCCTGGTCTTGATTCTTTAACAACGTATCCTCTTTTCTGGACGGTACTAATTGTTGGAGCATAGGTAGAAGGTCTACCAATTCCCATTTCTTCCAGTTTTTTGACCAATGAAGCTTCTGAGTACCTTGCCGGAGGTCTTGAGAAAGTTTGTTTGGATACTATTTCTTTTGCATCTAATGATTGTCCTTGCGAAAGCGGAGGTAAAATTCCTTTTGCTTCTTCTTCCTCATCATCGTCTGTAGATTCCAGGTAGACCTTAAGAAATCCATCAAACTTAATTACCTCACCGGTTGCGGTGAAATGGACACTATCATTGGTACTAATATCAATAGTTGCTATCGTTCTCTCAATTTGTGCATCAGACATCTGAGAAGCAATTGCACGTTTCCAGATTAGTTCATATAATCTCTGCTCATTTCTGTCCTTGCCTGCATCCTGTTCAGAGAAGCTGGTAGGTCTGATAGCTTCGTGAGCCTCCTGGGCACCCTGGCTTTTAGATTTATATTTTCTTACCTGAGAATAATTATCTCCATATTCACTTTTAATGGCTCCGGTAGCACTTGAAACAGCCTCGTCAGAAAGATTGACCGAATCAGTTCTCATATATGAAATTTTACCGGCTTCATATAGTCTTTGCGCCAAAGTCATTGTCTGAGATACCGAAAACCCAAGCTTTCTACTTGCTTCCTGCTGAAGTGTGGATGTGGTAAACGGAGGTGCAGGGCTCTTTTTTGATGGTTTTGTTTCCAGCTTACTGATACTAAATTGAGCCTTCGTACAATCGTCTAAGAAATTAACAGCCTCGTCGTATGTACTGAATTTTTTGTTGAGTTCAGCTTTAATCTCCTTATTATTATCATCTTTGAATATGGCTGTAACACGATACGAATCTTTGGAATTAAAAGCCTCGATTTCTCTTTCTCTTTCAACCACCAATCGAACAGCTACTGATTGAACCCTTCCAGCGGAAAGACCTCTTTTAATTTTTTTCCATAGAATTGGAGAAATTTCATAACCAACAATTCTGTCAAGAATTCGTCTTGCTTGTTGAGCATTAACAAGATCATGATCTATCGCTCGAGGATGATTTATTGCATTTAATATGGCATTTTTTGTTATTTCCCTAAAGACAATTCTTTTAGTTTTATCATCTTCGAGCTTCAGAGCCTCCTTTAAGTGCCAGGATATTGCTTCCCCTTCACGGTCATCATCCGATGCCAGGTAGATTGTGTCAGCATCTTTTGATAATTTCTTCAGCTCCTTAATCACATCCTTTTTATCACCGGTGATCTCGTAAGTTGGTTTAAAACCATTTTTTATATCGATAGCCTTATCTCCCTTAGGTAAATCTCTTACATGACCATATGATGAGGTCACTTTGTAGTCTTTACCTAAAAAGCCTTCAATGGTTTTTGCTTTTGCCGGAGACTCCACTATAACTAAATTTTTTGCCATATCCTGTTTGATTTCAATATTAAAGTGCCAAATATCTATAATAAAATGCGAAAAATAAAAGTTGATTTATTGCATTCGAATTATATAATTTACTTACAATTTATATTTTTTGTTTCTTAAACACTTATATTTAGGATAAAGAGTTCTGATTAAAATTCAGATTGTACTGGGAAACAGCTAATTAATAACAAACACAATATGAAGAAATTGATCTTGATCAGGCATGGAAAGGCTCAGGAAGCCGGAAATGCGGAAAAGGATATAGACAGAACATTAACCGGAACTGGCTTTGCTGATTCCAACCGGTTAGGTAGAGCCCTGGAGAATAAAGAGCTATTTCCTGATGTGATTATTTCTTCTAATGCCGAAAGAGCAGCATTAACAAGTAATATTATTGCTGAAGCGGTTAAATATGACTCGTCTCAAATCAGGCATAATGATATGATCTACAATGCCTCAGTTAGAAATCTGCTTGATTTGGTAAATAACTTTAAAGAAGTATGGGATTGTGTTTATATCATAGGACATAATCCAAGTCTTAGCTATTTAGCTGAATATCTGTCTAATGCAGAGATCGGATCTGTGAGTCCGGCCGGAGCAGTAATCCTGAGAGCTGAGGTAGAGCACTGGAATGAAATTTCTAAGAATACGATGTATTTTGAAAATTATTATTCTCCTGAATCAATGAGTAATAGCTGATCAATTAAACAAATTGATTATTTCATCACTGTTATAATTTGCTATTCCTTCCTTCTCGTAAATAATTCTTCCTTGATCATCTACTATCACAGTATATGGTATACTGGTGTGTGATAAAACAGTCGGAATACTGGCTAATGGACTATAAATCGGAAATGTGAATTTTTTTCTTTCCTTTAACTGAATGGCCTTATTAAAATTTTGATCTGAAGAGATCATCAAAAACCTAATATTTCTATTCTCCGTTTTCTTATATAGTTTTTCAATTGATGGCATTTCAGCCAGGCAAGGTGGACACCAGCTTGCCCAAAAATTTATAAAGGTGTAATCATAGTCTGAAAAAATATGGGCTACTCTTTTTCCTGATTCATCAATCAGGTAGATGTTTTCATTTATTTCTTTTGTTGTATTATCAGAATTATCGACTGAAGCTTCATAGAAAGGTATTTTTATTAATAGGCTTTGCAGCGAACTCATTACAAATAACCTTAGAGGAGGGACTAAAAAAATCACCGCAATAAGTAGTATTAAAAAATTATTTTTTATTGCTTTAATAAGTTTTGTTATCTTGCCGTTCATATGAGAAAGCATTTTTTTATTTTCCCGGTTTTATTATTTTTTGTATTAAGTTCTTTCAACGTTACAGGACAGAAAAAAGATTACAAAGATATTTCTCCATTGGTTATTTCAAGACAATATAAGGTAGCCAAACCACTTCTGTCCGAATTATTAAAAGAACACCCTGATTTTCCTGTCGCAAATTTATATTCAGGTAAGATATATCAGGATATTTTTTCTGATTATGATTTCATTGCTGATAGTAGTGGGTTTTTTGAATATTACGACTCTGCCAAATATTATTATCAGCGATTTAAAAGAATCGGCAATGAAAAAGATATTAGGAAGAATGATGATTTTTATAAGGAGTTTTACCGAAGAGACCTCAGGACTGGTGAATATGATATAAAACTTTCAGATATTATTGTCGAGATCGATCAGTCCTTTGATAAAATGGATGCTCATAAAAAAGAGGTAAAGGACTTACTTATTTTTAAATCAGATGTTGAGGATGAATATTCTGAGCTCTTAAAGAAAGTTAAGCAGAAGATTTCGACTTTTTCAAATTACAATGAATTCGTATTACTGGAAGATTCATCAATAATACCTGATTTCCAAAGTTTATCAGATCTTTACAGGGAAAATCTTCAAAAGAGAAAATTGGCCAGTAACAAAGTTATCATCCTTGGACAAAAGCAATATGCTAATACTGCTTCTGACATAAAGACACTCAATATTGAGGAGATAAAAGAAGCTAAATTTCCTGGCTTATTTATTAATGAGAAGACTTATTACCCGGATTTGGGGTATTTCACAGAAACCTCAGTGGATGATTTGGGTAGAGTATTGAATGCGAAAAGAATATTGTATTCTGCTTTTGAGAATGAACAGTTCAACAAAAGTGATATAACTAAAGCTCAGCAAATTCTTGATAAATTTAATGATAATGGATTGATAAGTAGTCTAATTAAATTTAAGATTCATGAAAATGAAATTCTAAATACTTTTAAAGACAGAGCTTTTGATAGCTTATCATCTAAGGAAATAATACCGATTCTACAGGATTACGTAGTTGCTTTGTCTGAAAGTAAGATCCTTCTATCAGATGTGAGTTCTAAGAATACTGATTTTGAGCGCTCAATTCATTTAAACTTTATTTATATAGAGTTTTACGGTAAGGTTGAATTTAATAAATGGATTCAAAAAAATCTTTCTGTAATTGAAAGTCAAATCGATTCATTAAACTCTGAAATCGATCAGCATTATTTTCGATCGAGATATGTGGTATGTGAGTCAGACACTTTTCCTGTATTCTCTTCGAATGATATTGAAAATAAAGAGGTGATATTTAATTATACTGAAGGGGAAAGGATAATTAGCTTAGGAATCTTTTCAGAGCAGGACAGTGTGACTCTTTTGGGAATTTATTTATTGGATTCTGATAGCTTGCTGAAGAATTATACTTTAAAAAAACAGTTTTTAAATGATTCGCTAGGTACTAAATGGAATATTAATTCTTTTGACGAAAAAATCTATTATAAAGAAGGTTCTGCTTTTATTCATATTCTAAGCATAATGGATAATGCTCAAAGTTATCTGAAAGTAATTTATAATACTGATCCATTATTGAAACCAATTGATTATAAAGTGATCAGAAAAGAGGAGTTTGAGGAAATCAGAAAACAGAATGTAAAAGAAAAGTCACCTGATTATGAGGTGTTGAGATAAAAAAAGCCGCTTTAAGCGGCTTTTATTAATATTATTTAATCTTCTATTATTTTTCTCCAGTCATTGAATCTCTCCGTGATCTTTTTAGAGATCTTATCGAAGTTTTCCCAGCTATCTTCAACATGGTATATCGAAGGAAGATCTCCGGCAAGTACTGTTTGATAATCTTTTTTGTAAATACCACCACCATAATAATAGTAGGTGAACATATTTCCCTTTTTATTAAAAAGTTCAAAACCAAGATACCCATCCCATAATTCACTTAAAAGGGCAGGGGAGATCACTTTGTTATTGAACCTGATAATTTGAATTTCACTTTCATCTTCAAAATATTCCGAATAAAGTTCATTTTGAATTATCCATCCTAGATACATGCCGATGTGAACATATGCTTGTTCGATTGGTAAAGTTTCAGGGAAATTACCTAAAAAATGATTTCGTGCATTATCATAAATGGTCTTTTGCTTTGCCGACTTTTCTGAATTCATAATTTGGCTTCTAGAGAGTTTAAAAAAATAAAACGAACTCTAAGTTAATCAAAGGTTAGGTGATTAGGTTCCGTTTGTAATTTATTTCTTTAATTTAAATAAAATGAACTAACAATTTAAACTTTATCTCCAAAAAATAAATAAGCACACATGATAGCTGCAATGATTCCTATAAGGTCAGCTATCAATCCACCAGCTACTGCATACCTTGTATTTCTTATACTAACAGATCCAAAATAAAGGGCGAGTACATAAAATGTTGTTTCAGTACTTCCCAGCATTACTGAAGATAAAAGAGTTTGAAAAGAATCAGGACCAAATTGGTCAGCCATTACTTGTATTGTAGCTAAAGCTCCACTTCCACTCAATGGCCTGATAAAGGCAGTGAGTAGCGAAGGAACGAAAGATGTGTCCAGTGATAGGGATTCAAAAAGATATTCAAACATGACGATGATGTTTTCCAGTATCAGGCTGGATTTCAGCAAGGCAATGGCAGCCAGAATAGCTACCAGGTACGGAATTATTTTTACACTAATCTGAAATCCTTCTTTTGCGCCATCGATAAAGCTTTCATAGACATTGACTTTCTTTTTCCAGGCAATAGAAATAAATACTACAACGATAAGGAGGATTATGAAATTACCCGCAAATGTACTGATCTGTTGTACCTGATCTGAAGAAAGCTTTGTGAAAAAATAGAGAATTCCAACAATAAAAACGGTCATTGATCCGATGTATAGCAAGATAACTCTATTGAGTAAATTGATTTTTTGCCAGATAGCCATCACGATCAATCCACCCATAGAAGAGAAGAAGGTTGCAATTATTATTGGAAGGAATATGACCCCGGGATTTTCTGTTCCTGCTTTTTCAAGTACTGCCAGAGCTGTTATGGGGATTACAGTAAGGCCGCTGGTGTTCAGAACAAGAAACATAATCTGGGCATTAGAAGCTTTGTGCTTATGAGGATTGAGTTCCTGAAGGCCTTGCATTGCTTTTAATCCCAGCGGTGTAGCAGCATTGCCTAATCCGAGAAAATTAGCTGAGAAATTCATTACTATGTTACCTATTACCGGGTGTCCACTTGGGATTTCCGGAAAAATTCTGATAAAGAAAGGGTTTACCAATTTAGAAATAAACCGAATCATTCCGGCTTTTTCACCCACTCTGAGTATCCCGAGCCAAAGTGCAATTGTACCTGTAAGATAAATAGCCAATTCAAATCCATTTTGAGCTGCTTCCATCATACTATTGACCATTGCAGTAAAAATCGCAACGTCCCCAAAGACTATAAACCGGAGTATAGCAGCAACAAAAGAAAGAATAAAAAAAAGTATAAAAATGTAATTGAGTATCATAAAAGGTGGTGCCCTAAACAGATTAACATTATAACGATAATAACTTATTTATAATTATGTTTTAACCATATTTTTTAAAACAGCAATTTGAACAGCCGATATTCCTGCAGTTTCTGTTCTTAGCCTGAATTCCCCTAATGTTACAGGCTTAAAACCATGATTTATCGCGTTATGGTATTCTTCTTTCGAAAAATCACCTTCAGGTCCTATTAGAATATCAGCATCTTCGTCAGCAAGAATCTCTTCATACAGGTGCACAGGCTGTTTTTCTTCCACATAGCAAATGAATTTTTGATGATTATCATTCTTGATTAGAATCTCAGAAAATTTCACCGGACCCTCAAGCTGTGGTAAATGATATCTTCCTGCTTGCTTTGCTGCTGAAATAATTTTTTTTTCTATTCTGTCCGTTTTGAACTTCTTCCTTTCGGTATTATCAGTCAAAACAATAGTTATCTTTCCCACGCCCAACTCTACAGCTTTTTCACTAAACCACTCCATTCTATCAGAGTTTTTAGTAGGAGCAATAATTATATTTATATCAGGAAGATCGTTTTTAAAATATTGTTGGTCAAGAATTGCTAATTCACAAGACTTTTTTGATGTACTTGTAATTTTGCAGGTATACAGATAACCTTTTCCATCCATTACATGAATTTCATCACCGGTAGTTTTTCTAAGTACTCGGACACAGTGAATGGCTTCCTGCTCCGGAAGTTTGCTATCAGTTTTAATTTCTGGATGATAAAATAACTGCATATTGGTATTAGACAACAGACATAAAAAAAGCCCCGAAGTACGGGGCTATAAATTTATAATAATATATCTATTATCGCTTACTCATTTCTACATAATCTCGAACATTTTCACCAGTATAGATCTGACGAGGACGACCAATTGGCTCGTTGTTCTCTCTCATCTCTAACCACTGAGATATCCAGCCCGGAAGACGTCCCATTGCAAACATTACAGTGAACATCTCTGTAGGGATTCCCATCGCTCTATAAATAATACCACTGTAGAAATCTACGTTAGGGAATAATTTTCTTTCGATGAAGTATTCATCTTTAAGAGCTGTTTCTTCCAGTTTTTTAGCAATTTCCAGAACGGGATCTTCAACACCAAGTTTAGCAAGTACTTCATCAGCATGCTTTTTGATGATCTTAGCTCTAGGATCGAAGTTTTTATAAACTCTGTGTCCAAAGCCCATCAGTCTGAATGGATCATTCTTATCTTTTGCTTTCTTAATGTATTTTTCAACATCACCGCCATCTTTTTTGATGTTGTCAAGCATTTCAATCACAGCCTGGTTAGCACCTCCGTGGAGTGGACCCCAAAGTGCGTTTACTCCTGCTGAAATTGAAGTATAAAGTGATGCATGACTTGAACCTACCATTCTTACAGTAGATGTAGAACAGTTTTGCTCATGGTCGGCATGTAAAATTAATAGTGTATCTAATGCATTACTTATAACTGGATCTACTTCATGTTTTTCTGCCGGTAGGGCAAACATCATTTTAAGGAAGTTTGAAACGTAGTCAAGAGTATTGTCCGGATAATTGACAGGATGTCCTACTTCATTTTTATATGCCCATGCAGCCATTGTAGGAAGTTTTGCCAACAACCTAACAATGCTCAGTTTAACGCCATCTATCGATCTGTTTGGATCTAAGCTTTCAGGGTAAAATGCCGTTAAAGAAGTAATTAAAGAAGATAAAACGCCCATTGGATGAGCATTTGAAGGAAAACCTTCTAAAATGCGTTTGATATCCTCGTGCACCATTGTATGCATTTTGATATCATAAATCCACTGATCGTATTCTTCAGCAGTTGGAAGTTTACCGTAAATTAGTAAGTAAGCTACCTCCAGAAAATTTGATTTATCACAAAGATCTTCAATCGAATAACCCCTGTATCTTAAAATCCCTTCTTCACCATTCAGGAATGTGATCTTACTAGTAGTAGAACCTGTGTTTTTAAATCCATAATCCAAAGTGATGTAGCCGGACTGAGCACGTAATTTACTTATGTCAAGCGCCTTTTCACCTTCGGTTCCTTCTATTACAGGTAAATCATATTTTTTACCCTCTATAATTATTTCCGCAGATTTAGACATATTTATTGCGATCTTATTTATTGTTAGACAAAAATCAAATTCTCTATCAGTGCTTTATGAGGTATCACTACTAGTGCATACTAAAATTACCTGCATAAAGTTTAATTCCAGTATAAAAATTAATTCAACCAACCGATTGTTAGGTTTTGATTGAATTGCAGCGAAATTAATTAAAAGTGACTCAATTTGAAAGTTGTTTAAACGAAATCTGTAACGTTTTCTGAAACATTTATTATGGTAATCAAATCAAATTGAAATTTATCGTTTGAAAATGCTTGTTACCCATCTGTCAAACAATTATTCACTATTCTTATTTATATAGGTTATAAAAAGGTTTATGAATATTGTCTGGTTTAAACGAGATTTAAGATTAAGTGATCACTTACCCTTGTTGGAAGCTATTAAAGCTGATGAGCCAACATTACTACTATATATTTATGAACCATCACTGATTAATGACAGGCATTATTCTATAAGACATTGGCGTTTCGTTCAACAATCATTAAATGTACTTAATGAAGTGCTAATTAAAGCAGGGAATAAGATTTATATATTTTATGGGAATGCCACAGAGGTATTTGGTTATCTGATTAAAAATTACCCTGTCAAAAATATCTATTCACATGTTGAAACAGGATTAAAATTAACTTATCAAAGGGACCTTGATTTAAATGATTTATTTAAAAACAATAAAATTCAGTGGTTTGAGTATAATCAAAATGGTGTAAAAAGAGGATTGAAAAACCGGGAAGGGTGGGTGAAAAACTGGTATGACTTTATGCAGAAAGAAATCCCTCATATTGAAGTTAATAAAGTCAGGCCAGTTGATTTAACTATTCCGGAAGTATTCCAAATTCGCAAATCTTTTCAAAAGAAACTCCTGACACTAAACAATGAGATGCAAAGGGGAGGATTTAATTATGCCCGGAGATATTTAAGAAGTTTTCTATTAAAGCGACACCAGGATTATAATAAAAATATAAGTAAGCCAAATTTATCTTTTAAATCCTGTAGCAGATTGTCGCCATATTTAGCATGGGGTAATATTTCTGTTAGAGAGGTCTATCAATATGTGGGATCTAAACAAAATTTAGCTAATAAACGTAGCATTTCAGCATTTAAATCCAGGTTGCGTTGGCATTGCCATTTTATTCAAAAGTTTGAAATGGAACACGAAATGGAATGGCGTCCGATTAATAAAGGATATGATTTGTTAGAGTATGATTTTGATCAAAAAATATATAATGCCTGGAGAACAGGGAATACAGGTTTTCCAATGGTTGATGCATCTATGAGGAGCCTTATCAGAAAAGGCTATGTAAATTTTAGAATGAGAGCAATGCTGATTTCATTTTTATGCCATTTATGTAATCAGTCATGGGAAAATGCTTCAACCTGGTTATCAAAGTTGTTTCTCGATTTTGAGCCTGGAATACATTACCCTCAAATTCAAATGCAGGCTGGCCTAACAGGCATTAATACCATTAGAATTTATAATCCTGTTAAACAAGCATATGAAAATGATGAGAAGGGAAATTTTATTAAAGAATTCGTTCCTGAATTAAAAGATGTTCCTGTTCCATTGCTATTTGAACCCCATAAATTAACTGCTTCAGAGCAAATAATGTACAATTGCAGAATTGGAGAGGATTATCCAAAACCACTTTTTGAACTTTCAAAGGCATATTCAGCAGCCAGAGAAAGGTTATGGAAGCTTCATAAATCTGCTCCGGTAAAAAATGACAAGAATCGAATTCTTAAGAAACATACTGTCAAAGACCGGAAAGTATAATTCAGATTGTTATATTAAATTTGTTTTGATGAATGAGCCAATAATTTTTTTACATACGGGTGATGTCCACCTTGATAGTCCGTTCAAGGGAATTAAAGAAAACAATCGTATTCTGGCAAAGAAACTCACTGATGCATCTTATGATTCATTTAAACTATTAATAAGCCATGCTATCAGCGATAATGTAGATTTTGTTTTGATTTCGGGTGATCTTTTTGATTCAGAAAAGAAGAGCCTTAAAACCATTTTATTTTTAAAGGAACAGTTTGATTTACTTTTAGAAAGGAATATTAAAGTGATAGCTATAGCAGGAAATCACGATCCTTACTTCTCATGGCCTGATGATCTGATTTCTCATAAAGCTCTTCACCTATTTGAGCCGGGAAAAGTTTCATCTTTAGTTCTTGAATCAAAGAAAGGACTGAAAGTTAATTTTACCGGGTATTCATATAATTCAAAAGTATTGAGAGAATCAATACATGGTCAGTATGAAATCTCAAAAGATGCCGATTTTAATATAGCCTTGCTCCATGGAAGTGTGGGTGATATTAAAAATGAGCATCATCGGTATGCTCCATTTAATATTAGTGATTTAAAAGATACAGAATTCGATTATTGGGCATTAGGACATATACATAAGCCGGAAATTCTTGGGGATCGAATAGCTTACTGTGGGATTCCTCAACCAAGAAATTTTAAGGAGTTATCAGGGGGTAATTATCTAAAAGTAAATTTAAACGATAATAAAAAACCCGAACTGAACTATATAAATATTAGTAAGGTTGAATTTAGAAGTATTGAAGTAGCCGTAACTGAAAAAGATAATATAACCTCATGTATAAAAGCAATAAAAGATGCCCTTACGGATTCTGATGATGACAAGTTTTATGTGAATAGGGTGAATTTATACGGAGATTCAAACTCCTTGTATAATTACTTTAAAGTAGAATCTAACAAAGAGGACTTTATCGATAATTTGAATGAGTTTTATGACAATCAGTTAGTGGATGATATTTTCCCCAATCTGGAACAGTACATCGAAAGAGAAAAGTTTTTTAATGCAAATTCTTTTTTTAAAGAATTAAGTAATCTATTGGAAAAATATCCTTTTGCTGAACACCTTGAGACTGGCTACTTAAAAAATAAAAGTTTAAAACGGATCACTGATAAAATCTTAGCTGAGGAAGAGAAAAGACCAAGCAAACAGGATTTAGAACGAATTTTGATTGATTTATTTAAAGCAGAGTTTGATGAGGATATTTGAAATTCATATTGAAGGTTTTGGTAAGCTATCAAACTTTAAAATTAAAAATCTTTCCTCCGGCATTAATTTGATCTTTGGGAAAAATGAGTCCGGTAAGTCTACTGTGATGAAATTTGTCATTTATACTTTGTTTGGCTATCCGACCACTAAGCGGTCTATTTCTAATATGGAACCAGTAAATGGAGGAGCTCACGGAGGAAGGATATTAATTGAACATGCCAAATATGGAAAAATATGGTTTGAAAGATATTATGGGCCAAATGGTGGGCAACTGAGGATATATGATCAGAAGGGTGGTCTTTATGAGAATACAGATGAGCTTTTATATGATATCACCGAGAATCAATTCAGGAATATCTATGCAATAACAATTGATGAACTCAACTCTTCAGGATCAATTGGCGGAAGTGAGTTTTTCGAAATGCTTATTAGCAGAAATATGGGATTGAGAAATGTAAATTTGACTGAGGTTAAAGATCAATTAAAATCTGAGAAAAAGAACTTGCTGGGACATGGCAAAAAAGGGTTGATTAATGAAATTCTTGAAGAGAAAGAACAGCTTGAACATATAAAAGAAGTAGAAACACAAAAATATGATCATTATTATACTTTAATAAATACGATTAAAACTGAAAAGAAGGTTTTAGTCAGTAAACGGGAACAACTAGGTGGCCTTGAAAGAGAATTGATCGATCATCAAAGGATATTGGATATGTATCCTGAGTATTTAAGGTTTGCTGAAAATAATAAGGAAATTTCTAATATGCCTTTGCATGAATCGCTGACTACAGATCAGTTAAAGAAGGCCATATTACTTAAAAATAGTATTGTTAAACTAACCGATGAAATAGATACTTTAGACCAGGAGCTAACAGAAGCTGATTCTGAACGAAGACTACTGCAATACGATGATACTCTGATTTCGAAAAAAGATGAAATTGAAGAATTAAAGTCTAATTATAAATACCTGGAAAACCTGACTACCCGAGTAAAAAGTGAAAAAATAAGGTTGACAAGTCTGAAAAAGGAAATAGACAAGGAAGCGAGGGAGCTGGGATTTGATGATAAGAAAGTTCTTCAATTAGCATCTAATAATAATATCAATAAGTCACGGGCTTTTGTTAATGAATATAAAAATATCAAAGCTGAATTATCTGAGAAAGAAAAGTCACAAAACGAAAAGTTAAGGATTATACAATCAGATCCTGTATATAAAAAGTTTAATATTCTATTTATATCACTGTCAGTTTTGTTTTTTCTGACGAGTTTTTTTCTTTTCGAAAAGAGTATTATCCTCCTATCGATTGGCAGCTTAGTCTTATCTGTCAGTTTTGTGGTTTATCTTATAATGCGACACAGACATCGAACAGCCCTCGTTTCCGGATTGTTTGATGAAATTGAGGAAGCAAAAAATCAATTGGACGAAAGGTTGGATCGACATCTGAACACGGTATTGAACGGAAGAAACTTTGCGACCATATATGATCTTGACCAATGGCTTGACAAATCTGAAAATTTAATAAAAAGTGTATCTGAGTGGATATTAAATGTTAAAACATATAAATCTCAGGAATCAGAATTACATCAGTTAGAAGAACAAATAGAGCAATTGCAGGGTAGGGAAATCAATAAAAATGATATAGTTAATGAGCTAAAGAATTTATTAACTGAATTTGAAGAGGCCCAGTTAAAGGAGCGGGAATTATTTAAAATCAAGCAGAGGGTAGTAGATAAAGAAAGATTGTGGAACGAAAAGTTAAGAGAAAGGCAGGAGTTTATAAGTGAATTAAATAAAATATCAGAAGCATCCAACCTGGATAGTGATTCGGATTTAAATAAGCTGTTAAAGACATCGGAAATGAGAGACGAATTACAAAAACAAAATTCAGAAATAATTTTTGCCTGTGGAAAGGTGTTTGGTTTGGAAAGGATAACTAATCTGGAGGAGATATTTAAAGAAATTCAGCCAATAGCTCTTGAAAATAAGATTAACTCGATTAAAGGAATATGTGCTGAGCTTAGAATTGAAATAGATCATATTACTGAAAGCCTGGCAAGAAACACTCAAACAGTAGAAAATCTTGAAAAAGAATCTCAAGAATCCATATTCCAAAAGTTGGCTATGAACGAAGCCAGTTTACTTGAGAAAACCCGGGAATATTATCAGTTAGATTATCTACTATATTTGATAGAAAAGGCTACTGAAAACCTAGAGAATTCCATTAAGCCAACCATAGTAAAAGAAGCAGAAGACATCTTTTCCAGGATTACGGAAGGAAAGTATTCATTTGTTCAGGAGGAAAGGAATAAATTTGTAAGTGTTTCTGGGAAAAATGGTAAAAAAATCAAAGTCGATGACCTTAGTCGGGGAACAAAGGAACAACTGTACCTATCTATACGATTAGCTATGATCAAAGTAAAGAAAGACCCTATTCCAATATTACTTGATGATATTTTAGTCAATTTTGATGATTTGCGATTGAATACTACTATTGATGAACTTAAAAGAATTTCCATCAATCATCAGATTCTTCTTTTTTCATGTCACCCATCTATGAAGAATTACCTTGGGGATAATACCATTGAAATTTAAAAAAAATAATGGGTGTAATGACCATTAGTTAGTAACTTATTTAACTCTTAGAAACAATGAAGTACCATGAATAATATTCATGAAAATGGATGTTAATTTGCTTGCTTTCCTAAAAAAATATCGGACCCTTACTAAGATCGTAATATCACTATCAGTATTCTATGTTATAAGCATATTGGTAATTGATTTTTTCGGCAGGAACTTCATAATAAAGACCGTAGAGGAACAAACTTCAAGAAAGGTGGATGTTAGTAGTTTTCGTATCAATCCATTCACTTCGTCATGTGCTATTAATGAAATGGTTATTTATGAAAAAGATGAGGAAACTCCCTTTTTAAGTATTCAAAATTTCACTATCGATGTTTCTTTTTTTTCATTATTTAGAACTGATTTACACATATCTGAAGTTTCAGTTAATGAGTTAAAAATTTATGTTATTCAGGGTGCTGATGATATTAATATAGAAGATCTGAAAGAATCAATGGAAAGATCTTTGTCTCAAATGGAGTCAAAGGGAATAAAATATGAAAATATTGTTGTAGATAAGTTAATCTTTAATGGGGGAGAGGCTGGTTATAGAAATACCCTGTTTAATGGAGAGGCTAACTTTAATCATATTAAACTTGCAGTTGAAAAAAGTAAAAAGAATTCAAATAAATATTTCTTATCCGGTAGTTGTCAATCAGTAGCTGGTGGCAATATCGAATTATCTGGAGTCTTTGATCAGTCTAGCGGAGATTATAATAATAGAATTATTATAGATCAGTTTAATATAAATTTTTTAAAGCCTTTTATTGATAAAGCATTATACGTTGAAAATTTAACGGGAAAGGTTAACCTTAATATATTTCTAGGGGAAATATTGATTCGCTTATTTCAGAAGCAAGCGGAGTGGTCCATCTTTATGATTTTTCAGTTAATGGAGAAAATAAAATGGAATTAGCAGCCTTAAGTGAAATCGAGTTTATTATTGATACAATTTCAGCTTATCAGGGTAATTATCATATTTCCAGATTAAACCTAAAAGAGCCTTCATTAGAAATATACAGGGTAAGCACAGGAAACAATATAGTTAGAAAGTTTTCTATGGATATGTTGACCACTTCAGATTTTGATTCTTTACTAAATCTAAGTCACTCTGATCCTGATAGTATGATAGCTCATTATGATAAATTAAATTTTATCCACAGTTCCTATCTGAAATTTTACAATACTGTATACACAGGGGCAATTAATGTAATCAAGCAATATTCCTTCAAGGAATTAAAATTAGATAGTTTACATATAGAAAGAGGCAGGTTAGAATATAGTGATTATTCTTCTGGAGAGCCTTTTTATTTACAATTAGAAGAAGGATTTGCTAAAATGAATTCGTTTAATTCTAATTCGGATAATTCAAAGTTATTTTTTAATGCAGAAATGAATTATTCAGGTCATCTTTCTGGAAGAGTTGTATTTAAATCTTTAAAAGACAGGGAAATTCAAATTTCGCATAAAATTAAAGATATAAAGATAGTTGATTTTTCTCCATTCACTGATTTTTATATTGACCAGCCTTTTTGGGATGGCATAATTAATCTTCAGGCAGAAACCGAAATTGACGATGACTATATGTATAGTACAAATGATGTTGTTATCACACATCTGGAAGTGGGTGATAAGATTCCGGGGACAAAAAATAAGAAAATCCCTTCCCGGTTTGCGGTTGGATTAATGAAGGATGTAAAAGGGGAAGTGAAGTTGTCAATTCCTATAAAAGGCAAGGTGGGACATCCCGAATCAGATTTCATACCCAATGTTGGTAAAGTAGTGAAGGATCTTGTGGTAAAAACAGCAGCAACACCTGTGAAATTAATTTCAAAACCATTTAAAGATAAATCAAATAAAATCCGGGAAATCAAATTTAATTATTTGGATAGTGTAATATCAATTAAACAAAAAAGGAACTCAATACTATTTCAAAATTATTAAAAAAGAGGCCGTCAGGGTCGAACTTATTCATACCTATAATAAAGATTGGGAAGCAAGACAGTATGCATTGTTTCAATTAAAGAATCTTTATTATAAACAAAGAATAAACAAGGGCCCTGATCTGACTATAATTGATACCTTGAAAATAGTTAGCATTGGGAAAATGGATGCAGATTTTAATGAATTCATATCAAATTTGATGCAAAAAGAAGGGGTTGTCTATGATCCTGAAGAATTAGCTTTAAATTATTTTGGTAAAGAAGAAATCTATTCATTAATCAATTCATTAAAACATTCAAGGGAGGTTAATACATTAGAATATTTAGAAGAAAAAACAGGAATTGATCAAAACGAGAAAAGATATTTTATCAGTTATCAGAATGAAAAAGAAATAAAAAATACCAGGATAGACCAAGTTTTAGGGTGATTGTCCATTCAGGTAAATAATCTAAAATGACTTCAAAATCGAACTAAAAAAATTAGTTAATAAAAAGTAGTTTTTTCTTTATTCATAATCTGATAATTAGGATTTTTGTGCAGGAATAGAACCAGGGTCTAATGATGTATTACGTAACTGCATTTTTTTATTATTTATTTATAAAGCCTTTATCCTTATTACCACTAAGAGTACTTTATGTATTTTCTGATTTTTTATTTCTGATAATGTATTATTTGATCAGTTATCGGAAAGAAGTAGTTTTCGGTAATATGAAAAGGGTGTTTTCAGACAAATCCGAAAATGAGATAGAGCCTATTGCAAAAGAGTTTTACAGGCATTTTTGTGACCTGATAATTGAAAGTTTAAAATTATTCAGTATTTCAAAAAAGGAAGTAATTAATAGATGTAGAATAGTTAACCCTGAAGTACTTAATAAATATTTTGAGAAGGGGAAAAATGTATCTCTGGTTTGTGCTCATCACAATAACTGGGAAATGGCTGCTGTAGCATTTCCCCCACAGGTAGGCAATGGTTTAATCTCAGTAATTTACTCCCCCTTGTCAAATAAATTTTTTGATAAGAAAATGCAGAAATCGAGGTCAAAATACGGAATGTATTTGATACCAAAGCAAGAAGTTTTGAAGTTTTTTAATACGAAAAGAGAAAGACCAACGATGGTAGCTTTTGCTGCTGATCAATCACCCCAGAGGTCAAATAAAAATGTTTACTGGATGGACTTTCTAGGGCAGGAAACAGCAGTTATGTATGGAACAGAAAGGTACTCTACCCGATACGATTACTCAATAGTGTATCTTCATATAAAAAAGGTAAAAAGAGGTTATTATGAGCTTATTCTTGAAGATTTAATAGCGGATTCACAAGCTACTGAAAAAGGGGAGATTACAGAAAAATACACTAGGCTCATGGAGCAGGACATTTATGACCAGCCTGCATATTGGTTATGGACGCATAAGCGATGGAAAAAGAAACGTTCTGAAGATGAAGCTTAGGACTTAAATAATATATGATTCACAAATAATTTTTTAATGAATAAAGTAAACTTCGCTGGTCAATTATTAATAGTAATGTTGATCACATTGATTTGTGGATGTCCTGCTTTGGCTCAAAATCAGGATACAACATCAACTTCCCGGGATAGTGAATTGAAGCAAGGTAAATTATATATTACTCCCTTACCTGCAATTGCATCAAACCCTACTTCCGGTTTTATTTATGGTGTGGCTGCTTCTGCCGGAATGTATCTCGGAGAGCCAGATGATACTCGAATTTCTTCTGCGTTCCTTGCCTTTACTTATTCTACAAAAGAACAACTGGCGCTAATATTAAAGAGTAATGTCTTTTCAAATAAAGAAAAATGGAATCTTCTGGGTGATTGGAGATATTTGGTCACAAATCAACCTACTTATGGTTTAGGTACCGGGCCTCAAAGCGCTAAACCTATAGGAGAGGGGATAGAAATAAATGGTGTGAAAGGGCGACCAGATCTTGATGATCAATTAATGTATTTTAATTTATTGAGGTTCCATGAAACTGCATTTAGAAAGGTAAAGAATAATTTTTATCTGGGGCTAGGATATCATTTGGACTATCACTTTAATATAGATGAT
Organism: Mangrovivirga cuniculi; assembly: GCF_005166025.1. Taxonomy (NCBI): domain Bacteria; kingdom Pseudomonadati; phylum Bacteroidota; class Cytophagia; order Cytophagales; family Mangrovivirgaceae; genus Mangrovivirga; species Mangrovivirga cuniculi. Next base: position 2,304,454 of record NZ_CP028923.1, read on the forward strand.
GTAGAACTCGATTTGAGTACTAATGATGGTGATGGAGTGAAATATACAAGCCATTATAAATATAGTGTAGAGAACGGTTTTGATCCGGAAAAATACATATTATCTGGAGTTAGTTTAAATGCAGCATATGATAGCAGAGATAATGCAATTAACCCTTATTCGGGTATGTATTCTTTACTTACTTTTAGGATTAATCCCACATTTTTAGGGAGCGATGCTAATTCAACCAGTCTTTGGGCAGAATTTCGTGATTATTACAATCTATCAAAGAATAGGCCTCGGCATTTGATTGCCTTATGGGCTTTTACACATATTCAAACAAGTGGAACACATCCATATATGAATTTACCTGCAATTGGCTGGGATGTTTATGGCAGATCAGGAAGAGCATATACTCAGGGGAGATTCAGGGGAGAAAAGATTGGTTATGCAGAGCTGGAGTACAGAGTTCCGCTTCCTCCTATAATTAAAAAATATCCTGAATTATTTGGCTTAGTTGCTTTCGTTAATGCAACAACGGCAAGTAGTAAGCCTGCTGGTATCAAATTTATGGAATACATTGATCCGGCTGCGGGCGTAGGCTTGAGATTTATGCTAAATACCAAAAGCAGAGCTAATGTCACCATCGATTACGCCTGGGGCAGGTATGGAGAAAGAGGACTTTATTTCAATTTGAATGAAACATTTTAAACCATATACAGGTCATCATATCGATATATCTGTTTTTGAAGTTTCCATTTGATCCAGGCAAGAACCTCATGATGTTTCTCATTTTCCAGTAAAGTGGTTTCGAGTACTTCTAGTAAATGATCGAACTGGTCATTTGTTATCTGCATTGAGCCGCCTCTCTTAGGGTCTATGATATAGTGATAGAAATCATAGCCTTTCTTTTTATCATAATCTACAAGCTTTATTAATAGTAGATATTCACTTTTCCAGCAATTAATTTGAACCATAACTATCTGTTTTTTGCAAATTTGATGATTGAATATTAATAAACAGAAAATCGAATGTTGTGAAAACTTTATTAATTAACCTCAATTATTAATTATTTCTTTCTTAAATAAGAATCAATTATAAACCCTCTTTTATTAAGTATACTTAATATTTGTTTTTGTCGTGCTTTAATAAATTCCATTTAGATTCTATAATGCAGTAATTATATCGTAAATTATGAAGCTAATATTTATAAATACTTTGATTACAGGTTATAAAATCCTTATAAACTGTATCTTTAGAGTAAAGACGTTGATAAACTAAATGGGAAGTATCAGATTTTTTAGGACACAGAATGGGTTTTGCTATTTAAATGATGAAGAGATAATAGTCTCAGATAAGGATAGCGCCAGTATTATTCTTGCTAATGATTTTAAACTAACAAAGACATTCAATTTACTTTTCTATGGTGTTTTCTCTGTAGGTATGCTTTTTCTGGCCTATGAATTTTATAAAAATGGGAAATTAATACCAGTTGGAATATTTACTATGGTCAGCATATACTTTGCTTATGGGCTTTTTGACTGCATAATAAATGTTTCTATAAAAAAGATTCAAAAGAAAAATATCAGTCATGTTTCCTTCCACAAAGGGATAGCCGGTCTTACCAGGTCTAAATTCGTAGTCCATTTTATTGATGGAGAAGATAAGGAGCGAAAACGAAATATTTATTTAGCTGATACCCTATTCAATATGACTGATTATAATCCGGTCATCGAACTTTTGAAGGATGCAGGGTATCTTGATGAGGATGATCAATTATAAGGACAATGTCTGCAATTGTTCTTGCAGCAATATCCTTTTTTCAAATGAAAATATTCTGTAAAAACCATTAATCCATTTTCAAGATAATAGTCTAAATTTTCTAAAAGTTTTTTCTTATTCCATTTAGGATCTTTAAGGATATTGTCTATCTGACCGGCTTTTATTAGCTCTATTTTTAGTTCTAATTCTTCTTTAGAGCATTTTCCACAAGTATTTGATTCTGATTTCAATTCTTCTTTAATATCGTTTACTAGATAATTTTGAGAATCTGTAATTAAATAACTACCACACCTACTACAAACTTGATTAGTCATTAGCGACAATAAATATTTGCTTCAAAAGTATCTAATAATTTTTATTCCAACCTAATTAATTCAATATCCGGTTGAAACAAAGTAAAAAAACCAAGACCATTTATCACATTACTATTATAATTGATAGGTTCAGACAATTCATCAATTAAGATTAATCTTTGACTATCTTTTTGTTTTAAATAATCAAAATAATTTTTTTCAATATTAGATAGAGATACTAATATGGTATCTTCTGAGGCAAAGTCTTCAAAAGGAATGATAAAAGAACTGGAAATAATATGTTCAGATGAATCTGTATTGTCTTCAATTAGTTCAACATAAGGAGATTTAAGCAAGTAATAATCTGAAGTTACCCGCTGAACATTTATCATATAAAAATTTTTACCCAACGGATCGTTAATTGTATATTCAATATTAAGAAGAGTATCAAATTCTGTGTATAGCAATGAAGTTTCAAGTTCTGAAAAACTAATTTTTTCCATTAAAATAGAATTAGCTTTAACAGTATCACTAGTATAAGGATCCGGAAAGCTTAATTTGTATTCGTTACCAGGTTTTCCCGGGATTTCAGGATTAAAGTAAATCCCGTCAACATATTCCGTTAGAAGAAATTGCTGTTCATCAGTTGTTATTGTGATTTCTAAATCTTCTATTAAAAGTGATTCGATAAGTGAATCAATATTGTCATTTGAAACCCTGGATTCAACTGTAAAGTTTTGAGTTACTATCAGATTGAGAAAAGTTCCATCGAAATTAACTGTCGTAATTACTGGTTGTTTTTTAAGAGGTGGTATATTGTCCACCTCCAGCGGTTCTGGTAAACAACCCTGAATTAAAATTATTGATATGATGAAAATTAATATTCTCATTTCAAAATGTTGCGTTAAAAGTTAATGATGGTAGAAAACCCAATAGCCCTGGCTGTTCATATTTATACTTTTCACTTTTTGTATCATAAACTACATCTATTGCGACCGGAGAAGTCCTGTTGTAGACATTATAAAGATTTAATTTAACCGACCAATCAAATTTATGCTTAGTTTCATGATCATATGTTAAGCTCAGGTCTAACCTGTGACTATCATTTAGTTTGACACTGTTTCTATCGGGATATTGAGGTGTAAGGCTAACTCCTGTCGAGGAAGAATTTACCATTGCATAATATCCCAGGATAGGAGTAAAGCGTGCACCACTTAAGTATTCCCATAGTACTGAGACCGACCATCTTTCATTAAATGTATATTGATTTAACAAAATCAAATTATGCCGACGATCATATCTTGATCGGAAAGTTTTGCCTTTATTAATCTCATCGAAATTTCTATTAGACCAGGATAATGTATAGGATAAATTGCCCAGCCATTTCCCTTCATTTTTTTGAACAAACAATTCCCATCCATACGAATACCCAATACCCTGAATCAATTTTGATTCAAAATCATTGCTTAATGTTAAATTAGTTCCTTCCTCAAATTCTATGAGATTTTTCATGTACTTATAAAATACTCCGGACTTTACTATAAACGGTAGACTCTCAGGATTCCATGTCGCTCCCAGAGTGAATTGATCTGATTTCTGAGGTTTAATTGATTTGGTAACAGGATACCATAAATCAGTTGGTAAAGTGAATGCATTGCTCGAAACCCGATGTAGATACTGAACCATTCTGGAATATGACAGGTTCAATGTGATTTTATTATTAACGAGATAGTTAAGACTAAATCTTGGCTCGGGATTAAAATAGAATATGTTTTTAGATAATATAATATTGCTTAACCTTAATCCCAGATCAACTTTTAGCCTGTTAAATCTGTATTCACCTGTACCGTAAACCGACCATTCCGGTACTTCTCTTGATTTGCCGTTTGAAGAAGGGATAAAGTCAGAAATTTCTCCTGAAGTGTTTAATAAATTTGGTGATATATCATGATTGATTATTTCATAGCCAAATTCTGTTTTTATTTTATTATTGAATGAATAAATCAGATTATGTTTAATTCCATATTCTTTGATATCTGAGACAGCTGAAAGTGAGTTATCTTCAAATTGACTATTAATTTTATATTTGAACTCAGTATAATATATATTAAGTATACTGAATAATTTTTGATTTAGATCACCTTTGATTGATAGGGTATGTGTGAAATTTTGAAGAACAAAATCAGTTTTATTAGTTGATGATGTATCATTTCTGTTTCTTCTTAAGTTCATAATATCTTCGCCCATATAAAAATGATACTGAGCAGAGAATCTTTTATTTATATTAAAATCAAGCTGAGCATTAACATCGGTGAAATAATAAGGTACCTCTGATGAAAATGCTTTGGCTAATTGATCGATATAAGTTCTTCTTACAGCACCCATAAAACTTAATTTCTTTTTAATTACCGGTCCTTCAGCTTTTAAAGAAGTTGAAACGGTGCCAACATTGAGATTATAATTCCATTCTGATGTATCTGATTTCTTTGAGTTTATGGCAATTATTGAAGAAAGTCTTCCCCCATAATTAGCCGGGAAGCCTCCGGTGTGCATCGTTACATCACCCAACACATCAGGGTTGAAAACGGAAAGAAATCCAAATAGGTGACCGGTTATAAAAACTGGGGCTCCGTTAAAAATTATTAGGTTTTGGTCAGCATCACCGCCTCTGACAAAAAGATCAGGAGACCCTTCAATTCCTTTAACTGTACCGGGTAGAATAGTTAATGATTTTATGATGTCGGCTTCTCCCGAAATACTAGGAAGATTTTTGATTTGCTGAGCATTGATTGAGTATTGATTATTGGAAATTGTGTTTATAAACTGTTTTTTATTTATCCTGTCAGCAATGACCGAAATCTCTTCAAGATTTGTGTTTAAGGGTTCCAGGTATATATTGATATCTTTTCTCTTTATTAAATCCTTTATCACTAATAACTTTCTGGAATATCCAATTGATGATATTATAATTGAATCTTCGGGAGACTCGAACTCCAGTTTAAAATCACCATTTAAGTCACTTGTCGTTCCTTTTTCAGATTTTATTAAGCGAATATGTGTATAAGGTACAGGAGTATTGGAGTTTTTGTCAATTATTTTACCTTTTACAAAAGATTCCTGAGCATACAATAAAGAATTGATGCCGGATAAGATAATTACAAAAATGAGGAAGCGACCAATGTATCCCATTCGTAAAGATTTAAAAGTAAAAGGTCAGGCATAAAGGTTAGGTCTTATTAATAATTTAACACAAAAAAAGGGCAACTGATAACAGCTACCCTTATATATTTTTATTGGACTTTTAATTACTTCCTTGTTGTGGATTGTTCTGACCTAATTTCATTTCGTCAAGCTTTTTCAAAACATCCATGAATTCATTAGCCTTTCTGAATCCCGGGACAGGAAATATAGTTGTCATTTTTTCGTCCATGAAAACAATAGTAGGATATGAATTTACCTTAAAAGATCTAGCAAGACCAACACCACTGGCTTGTTGGCCCATAAAATTGAACGTTTCCTGGCTTTCGGCATCCAGTTTTACTGCGTAAAAGTTTTCATTGACGTATTCTACAACATCAGGATCAGAAAATGTTTTCTTATCCATTACTTTACACCATCCACACCAATCAGTATAGACGTCAAAGAATATTTTTCTGGGTTCTTCTTTTACTTTAGCCTCAAGTTGTTCCGGAGTGAGCCAGTTTATTTCTGTATCCTGAGCAAAAAGGCTATTTATATTAAAAGTAATTGTTATTGCAAATAGACTAAATAGTATTTTCATGTTATAATAATTTGTTGTTATAACGGCTATAGTTCAAAAAAGATACCAAAGAAAGTCAGATTCCCTGGAGTAAAGTAAGTTTTTTCTTGATTTCTTCAATTATTACCGGTTCTATAGCAATAATTTCTTCAATTTCTCCAATTACAGAGTCAAGTTCGCCACCATCTGCCAGGTGATCCTGTACTTTTTTTGCCAGGTCTCCAAAATGATCTGATCCAAGGGTATAAAAAGTAGGTTTTATTTTATGAACAGCTTGTTTTGAAGCTTCCGAATCCTTTTTTTCAAGAGCTGTTTTTATTTCCCTGGTAATCTTAGGTATTTCCTGAATGGAAATATTAAGGATTTCTTTTGTAAAATCAGGATCCTGATATGCTATTTTTCTTACCTGGTTTAAATCGATTAACTCTTTATCAGCCATTTAACTTTAGTTTTTTACAAATTACAAATTTTATTAAAATTCTCATTCGCTTTCTGACATTATAACCCGCTTATTATATTGATTAGAAATATAAAATACCAATAAAAAGATTGTACCACTTACTGTTATCATCGCACCTGCTACAGAAACATTGAGCAGGAATGCCAGGTAATACCCTAATATTGAAGTCATTAAGGCAATAATTGTTGTGTAAATAAGCATTTTATTAAACCTTTCTGTGATTAAATAAGCAGTGGCAGGTGGAATAATTATTAATCCAACTACTAAAACAGCACCAACAGATTCGAAACTTGAAACAGCAGTGTAACTTACAAGACCCATCAATACATAATGCCAGACAATGGGTTTTATTCCAACAGATTCTGCAAAATCAGGATTAAATGATGTAATTAGAAGTTCCTTGTAAAAACTTAATACAATAATTATTACAATCAAAGAATTTAAACCGACTATCCATAGGGCAGTGGGGCCCAAATTAAGGCCACCTTCTGTTACCCAAACATTAAAAGGAATATAAATGATCTCTCCATACAAAACACATTGCTCATCTATGTCAACATCATCTGCAAATGCAGTAAGTAAAATTATACCAATTGCAAAAAGGAAAGTAAAGCTATAACCAATTGCTGCATCGACTGGTATTTTTCCTTTTCTGGTAAATACTTCTATCATAATAGTCACAAAAACACCTATTACACCTGCACCTATCATCATGAAAATGTTTTCCCTGCTGCCGGAAAGCATAAATGCAATTACAATTCCGGGCAGAACAGCATGGGAAATTGCATCACCGATCATGGCCATTTTTCTGAGTACAAGAAAACTACCTAGAATACCGCAATTAAACGCGACAAGGAAACCAACTGTTATAATTATAAGTGCATCCATTAGATATTCTTTTTTCTAGGGATTTTAGCTTCATGTGGGTCAGCCTCAGGGTAATCAAGAAGCTTATCCAGCTTTGCCTCCAGTTCAGGAGTCAGTACATGCTCTATCGCTTCAGCATCATCATGGACATGGTCTGGAGCAATATTAAGATAGGTGGCCAGATAGGCCTCCCATAGTCTGTGTAATCGGACAATACGTTGTCCTTCTTCAACACCTTTCTTAGTAAGTTGTATTTGGTTATTTATTAAGTATTCCAAATAATTATTCTTGTATAGCTTATTTAGCTTATTAAAAAACTCTTTATTACTTAACGAATATCTTTTAGCTGCTTCATATTTATCAATGCTGCATTGAATGTTTCCTTTCTTTTCACAGATCTTATAAAGTAGTTTCAGGATATTTTCATTATGAATTTTTTGTTTGTTTTTTCTTTGATTGAACCATTTACTGATTATTCCGGTCTGAGGTGCAATTAAAAAAGATATTAGTGCGATGACACTTAATACGACAACAACCCATGGCCCTGTAGGCATTTGAGGAGCAGAGTAGGAGATAAGTACTCCAATTCCACCACCTAAACCGGCGATCAATGAAGAGATGATCAGTAATTTATTAATATTGTTGGTCCAGAACCTTCCTGCAGCAGCAGGAGTTATCACTAAAGCGGACATTAAAACCACACCTACGGCTTGTATTCCCGATACTATTGCCATTACATAGAGTCCGGTCATAATTTTATTGATCATCGAAACATTCATTCCGGAGGTATGAGCAAAATCTTCATCGAAAGAGATAATCGTAAATTCTTTTTTCATCAATAAAACGACAATAATAATTATAACAGAAAGCCCGATAAATAAATTGATATCTTTCTGAACCAGGGTCGCCGCTTTACCAAAAATAAAATCCTCTAATCCACTTTGTCCTGCATGACCTGATTGCTGAATGTAAGTCAGTAAGACAATCCCAATTCCAAAGAAAAAAGTTAATACGAACCCGATTGCCGTATCCTTGCTGATTTTAGGATGTTCCGACAATTTGACCACAAGATATTGAGAGATTATTCCCGATATAAAAGCCCCGGTTAACAAAACAGGCAATGATTTTATTTCGATTAGCATAAAAGCAATCGCCACACCCGGTAAAACTGAGTGGGAAATAGCATCTCCGATAAGTGCTTTTTTCTGTAAATAGGCAAAGCAACCGATCAGCCCGGCAGAGAAACTCAATAAAATACACCCCCATAAAACATATTGGAGATTCGGGTCTTTCAGAAATGATAGAAATTCAATCATCTGATTATTTTTCTCTTTGTGGCATTTGATTTTTACTTAATATCTGTCCGACTTCATTGAGCAGGGTTAATTTCCCTCCATATGTGTCATTGAGATTCTTTTCTATGAATACATCCTGTGTTTTTCCGCATGCTACAAGACGTTGATTTAGCATCATTACCCAATCGAAAAAATCCATTACAGTTTGAAGGTCGTGATGAACGACTATTACAGTTTTTCCCTGTTCTCCCATTTCCTTCATTAGTTCCAGTATCGCTTTTTCGGTAGAAGCATCGACCCCTGCAAAAGGTTCATCCATTAAGTATATATCTGCATCCTGAATCAATGCCCGGGCAATAAAAACCCTTTGTTGCTGCCCACCACTTAATTGAGAAATTTGTCTGTCCCGGTATTGATACATATCGACTTTCTCCAGGGCCTGTTTTGCTTTTTCTCTATCACTTTTTCCGGGATTTTTAAATAGTCCGATCTTTTTGTACCAGCCCATTAACACCACATCAAATACTGTGACCGGAAACTGCCAGTCTACCGATTCACGTTGCGGCACATAAGCAACTCTTTCACGTACTTCGTCCAGGGGTTTATCAAAGAATAGGATTCTACCACTCGCAGGCTTTAGAAGCCCCATCATTGCTTTAATTAATGTGCTTTTACCCGCACCATTAGGGCCTATAATTCCAATTATCTTTCCGGCAGGAAGATGGGCATCGATATTCCATAAAACCGGTTTACGATTATATGCAACTACCAGGTCGTGTATTTCAACTGCAGTTTTATTCATTTCAGTGAATTAACAATTGTGTTGACATTGTGTCTTACCATTCCTTCGTAAGTCCCTTCCGGAGTATCTTCTGCTCCCATTGCATCTGAAAAAAGGGTTCCCCCGATTTGAACATTATGTCCTTTCTCTTTGGATCCTTCAACTACAGCACGTAGACTTTTTTCAGAAACTGAACTTTCCACAAAAACAGCTTTAATTTTATTTTCAGTTATGTATTGGGTTAAGTTGGTTATATCTCGGATACCAGGTTCAGATCTTGTAGAAATTCCTTGTAATCCACGGACCTCGATATTGTATGCCTCACCAAAATATCCGAAAGCATCATGAGCAGTGATCATAACTCGTTGCTTTTCAGGAATAGTAGATATCGATTGCTTAACCCATGCATCTAAAGCAGTAAGGGCTGCCAGGTAATCTTTCGCATTATTGAGATAATATTGCTCGTTTTTCTCATCAGCCTTTATCAGAGTGTTTGTAACCACGTTAACGGCTTGCTTCCAAAGTGAAACATCAAACCAAATATGCGGGTCATATACGCCTCCAAAGTCTTCACTTTCTTTTAGCAGAGATTTTTTTATCCCGGAAGAAACGGCGATCACAGGTTTGGAATTGGCTATCTTTTCAAGTGTTTCCTGCATTTTTCCCTCGAGATGAAGGCCATTGTAAAATATGATCTCAGCTTCTCTCATTTTAGAAAGGTCATTTTGAGTAGCCTTATATAAATGGGGTCTACTCCGGGACCCATAAGGAATTGAGCGTTAACCTTTTCACCTCCTACATTTAAGACAATATCATAGATCATACCCGTGGTTGAAAGCACATTGATCTTATTACTGTTATCTTTTTTCTCAGTTTTACCACAGGAAAAAAGTAAGGCAGAAATAAAAAATAAAATTATTAATCGGTTACCCATATATTTTCTGATACTTCTTTTGATACATTAATTTTTTGATCTCCATCAAGTAAAAGCTGCATTGAATTATCAAATTCAAGCTTGTCTATTGCTTTAAGAGGAGTACCAATTTTTATTCCCAGTTTGCTGCAATATTGCAGAAAGGCAGGATTATCATCTGAAACAGCTACAACTATCGCTTCATTTCCTTCCTCCAGATCTTTTAATAGTATTTTGGCTTTATCTTTTATAACTCCAAATTCATCTGGGATCGGATCCCCATGAGGATCGAAGCTAGGATAGCCCAGGAATTCATCAAGGCGTTTAATTAGTAGGGGAGACTTTATATGCTCCAATTGTTCTGCAACTTCGTGAACCTCATCCCAATTAAATTTTAAATTGTTTACAAGAAAGACTTCCCAAAGCCGATGCTTTCTTATGATCTTGAGCGCTTCCTTTTTGCCATCTTCTGATATATTTACTCCTTTATATCGCCGGTATTCTACTAACTCCTTCACCGAAAGTTTTTTCAACATATCACTTACTGAAGCCGCTTTAGTTTGTAGTGATTCGGCAATTGAGTTTGTCGATACCTCATGCTCTCCACCAGAGGACAGGTGATAAATGGCTTTGAGGTAATTTTCTTCGGTGTAACTAAGCATTTACTTAATGTTGTTTCTGTAAAAATATTAATTTAGATTATCCTAAAAAAATATTTTAACATAAATAAATTTGTCAAAAATGCTTGAAATTTTTATTATAATGCTTTTTTAGATAAAAATAAAAATTATTTAAGGCATATCTAATTTAGTGAAAAAGTCTTTTAATTCATTCCTGTTTGCCAGATAGCGAGCGGTATTATATTCTTTCCCATTGAATTGCAGAATGCGATTTTTTTGAGATGCTTCAAGAGCAGTCTGGAAGTCTGTTTCAATTAGCCAGGCATCTTTAAAGTAGCTATTCCATGAAGCGTTTTTTCTTGATATAATAATTTTATGGTTTGCTGCAGCTTCAAAAAGTTTGGTAGGCAATTTCCCCTCGAATGCAGTTAAATTATGGTAAGGAGAGATTATATGCGTTGAACTAATCAACTTTTCTTGTATTAACCAATGGCTAATAGGGAATCTGGACAAGAAGAGATCGACATTCTCAACATTGTTTGTTAAGGATAACAACTCATTGAGTACTGCAATATCATGATATTGGCCGATTATTGTGAGTTTTACCTGATTATCAGAAAATGAATTTAAAAACCATTTAACTGCATCCACAGTACCATGAATTGTAGAAAGTGTACCCGAAAGGAGAAAGTGTGGTGGTTGAACATTTTTGCTTTCGGATTTGATAATAGCTTTATTTTCAAATAATAGGGAGGGTGTATGTGACGGAATATCAAATTGCTCAGAGTAAATTCTTTCAGCCAGAATTAATGCGTCAGCTTTATTAATAAGAGATCTTTCGATTTTGCCTGATACACTTAACAATTTCAATATATGGTTACCGCTTCCTTCATTTCTTACCTTTTTGTTAAGGGAGTAATTTTCTCGTATATCGTATACTAAATACGCGCCAAATATTATTTGGTATACCTTCATAACTAGCAGTGTTTCAGTATTACTAGCTATAACTATGTCAGGTTTAACTTTAATAAGTATTCTTAATATGTAAAGTAAAGCTTTAAGTCTTTTTCCAAATGAAAATTCTGCTTTAGGAATATTGAAAAAGTTTATATTTGAATAGACGGGTTTGAATTTTGATGGGAATCCAATTACGTAAATAGTATATTTGTGCACTTCTGCCAGCGTGGCTGCAATCTTGTCTGTCATCCTGGTATCGTCGACCGGTTTGGTGGTGGACGCAATAAGAATTTTTCTATTCATAGAATAAAAGTAAAAACAATGACTGAATTACAAAAAGTAATTGAAGAAGCCTGGGAAAACAGAGAGTTATTGAAAGAGCAGAAAACTCAGCAAGCGATCGAAGAAGTTATCGAAGGTTTGGATAAAGGAACTATGAGGACGGCAGAGCCTAAAGGTGAAGACTGGCAGGTAAACGACTGGATCAAAAAAGCCGTGATATTATATTTCCCAATTCGTAAAATGGAGAGGATAGAAGTAGGGCCTTTTGAATTTCATGATAAGATGATGCTCAAAAGCGATTACGATAAATTAGGTGTAAGGGTCGTTCCTCATGCAGTGGCCAGGTATGGTGCTTACATATCAAAAGGAGTTGTAATGATGCCTTCATATGTTAATATCGGAGCATATGTAGATGAAGGAACGATGGTTGATACCTGGGCAACTGTAGGAAGCTGTGCTCAAATTGGTAAAAATGTTCATCTGAGTGGTGGTGTTGGTATTGGTGGTGTACTTGAGCCGGTACAGGCTGCACCTGTAATAGTAGAAGATGGAGCTTTTATCGGTTCGAGGTGTATCCTGGTAGAAGGAGTCAAAGTAGGAAAAGAAGCAGTTCTTGGTGCAAATGTAACACTGACAGGTTCAACCAAGATTATAGATGTGACTAAAGAGGAGCCTGTTATCTATAAAGGATATGTTCCACCGAGGTCTGTTGTAATTCCGGGGTCTTATACAAAAGAATTTCCAGCCGGGAATTACCAGGTTCCAGCAGCCCTGATTATCGGGCAGAGAAAGGCTAGTACCGACCTGAAAACCTCACTGAACGATGCTTTACGTGAAAATGACGTAGCTGTTTGATAAATAATAACTTAGATAAACAGACCGGGAGGGATACCTTCCGGTTTTTTTATTTTCAATAAAATTCTGTCTTCGTAATTAATATTTGAATAAAACCTGCTATTTCATTTTAAAAATCCTATCTTTGCGCTTTAAAAAATATAAATATTCTATTGAAACAATTCATTGATCTGGGTCTTTCTCCAGTAGTTGTTCAAGCGATTGAAAAACTAGGATTTGAAGAACCCACTCCGATTCAAAAGGAAGCAATTCCTTTCTTATTAGCAAACCAAAAGGATATAACAGCGTTGGCACAGACCGGCACCGGTAAAACGGCTGCATTCGGTTTACCGTTGCTTGAGAAGGTTGATTCAACCATCTCCAACACCCAGGGCTTAATCCTTGTGCCGACGCGTGAATTGGGGCAACAGGTAGCTTCGCAACTAAAACAATTTGCTGCTTTTGCGAAAGCAGTACATATTGAAGTTGTTTACGGAGGTGCCTCAATTGAGCAGCAAATCAGAGCGCTGCGCAAAGCTCCACATATAATAATAGCAACGCCCGGAAGACTTATTGATTTGATCAACCGAAGAAAAGTTGATCTTTCAAACGTAAACTATGTAGTATTAGATGAAGCTGATGAAATGTTAAACATGGGCTTCAAAGAGGATATTGATACAATCCTTGAAACTACACCAAATGAAAAGAATACCTGGTTATTCTCTGCAACAATGTCAAAAGGTATCAGGCATATTGCATCTAACTATCTGAATAATCCTCATGAGATCAAAATTGATAGCAGGGAAACAGTAAATGAGGGAATAACTCACGCTTACATCGAAACTAATCGTGAAACCAGGGTAGATATCATTAAAAACATTCTACTTGTTGAAAACGAAACTGGTGGAATTCTTTTTTGCCGAACAAAGGCTGAATCTGAAGATGTAGGACAGGCATTACAAAATGCTGGTATACATACTGAAGTGTTACACGGTGGCTTCACTCAGGCACATCGAGATAAAGTAATGCGCAAATTCAGGGAAAAGAAAATTCAATTGTTAGTTGCTACTGATGTTGCAGCAAGAGGAATTGATGTGAAAGATATCGGATATGTATTTAATTTCGGTATTCCTGACAATATGGAGTTTTATACTCACAGAAGTGGACGTACTGCAAGAGCAGGTTCTAAAGGAACTTCAGTTGTCTTTATAGGCAGAAGAGATCGTTCAAAACTGAAAAATCTTGCCAGGAGACTGAGAATTGACTTCGAACCTTTCAAAATGCCTGATGTAAACGACATCATTCAGGAAAAATTAAGTGATTGGGTAAACGGACTTCAAAAGAAAGTAGATAAAGCTGAAAAACGCATTCCTTCAGAAATTACTGAAAATGTAGCTAAGCAGCTTAATCACTTTTCAAGAGAACAGCTTATTTCAATGCTTGTAGATACTGAATTTGGTAAAATGTATAAAGCTGTTAACAACATCGGAAAAATAAAAGAGAAAAAGAAATTCGATGATGTTAGAGGTGGAAAACGAAATGACCGAAGAAAAGATAACAAGTCTGAGAGATCAAGAAACTCAAATATGCCTTCCAGAGGTGATAAAGACTTTCCTAGATACTTTATCAACATCGGAAAGATGGACAGTATGAGTAAGAAAGATCTCGCAGTGTTTATCAGCCAGCAGGCGGGCATTCCTCAAAGAGATCTTGTTTCTATCGATATTTTCAGAACTCACTCTTATTTCTCAGTTAATAAGAAGTTTACGGATCGAATTGCGTCATCGATGCGAGGTGTAGAAGTAAACGGAAGACAATTAAGAGTAAATAGAGATAATGTTAAGTAATCTTAATATAAATTCTTTTAAAGCCCCTTTTTAGGGGCTTTTTTATTTCAATATTTTTTTAATCTCACTTGCCCTGGACATAAGTTTTATAAGTTCTTCCGAATCTTCATTTTCAAGGGCCTTCTGTATTCCTGCGAGTTGATTTTGATATTCTTTGACGGCTACTAAGAGGTTTTCTTTATTGGATAGAAAAATCGATTTCCAGGTGACAGGATTACTTTTTGCAAGCCTGACTGTTGAGGCAAATCCGGATCCACTAAGGTTGAGTATATGTTCATTATTTTTTTCGATCTCAAGTGCTGTTAAGCTCAAAGCAAAAGAAGAAACGTGTGATAAATGGGAGACATATGCCAGATGAATATCATGCTCGCCTGAAGGCATATAGATGATTTCCATTCCCAAATCAGTAAATAGGCTTTTAGCTATCAGTGCTGATCTTTTATTCGAGTTTTCGATGTCACATAATATCATTTTTTGCCCTTCAAATAAATCAGTGATTGCAGCTGCAGGGCCACTATATTCTGTACCAGCTATGGGGTGGGCCGCAACAAATCTATCCCTGTGAGGACTTTGATCAGCAGTTTCACATATGGATCTTTTTGTTGAACCGCAATCAATAATCACCTGATCCGGCCGGGATGCGGATAATAATGAAATGACCAAATGTTCAATTGCTTTCACTGGTGTAGCTAATAATATAATTTCACATTCATTGAGCAGTAATTTTATATCATCAGTTTGCTCATGAATCAAACCATATTTTAAAGCAGCAGCCAGATGCTTCTGATTAGAATCAAATCCTACTATTTTATAGTTAAGCTTTTTAAGGGCTAAACCTAATGAACCTCCGATTAGACCAAGCCCGATTATACCAATTTTCATGATTATATAGCCATTTTATTAGGTATACTTAATATTCTATTCAATGCATCATTAAATTTCTCTAATGAAGAGCAGAGAGATATCCTAATGTGGTTATTTCCTTGTTCTCCGAAGATAAATCCCGGGTTATAAATATACCCGTAGAATCGAGTATATGGTCTGAAAACGCTTCGCCATTTTTAAAAGCAGGAGGGACTTTCGCCCAAACAAACATACCAGAAGCATCTTTATCATAACTACATTCTAATTCATCAAGAATTTGCATTACTAAATGTTTTCTTTTTGATATTCCTGGTTCAGATGATCGAACCAGCTCTTAGGGTTTCTTAATGCGCGTGCTGCTGCAACCTGAACAGGAAGAAACATGCCGGAGTCCATGTTGGTCTTGAATTTCAGAATATTTGAAATATGTTCTTCATGTGTTACCATAAATCCTATTCTCCAACCTGCCATATTGTGTGATTTAGAAAGAGAGTTAAGTTCTATCAAATTCGGATGTATTCCATAAGCCTGGATAGCACTTATCGGTTTATTATTTAGGATTAATGAATATGGATTATCATTAATTATCAGAATATTGTGTTTTTCAGCTAAATCAAGAATTTTTCTGAACATTTTAAGATTACCGGAAGCTCCTGTTGGCATGTGAGGGTAATTCATAAAAATCACTTTAACAGGAAAGCTGTTTATAAGGTTTTCTAAATATACTGCATCAATTAGCCATTTATTATCTTCTTTCAGCTTGTACTTTACCGGTGTAGCTTCAGCTATTCTGGTTACAGCTTCATAAGTAGGATAGCCTGGATCAGGCACAAGCGCGATATCTCCTTTTTCAAGATAGGTCATTGCTATATGCATCAATCCTTCTTTTGAGCCTATTAGTGGTAAGACATTACTCTCTGAAATATTGCATTGAAAAAAAGTATCATAAAATTCTGATACAGCATATCTGAAATCTGGTAAACCTCGATAACTCTGATATCCGTGAGTATTCTTTTTGCCACTTTCCCTGATTAGTGAAAGAACAGCATTTTCTGGAGGAGCCATATCAGGGCTTCCAATGCCAAGGTTTAATATATCGATCCCGTTTGCCTGCTTATCTGAAAGCTGCCTGAGTTTAGTTGAAAAATAGTATTCTTTACTGCCGGATAATCTGTTTGCAATTTTAATACTCATAACATCAAAGTTTGGACATAAAAAAAAGAGGCCTTTCGGGCCTCTTTCATAAATAGTATTTTAACATATATTATCTATTACGAGAACCCAGTGGTTTCGAGAATGTAGTAATAGTAATAATATGTAGTAGTTTTCTTGTTCATTAGGTGCAATAAAAGGAATTATTATTAATTTAAAAAACAAATCATATAATTTTTAACCATTAAATTAACGATAATTTAAGTTAACAATCGTTAGGTTAGTAATTTCATAAATATTTATTTGATTTCTTTATAAATCATTAGATTGTAAAATTATAAAATTGGAGACATTTTATCAGTCATTTCGCTATTCAATTGTTATTTTTAAATAAAATAAGATCAAAAAAGCGATATGGCCGGATCTCTATATTTAACTACCTCAGAATCAGGATGTGGTAAATCACTCGTTTTACTTGGTATATCCGAGATACTCCTAAGAAAGACAAATAAGATTGGAATATTCAGACCATTTATCAGTAGAAAGGCAGGACAGCGGGATAAGAATATTGACCTGATCCTAAAGCATTTCAATCTTCAAATTAATTATGAAGATACTTATGCCTTTTATTTGGATGAGGGATTAAAGCTAATCCAGGAAGGAAAAAAGACTGGGTAATAGAAAAAGTAATAGAGAAGTTTAAGCACCTTGAGCAGAAATGCGATTTTGTAATTTGTGAGGGATCAGACTTTTCTGTTGACAGTGTTTCATTTGAATTTGATATAAATGCCACCCTGGCTAAAAATTTAGGATGCCCTGTTGTAGTAGTAGGAAAAGGAACAGGAAGAAATCTCGACGAAACATTAAATCCGTTGTTTCTAGCATATGACAGCTTTCTTGATAAAGGTTGTCGAATTATGGGGGTGATTATTAATAAGGTGTCTGAAAAGAATATTCAACCATTATTGACGAACCTCAATAATAGAATTACTGATGAATCCATAATTAAGGCTGTAATACCGAATAATAAGATATTGGAAAGTCCGACCATGAAAGAAATCGCAGAACAGCTGAATGCGGAAGTTCTTTATGGAGAAGATAATTTAGACAATCAGGCATTTCATATAACTACTGCAGCAATGCAAGTTCAAAACTTTCTTCCCAGGTTATTAGAAAATTCTCTTGTAATTACCCCGGGAGACAGGGCTGATGTTATATTAGGTGTTCTTCAGGCTCATGCATCGGTTAACTATCCAGCAGTTTCAGGAATATTATTAAGTACAGGTTTTAAGCCTGATCATTCAATAGATAAATTATTGAGAGGAGTTTCAGATTTAATTCCAATTATGTCTGTAAAAACAAATACTTTTGAAACTGTTTCTGATTATAACAAAATTCACTCATATATTACTCATGACAATGGGCTTAAAATAAAGAATAGCCTTTCAATTTTCGAGAAATATATTGATACCGATAAATTAGAAAAAGAGCTGGCGGACATAAAAATAGAAGGATTAACTCCAAAAATGTTCGAATACCAATTAATTCAAAAGGCAAAATCAGATATAAAAAGGATTGTTTTACCAGAAGGAGATGACCCGCGAGTTCTACGGGCTGCTTCAATTCTGGCAGAACGAAATATAGTTGATTTAATCTTAATTGGAGATGAGGAAGAACTCAAGCTTAAAGCCAATAAATTAGCTATTTCACTTGATTCGGAACACATTATTATAACAAACCCGAAAATAAATGCTAAAACTCCACAATACATCAATAAGATTGTCGAATTGAGGAAGCATAAGGGAGTTAACCATGATATGGCCCGTGATTTAATAAACGATGTTTCCTATTTTGGTACCATGATGGTATTAGAAGGAGATGCCGATGGCATGGTAAGTGGTGCAGTACATACAACTCAACATACGATTAGACCTGCTTTACAGTTGATTAAGACTAAACCAGACTATAATGTAGTTTCGTCTGTGTTCTTTATGAGTCTGTCGGACAGGGTTTTAGTTTATGGTGACTGTGCGGTCAATCCAAATCCTGACGCTGAAGCCCTGGCTGAAATTGCTATTGCATCAGCTGAAACATCGCAAAATTTTGGAATCCAGCCTAGAGTGGCTATGCTTAGTTACAGTAGTGGCAGCAGTGGTAAGGGAGAAGAGGTTGAAAAAGTACGGAAGGCGACAGAAAACGTGAAATCAAAATTACCTGATCTGCCTATAGACGGACCCATCCAATATGATGCAGCGGTTGATGCATCTGTGGGAGCTAAAAAATTACCGGGTTCACCAGTTGCCGGCAAAGCAACCGTTTTGATTTTTCCTGATTTAAATACAGGTAATAACACTTATAAAGCAGTTCAAAGAGAAACCGGAGCGATTGCTATCGGTCCGGTGCTACAAGGACTCAATAAGCCGGTTAATGATCTTAGCAGAGGGTGTAAAGTAGATGATATAGTAAACACAGTTATAATTACAGCAATACAGGCACAAGATAAATAATGAAAATTTTAGTCTTAAATTCAGGTAGTTCATCAATAAAATATAAGCTTTTTGATATATATAATTCGTCTTATAATGTTTTAGCAGAGGGGATGGTAGACCGATTAGGTCAGGATGGTTCAGTTTTGAAATATGACAGGCGAGTAGAAGACAACATTATTTCTGAAAGTTAGAAAGAGAAATAAAAGATCATCAGGAAGGATTAAAGCAAATTTCTGATTTGTTAATGGATCCTGAGATCGGTGTTCTTAATGATTCAAAAGACTTAAATGCAATTGGGCATCGAATTGTTCATGGAGGAGAAAAGATTTCGGGTCAAATGATTATTGACCAGGAAGTCAAAAATCAAATTAAAAGTCTATTTGATCTTGCCCCATTACATAATCCTCCAAATTATACAGGTATTGAGGTATGTGAAGAGGTCTTTCCAGGTATTCCTCAAGTGGGGGTTTTTGATACTGCCTTTCATCAAACTATTCCGGAAGTTGCCTATCGTTATGCAATACCAGAATCATGGTATAAGAATTATCATATCAGAGCTTATGGTTTCCATGGAACCTCTCACAGATATGTTTCTGAAAAGGCTCGAAAATTTATAGGTGGAGAGAATTCGAAAAATATAATCACTCTTCACCTTGGTAACGGTGCCAGTATGGCTGCTATCAAAGATGGAAAATGTATTGATACTTCAATGGGGTTTTCTCCATTAGCAGGATTAATGATGGGTACCAGAAGTGGCGACCTTGATCCTTCGGTTCCGATTTACATGATAAATAATCATAATTTATCAGCAGGAGAAGTTGATAAAATTCTTAATAAAGAAAGTGGACTTTTGGGAATAGGAGGTGAAAGCGATATGAGAGATCTTGAAAAACGTATGAAATCTGGTGACCAATCAGCTTCGCTGGCTATCAATATGTACACTTATCGTATCAAGCAATACATTGGTAATTTCACAGCTATTATGAACGGCCTGGATACCCTTGTATTTACCGCTGGAGTAGGAGAGAACAGTGATTTCATTAGAAATGAAATATGTCGAAATCTTGATTATTTTGGAATAGAGTTGGATGAGAATTTAAATTCTGATAGAAGTGATGTTGTAAGGAAAATTAATTCTGAAAATAGTAAAGTGAATATTCTGATTGTTCCTACTAATGAAGAATTGGCGATAGCACAAAGAACTTATGATTTATTAGAAAATTAATTTTTATTTATCAAGTAATTCGTCTGCAGGTAATTCAACGAAAAAGGTAGTTCCTCTATTGGATCTACTGGTTACAGAGATATTACCATGTATCTTTATTAAGGCCTCTTTTACTATATATAAGCCCAGTCCAGAGCCATTATTAATATCTGAACCTCTATAGAACATATCAAAAATCTTGTCCAGGTGTCCTTTTTCTATACCTGTACCATTGTCTTCAATCTCAATAATAACCTTTTCCTGATCGGCGGATTTATATATGTCAATTTTAATATATGGTATATCACTTCGATGATATGCATGAAATTTAATTGCATTTGATATCAGGTTGTTAAGAATTATTTTTAGTCTGAGCTGATCACAATTAATAATTTTTAATTCATCTGGTATAGAAACCTGAAATTCAATTTTATCAAAGTTGTTATTGAAAGATTGATTGTCAATTATTGAATTAACAAGGTTATCAAGATTGATCTTTTCGTATTCAATTTCCTGGCGGGTGTTCCGGCTAAAATTTATTATCTCTACAATAAACTCATCAAGCTTATGAACACTTTTTTCCATTAATTGCAGATACTGAATCATCTGATTATCTTTTGTGTCTAATTTAGCTACATTAATCAGACCCAGAAGTGATTTTAGCGGTGCACTTAAATCATGGGAGGCACTATATACAAACCTGTCAAGCTCCTGGTTTGTTTTTTGCAATTCATGATATTGCTTAGTTAATAATTTATCAGCTTCTTTTTTAGCTTTAACAAGGTTCCATTCCCTTAAAGTTCTGTTTACAATCCTTGGTAATTCCTGAAAAACAGATTCTGATTTAACTACATAATCAATTGCTCCTTTTTTTATTGCTTCTACTGCAATATGTTCATCTCCCTGGCTAGTCATTAATATCACTGGAAGATCATTTTCAAAATTACCTTTTAATCTGATAAGTTCAATTCCTTCACCATCAGGAAGAAGGTAATCAGTAATTATTAAATCCAGGGAATTATTATTGATCTGATTAATAGCTGACTTTAAATCGGTCACGGTTAACACATTAAAATTCTCGGATCTCTCCAAAAATCTTTTTATCAATTCGGCATGTGCTTCTTCGTCCTCGACTAAAAGTATATTTACGGTTTCCTGCATGAGGGTGAATGAAAATAACTAATTCCTATATTCAAATATGTTGAATATTATTGAAAATAGATAGATTATGACCGTGAATTGTATTCTCCGTAGTTAATAAACGCAACACGTAGGACTAATTGACGTTTCTATTGTATTTTAACTATAAGTTTGTGAGGTGTCTTCTTTTTTAGAACCCGACGAAGCAACAGATTCTTTCAAATTAATAGTAAAATAAAATGTTGAACCTCTTCTAGGACCATCAGATTCCACCCAAATCTTACCATTATGCATTGTAACAATTTTATCTACAAGGGCAAGACCGATTCCAGTTCCTTCAATATTTTTTTCTAGTCTGTCAAATAAATTGAATATCCTTTCCTGATGTTCTTTTGCTATACCGGCACCATTATCTTTTACATAAAATATTCTTTTAACCCCTTCTTTAATTCCGATCTCAACTTGTGGTTCATCTTGTGATCCCATATACTTAAGTGCATTTTCTATCAGATTCTGGAAGACCTGAAGAAGCCTTGATTTATCTCCGTAAATCTCAAGATCGGATGGATAAGATTTAACAATGGTTGCATTTTTATTATGGATATGTCCCTTCACTGCAGAAAGGGATTCTTCTATAATATCATCTAACAGGCAATGATCAAAGTGATTAACAACCATACCAATTCTTGAAAGCTCCAGTAGGTCATTGATCAGGGTTTGCATTCTGCCGGTAGCCCTTTCTAGCTGATCAAGGTCACCTTCAACCTGGGATAAATTTCCATTTGTAAGATCATGTTTTAAGATTGAAACAAATCCCTGTACAGTAACTAAAGGACTTTTTAAATCATGTGAGACAGTATAAGTGAATTTTTCCATCTCATCATTTTTGATTTGTAATTCTTTATTAATGTCCTCTAACTGATCTTTTTGATGGGCTAATTCATGGGTATGAATTCTAATTTGCTTTTCAAGATGGATTTTTTGCGCTTTAATTTTGCGTATTCTAAAATATATAAATGATGTTATTGAAGTGGAAATTACAACAAAGACTAATGCATAAAACCATAATGTTTTCCAAAACGGAGGTTTTACAAAAATCACAATTTCGGTGGTCTTGCTTTCTTCGGGTTTAAGCTTATTTATTGCTTTTACCTGTAAAATATATTTTCCTGGTTCCAAATTGGTATAAGTGACCTCACTTTTCTCACCTGCTTCTATCCAGTTTTTATCAAAATTAACCATGCGGTATTCATAGTCAATATTTTTATCCGGATTAGAAATTATAGAGGTCCACTTTATGCTGACAACACTTTGATCGTAATTAAGGAATAATGTGTCAACATGGCTCAGAGATTTACTTATGATGCTACTATCTGAGGGAATTACTCTTTCATTAAAAAGAAAAAGATCAGTGAAAATAGGTTTAGGTGAGTTGGAATAAAAACTTACAGAATCTGTGTTTAGATAAGTAATTCCCCCAAGTCCACCAAAAAAGATATTATTAGTTTCCGGGTTAAAGTAAGAGGCATTTTCGTTAAACTCATCAATGCTGATTCCATCTTTTTTATCAAAATTAATAAAAGTCTCATCTTTTTTACTAAAACGAGAAATCCCCAGATCGGTCGTTACCCAAACTTGATCGTTTTGATCAATTAAAACATCGTAAACAATATTAACCGGTAATCCTGATTCTTTATTATATATTGAAATATCACCATTTTTTGGATTGTAGATAGCTAACCCAAAATCAGTTGCTATCAATAAATTACCTTCTGAATCTGAAGTAATATCAAAGATATCAATATCCTTTAATGAGAATTTATCTGATTCAATAAAACCAAAAGTATTTCCTTCCTTATAATCTCTTTTAATAAGACCCATTGGTGTACCGAGGTAAACAACGGAATCAGAAGAATTTATAAAAGCAGTATTAACCCCATAATTAAGTAAAAGAGTATCCAAAGAACTATTAAAAAGGATTTCCTCAAGTTTGCCCGTTTCCTTGTTGAGTTTATTAAGATTGAAAGTTGATATAGTATAAATATTCCCTTTGTCATCAGAAATCACATCTCCGACATAATTTAGATAGCTACCTTTAAAAGTAGCTTCTTCATGGAAAATATTCTGAATTTTACCTGTCTTTTCGTTGTAAAAATTTAATCCTTCTTCAGTACCGATATAAATTCCATTTTCTTCCGGAACTCTTTTTAATATCGTAACACCATCGAAAGAAAGACTATTTTCTTTAGTGCTATCATGAGTCAGATATTCAAATTTTTTTAATTTTTTATTAAAAATGTTTACCCCATGATTTTGAGTACCAATGAAAATTTTATCCTCATTTTCAGCTATACCCCAAATAATTTTATCGTTGAGACCCATGTTCTCATTTGGAGAATAACTGATGTTTTCAAAACCAAGTTGATTTGCATAACAAACTTGAACACCATTTGTCGTAGCAAACCAAATATTATCATTTGAATCCTGATAAATGTTATAAATCTGGTCACTCTTTAAAGCAAAAGAAGCCTCTTCATTATAGCGATAATTTTTGGTTTTTTTAGTTTTAGGATCATAGCTTATCAAGCCGTTGGCCTGAGTACCAAATAAAAATAAATTTCTCAGGCTATCATAATGAGTTTCAATAACCTGAAAAGATTCCTTTTCATAGATCGGTTCAACTTGTGCTGAATTCACATTCAAAAAGTATGCACCCTGATAATATGATGTAATAATTGCTATAGAGTCATTGATTTTATCAAAATCCGCTACTAAAAGGTTTTTATCTCTTAAAGAACTTTCCTTTAACGTATCAAATTCAAAGGTTTTAGTATTAATAAATTTTAAACCATTGCTGGTACTTACAACCAAGTCGTCTTTAAATAGAGCAAAGCCAATTATTGATGGATATTTGAATTTAATTGCGTCCTTTTCAGAATTATTAATCGTTTCAACTTCATTAGTTTTTCTGTTAATAATTGACAGATAACCATTATATCCTGCTACGACCAGTCTGGTATCCGGTAGTTCTTCAACATCAACAATATAGCGACCGCTGAATAATATAGAATCAGTGTTGAGATTTTTATAATGTTTGAAATAATCATGTTTATAATCATAAATACTCAAACCATTATGTGTACAGATGGCTAATTGATCATTACTTAACCTTTTAATTTTACGGATACTATTGTTGGGGATTGAATGTAAAGAGTCGCTGCTATGCCTGTAGATCCTGAAATTTTTCCCATCATATTTGTTAAGACCATTTTGCGTAGATATCCAAATAAAACCAAGATCATCTTCGACAATGTCGGTTACGGCAGTTTGTGAAAGCCCGTCTTCAACAGACAAATGGTGGAATTTATACTCATTTTGAGCATAAATTACCGTATTACCTATCCCTGGAAGTAGAAAACAGAAAAAAAAGTTTAAAAGAAGTATCTTAAAAAAATATTTTGGCGCCATCACTTTGTTAATACCAAAACTTAATAATAGGTAAACACTTATTTTCAGAATTTTTGGCATGAAATCTGAAAAAGAATAATTTCTCACTGATTATTTAAAACTATTTTAGCAATCAAAATGCTAATATAATGACAATAATCAGTTAATCAAGGCTTTACATAAGAAGTATATTTTTGATCAAAACTTTAAAAAATGAAAAAAATAATTGAAAGAATTTTTGTAAGTTCATTTTCAGCGGCAATAGCTTTTTTATTTATTATTCTTTCTTTTGCCGACAAAATTTTATTGAAGGATGAAATTGTAAATGAAACTTCATCTTAATACAGGTTTTCTTTACATTTTTCATTGTTAATCGGTCCAGATTAATTTAATTTAAAATATGTGTGGCCGATATGTTCAAGTATTTACAGCTGAGCAGGTGAAAAAAACATTACCTGCCATAATTGTACCCTCTTCATTTAAAGGAGTCCAAAATTACAATACTTCTCCAACTCAAAACGTATTTATTGTAAGCGAAGACTCAAAGCCGCAACTTTTTGAAACCAGGTGGGGCTTATTACCACCCTGGGAATCAGATAAGAAAAAAACCGGACTATTTAATATTCGCTCTGAAACTATAACTGAGCCATGGAAGCAAAAGCCTGGTTATGCTCGTTTTATTGGTTCGATTTTAAAAGAACAACGTTGCTTATTTTTGGCAAACGGGTTTTACGAGTGGGCAGAAGGATCAAATCCAAAACAACCATATTTTATTTATTCCCGAAAAGAATTAGAAGAAAGTAATTTGATGACCCTTGGTGGCTTAAGTTATGAATGGGTAAATAAAGATACCGGCGAGGTTTTTAAGACAAGTGGTATATTAACTCAGCCTGCCAATGAATTATTAAAAAAAGTAAAGCATCATCGAATGCCGCTTATTATTAATGAAAAATATCGCAATTCGTGGCTAAATCCTGAAATTGACCTAGGTGAAATAAAACAAATTGTAAAGCAAACAAAACCTTCTAAAGAAATGAACGCCTATCCGGTTGGTAAAATTGGCAGGGAAAATTCGCCATCCTATGTAATGCCCTCCGGTGAAACAATTTTCCCTGAGGAAGAAACTAAAATTAATCATCATTTAAGTCTTCTCGGAATGGGGGGAAGACGGAATAATCCCAGATAAAATATATGAGAAAGCATTTCATTTATTATTCAATTTTTTTCCTAATACTATTAATCATTCTTGGTTTATGGTTAAGTAATGTTTTTTTTATCATTCTGATAGCACTTTCACCAATACTGATTTTAGGATGGTATGATATTCTTCAACCCTGGCATTCCATTAAGCGTAATTTCCCGATCGTTGGTAGATTGAGGTATGTGTTAGAATCAATGGGGCCAAAAGTTTATCAATATTTTATTGAAGGAGAAACTAATGGAACGCCAATAAATCGAAATTTAAGATCGCTTGTATATCAGCGTGCTAAGGAAGAAGTAGATACATTACCATTTGGAACAAGGGAAATGGTTTATGCTGAGGGTTATGAATGGATGCATCATTCGATGAATCCCTTACCTTTAGAAGATGTGCCGATTGACCAAAGAGTCATGATTGGAGAAAAAAATTGTAAGAAGCCTTATGATGCTTCGATATTAAACATTTCCGCAATGAGTTACGGTTCTCTTTCTTCTAATGCTGTGTTGGCATTAAATGGCGGAGCCAATTTAGGTGGATTTGCCCATAATACTGGAGAGGGAGGAATCAGCAGATATCATCTGGCATATAAAGGAGACTTAATCTGGCAGATTGGAACTGGTTATTTTGGATGTCGAACAACTGAAGGAGATTTTGATGAGGAAGTTTTTAAGAAGAATGCCTCAGAAGAATCTGTAAAAATGATCGAGATTAAACTTTCACAGGGTGCAAAACCTGGTCATGGAGGAATTTTACCTGCCAAAAAAAATAATTACGAAATTGCTAAAATAAGAGGTGTCGAGCCGCATACTCAGGTAGTTTCACCACCTTATCATAAAGCTTTTAATGGTAAAGGAAATGTTGGTTTATTGGAATTTGTGAAAAGGCTTAGGGATGCTTCAGGAGGTAAACCTGTAGGAATTAAGTTATGTATGGGCATTCCTTCAGAATTTGAAGCGTTGTGCGACGATATAATCAACACGGGAATTTATCCCGATTACATTGCCATTGATGGGGGTGAAGGAGGAACCGGAGCGGCTCCTTTAGAATTTAGTAATGCGGTAGGTATGCCTTTTAAAGAAGGGTTAGCTACTGCTTATGATATATTAGTTAAAAAAGATCTCAAAAAAGATATAGTACTTGGGGGTCTGGAAAAATTGTAACCAGCTTTGATTTGTTTAGAGCATTTGCTTTAGGTGCGGATTTTTGTTATTCTGCCCGTGCTATGATGCTTGCTATCGGATGTATTCAGGCGCTTGAATGTAATTTAAATTCCTGTCCTTCCGGCGTAGCTACGCAGGATCCTTTTCTCGCCCAGGGTTTAGTAGTTAAACACAAGATCAAGAGGGTAAAGAATTTTCATCATGAAACTATTTACAGTTTCAGAGAATTATTAGCTTCAGCAGGGGTAAAATCTCCTTCAGAATTGACTAGAGATCATATTTATAGAAGGATAAGCTTATCTAAGATTAAATCGTACACAGAAATTTATGGAAATGTAGGAAGTTGATATGGAAATTTATAATACTTATGAGGTAAGATGGTTCTGGCGATCAGAAAGGGAATACAAGAAAATCGCCTCTGCTATTGATATGTTGGATTATCAAAAGGAACCCGAAGTACGAACAGATAAATACCTGATAAGTAATAATAAAAATATCTCATTTAAATTAAGAGAAGGGGCTTTTGAAGCTAAATATCCAACAGGAGATCATTTTTCATTATTTAATATAAAGTTAGACTCTTTTAGAAAATATTCCATATTGCCTCAACAAATGAATGTTGATACGGAATTAAGTATTGAAGTTGAAAAAAACAGGGTTTTATTGTTAGCAATGGGCGGTAATTTTCGGATAGAGCGATCTTCTTTAAAGGTTAAAGAAGAAACTTATTATAGCCTAAATGTAGAAATTGAATCTGATTTATTACTAAATATTCCAGGTTTGGAAAAACATAGTCCTCCAATAACTGGTTTAGTTGAGCAAGTTAAAAACATAACTACGGTCAAAAGATGTAGTTATTCAGAATTTATTAGTCATTATTATTGAGATGAAAAAAATTA
Source organism: Mangrovivirga cuniculi (assembly GCF_005166025.1). Lineage (NCBI taxonomy): Bacteria > Pseudomonadati > Bacteroidota > Cytophagia > Cytophagales > Mangrovivirgaceae > Mangrovivirga > Mangrovivirga cuniculi. Next base: position 2,332,680 of record NZ_CP028923.1, read on the forward strand.
CTTTAGGGGCAGGCTGTTTTTGGTGTATAGAGGCTGTTTTTCAACGAATGAAAGGGGTCGAAAGTGTTAAAAATGGATTTATGGGAGGCACAGTAAAAAATCCGCCTTATCGAGAAGTGGTTACAGGAACTACAGGCCATGCTGAGGTGGTTCAGCTAGAATATGATCCGGAAGTAGTATCAATAGAGGAAATACTGGAAGTATTTTGGAATACTCACGATCCCACAACCTTAAATCGACAAGGCTATGATGTTGGAACTCAATATAGATCGGCAATTTTTTATCATAATGATCAGCAGAAAGCAGTAGCAGAAGCTTATAAAGAACAACTAGATAAGTCCGGGGTTTTTGATAATCCGATCGTAACAGAAATTACAGAGGCAAGTGAATTTTATCCGGCTGAATCAGAACATGATAATTTTTATAACGAACATCCAGAACAACCTTATTGTAATATTATAATACAACCTAAAATTGATAAGTTCAATCGGTTATATGGTGATAAGGCTAAATAATTATAAGTGAACCATCCGGTTATAATAGTAGGAGCAGGCCCTGTTGGAATGATTACAGCCTTACTTTTAGATAGGTTAGGAGTTCCAAGTTTATTAATAGAGAAAAGGAAACAACTTCCTGATATCCCTCGTGCAATTCATCTTGACAGTGAAATTATCAACATTCTTAGCCTTATCGGTCTGGATAACTTTATTAAAAACCAGGTATACCCATCACAAGGATTATTTTTATATAGTAAGAGCTCCAGAAAGAAATTTCTTCAGGCTACCCTTAATTTTAATGTAAAATGCTCCTCTTTTTTATTTGAACAGAATCAATTAGAGCAATTATTGCTGGAAGAGATAAATAAATCCATAAATATAAGTTTAAAATATAATTGTGAATTTATTCGAATAAATAATCAAGAAGCTGAATATTCAATACAAGGCCAGATAGTTGACCAGCCGTTCAGTTATTTAATCGGTACAGATGGGGCAAATAGCAAGGTTGCCAGCGTTTCAGGTATTGAGTATACTCAATATCCTTACCGTAAATTTAATTACAAGGTAGATTTTATAACAGATCAACCTCCGGAATATCAAAATCGGATTGAAAAGTTCTGCTCTACAAATAATAGTTTTGTTAGAATGGCTTTTAAAGACCGTGTGAGAGTCGAAATAACAGAAGCGGCAATAAATGGAAATGGATCCGAATTTCCTGTAAAGTTGATTGAAGATCTTGCTGAAACAAGAATTAAAAAAGTATTACATGCAGATAAATACTATTTTAATAGTAAAATAGCTAATAATTGGATAGTTGGTAAAACCATTATTGCCGGGGATGCTGCTCATACAATGCCTCCTTATATAGGGGAAGGATTATGTAATGGAATTCGAGACGCTTTTAATTTGAGCTGGAAGGTAGCATATTGCTTTTACAATGGTCATAAAGAAAAATTGCTTAATTCTTATTCAGAAGAAAGAAAGGTCCATGTTAATAAATACATTGGCTTAACTTTATTAACGGGGTTATTATTTACATCCTCTTTAAGATATGTTCTAAAGCCATTGGAATTGATTGGTGTTCCTTTAAAGATTAATCAGAAGCCTGTAAAAAAAGGAAATAGTGATATAAATGTTCCCAAATACGACTTACTTACGAATTTTGCATCAGAAGGTAGTCATTGGGATTATATCAGACCATTATTTAATTCTTTTACAATCATAGCTAATGAACAGTTGTCTGAGAAAACAATTGAAGAAATGACGAAGTTGTTTAGTCCTTTAAACGTTTCTTTCTATTCGACTAAAGATGAGGTTGCTCAAACTATATTTAGAATACTTAAAATCAAAAAGGTCAAGTCTATTATAATTAGACCTGACCTTTCAGTATTATTTTGTGGAACTCTGAATCAGGCAAGTAGAATTAAGATTCAGAAGACCTTTAAAAATGAAATTATTTCATAGATAGTTTTTTTCTCAGTTCATCAACAGTATTTCGCTGATCCTGTAATTCACGCATGATTTTAATTTCTTTCTCTTGTGTTCTTTGCCTGAAATCCTGAAGTTCGTCTTCTTTAGCATTTAAGTTCTTTTTAGCTTCTTTGGTAAGGGAGTTGCTTCTTTTAAATTGCCAGAAGAAAAACCCAGCTAATAAAGCTAATATAGCAAACAGCAATAAACTAAATGTAACATAACCAGTTTTACTAACCGGAATTCCCAGGAACATTAAGTTGTCAACCTTTGTCTGTAACTCCTCGTTTTGCGAGGTTAAGTTAGCAACCTGGGATTTTAATGTTTCAATTTCTGAAGATTGAGTTTGTATAACGCTTTGTAAACTGTCAATTCTTGAATTAAACGAGTTTATGGAATCATTTAGAGATTGCTTAAAATAGGCTAGTCTATCTAACCTGACTGTTTTAACAGTATTGTATGTTTTTGACTTATCTAAAAGATCATTATACTGACCTTTCAGATCACCCTCAAGCAAATCTTCCTCTTCATCTTGTGCTATAGTATTTAATCCTGTGAATAAAATAAGGATTAATAATGCAATTCTAAATTTTAAGCTGGTCATTATTTAAGATAGAATTATGTGTTAAACTTTAAGTCAATGCAAATTTAATAAGCGCCTTAGACTATATTAATATAATAAATAAAAATCTGTGCTTATAACTATGCTCAACATTCTTTTATTTTATGTTTAGTGAATTTTTTCATCGTCATAGGCAAAATTTCTTTATTTAAACCTGATATTTATTTTTCAATTCACTTAATTAAGCATTAGTCAAACTAAAATAGTTGAACTATTACCTGACCGTTAAAACAGTTTAATGTTAGATCACAATAAATTAAGACCTATATCGTATCCTGTCAGAAATTTCATTTTCAGGGCTTTGCGAAGCTGGAAATTTGTGTTCTTTAAGAAGGTTTTCTGACCTTTGAATTGCTTTAACCATAGAGTTAGCCAGATCTTTCTTCTTTATACCCTCAACTACTATCTCAACGATTTCTTTCCAATCCTCAAATTTTACTTGTGAATTGATACCTGAATCACCCATGATCAAAACTTGTTTTTCAGCTACAGAAATATATAGTAATATCCCGGTTCGATGGTCTGTATTAAATATTTCTTCTTCCAGAAATGCGGTTTCGGCTGCAGAAACTACTCTTTCGTATTTCTTATCTAGTGAGACAAAAAGTAATCGTACGGGTATGCTGAATTTCGCCAGTAAAATACCAAATCCCATTAAAATTAGAGAATATAAACCTAATTCAAAAAAAGTTATCTGAGTTGGAATTAACCACAAATAACTGGCAACTGCAGTGAAGGCAAATATTACTAAGGCGAGAACAGTTGCTAAGAACCAGGTCCCTTCATCATAATCGTCAGATTTTTTAGAAATATAGGGAACAAATTCGCCTGAAGTATTATTTTCCAGATCTCTGATTGCTTTCAGAATTTTTTCTTCTTGTTCTTTATTGAATTTTTTCATGTTTTTCAGTTTTATTACCAACCACCTGATGCGCCTCCGCCTCCGAAGCCACCTCCACCACCGGAGAAACCACCGAAGCCGCCTCCACCGCTGCTTCCGCCTCCGAAGCCACCACCAAAGCCGCCGTAGTATCTTCCTCCGCGACCTCCATGGCCACCACTACTATCAACGAATGCCGCAAAGACACCTGCAATTAGACCTACAACCAGGTTAAAAATAATTGTAATGATTATGACAGTTAAAATGAAAACAATAATTCGACTAGCTGTCTTACCGACAGTTTTTCTCAAAATTGCTTTTATAATAGATAAAAATATTAATCCAAAGATGATTATGAATGGTAAGAATTTAAATATACTGTTATCTTCTGAAGATTGAGTAGCTTCTGGTAGTGGTAATTCTTCACCTCGAATTAATTTGAAAAGAGCATCAGTAGCATGGTTTATGCCTTCGTAAAATTCTCCATTCCTAAAATCTGGTTTAATTATACCTTCAATAATTCTTTTGGCATATATGTCTGGGATAGCACCTTCTAATCCATAACCAACTTCAATTCTTACCCTTCGGTCATTTTTTGCTACTAAAAGAATTACTCCATCATCTATTCCTTCACGCCCTACATTGAGTTTATCAGCCAATCGAATAGAAAATTGTTCTATTTCTTCAGGTTTGGTGGATTTTACCATAACAGCAATTACCTGGGAACCGGTCTCTTTCTCAAAATTTGCTAACTTTGTATTTAAGGTTTCAATCTCAGATGAAGAAAGTGTATTAGTTTTATCGACAGCAAATTTTTTAACATCAGGAAGTTCTGCTAATTGAGCATAACTATTAATCTGGGTTAAATAAAATGTAAAAACCGAGAAAAATAATAATATATATCTGTTAAGGTAAAAAATAGTCGAAGAGCTTTTATTTATCATTGTTCAGATTGAATTTTGTCAGTAATTTATAGCATCAAAAACAGGTTACAAAATAAAAAAGTATGAAAAAAGGATTAATAATATTTTTGGCTGTAGTAGTTATCCTGGGATTAATAGGATATAACTTTTTTGCAGGAAATTTTAACAAAATGGTTACTTCACAGGAATCTGTTGAAGAACAATGGGCTCAGGTTGAAACACAATACCAAAGAAGAGCAGATCTTATTCCTAACCTGGTTAACACCGTAAAAGGATATGCAGATTTTGAAAAGGAGACTCTCACTCAGGTAATAGAGGCGAGAGCTAAAGCAACCAGCGTCAATATAGATGCTAATAATCTAAATGAACAATCAATGGCTCAGTTCCAGGAAGCACAGGGTGAACTAAATGGAGCATTATCAAGATTGTTAGTCGCTGTTGAACGATATCCTGATTTAAAGGCTAATCAAAACTTCCTTGAACTACAGGCACAGTTAGAAGGAACTGAGAATAGAATTCAGGTTGCCAGAAGCAGGTACAATGATCAGGTAAAAGTTCACAATGCATTAGTAAAAACTTTTCCGAGAAATATGCTTGCAAATATGTACGGATTTGAGCCTAAACCATATTTTGAAGCAGCCGAAGGAACAGAGAATGTTCCGGAAGTTCAATTTTAATATAAAATATTGTAACCTTTTAGGTTAAAAAACAGTTATAATAATATCGAGGTGAGGCTCACTGATTTATTCAGTGGGCTTTTCTTTTTTTATGGAAACATTCGCATTATCCACACATTATAAAGAAACCTGGGATAAGATTAAATATCTTTATGGAGACACTTTTACCTTTTGGGAAAGTTTAAAACTAGGAGGTATAGGAAGTCCAAGACTTATTTTAGTCAATTCTTCAGATGAAGAAACTGAAGAGTTGATAAAGAGAACCAATGCTTCAAAAAACTGTAATATTCAGTTATTGAAAAATGGATTTTTAATCAGGTTTCGATCTAAGAATGATGAATATGGCATTGGAATAAGCTTTAATGACGTTAAAGTTTTAAAAATTAGTCGGTTTGAAGGAGATGAAAGTCTTGATGATGCCAGAATAGCTACTTTCTTTATTGAGGCTAATCAACAGATAGACCTTATTGTCAGAAAGTTCGAATTAAACAGATTTAATCGTTTCGTAGAAAAATTTTTTTCTAATAAGGGATTTGATATTATTAGGAATACTTAATTAGACCTATTTATCTGTAGTTTTCTTAATAAATAAATAAAAATCTTGCTTATTAAGTATACTTATTATTATATTTGAATTATTAAGTATACTATTAAAAAATGCCAAAAGGAGAACATTTTAAAAAGGATAATCCAAGAATTCATCAGGTTAGCTTTAAAGTTAATGCTACCGAATTAAGTTCGTTAAAGCAGATTATTGAGAAAGAAAACATGGGAATGGCTGAATGGTTCAGGCATCAGATAACTCAGTATTCTGAAAACGGTAGTCCTACAGTTAATAGTAAACTAAATGGCAGTTCTGAAAAGACCGACAAAAAGGAGGTAAAAGTTAAAACTGAAAAGCCTGTTGAGAAGATTGCCAAAAAGAGCGAAGTTAAAGAAAAGGAGAATAAACAAAATCAGCCTGTTTCTCAAAAAGATCAGTCTCAAATGTCTCTTTTTTAGGAAAAATTCAATTTAATCAGTCTTTTTTCCAATAATTTATTTTAATTGAACAATTGTTATATTAATACTTTTCTATAAGGTATTAAATTCCAATTGTATTTTATATTTTTGAATAGTATCCAAAAGGGTAGAGGTGTGGGAGCAGAATTAACATCAGAAGTATATAAATATCGAAACGTTTTAGAAACGATAGCTTACAAAATGGTAGGCTCATTAGAGGATGCCCAGGATATTGTCCAGGATGCATTTCTTAAGTGGTTTACTATCGATAAATCTAAAATTGAAAATGCTAAGGCATATCTCGTTCGTATTGTCACCAATAAATGCCTGAATCACCTGGATTCATTGAAGCACAAAAGAACTGAATATTTTGATAATCTTCAACAAGCTGAATGGGTACAAAAGATCAAGGATAGCGATATTTTAAAATTTGATCTTGATACAGAAGTATCTTCAGCACTTAATTATTTACAGCATAAATTGGAACCTGTTGAGAAAGCAGTATTCTTAATGCGTGAGGTATTTAATTTTGAATATGAAGAAATTCAGGAAGTAATAGATAAAAAGGTTGATAACTGTAGAAAATTATTCAGCCGCGCCAGTAATAAATTGAAAGAAAAATCTGAATATTCAGATTCAAATTCTATTAGTGGCCATTCACATCTTACCGATAGTTTCAAAAATGCCTGTTCAGGCAATTCTTCTGCATTTTTAGCTGATCTTAGAAAAGATATTGAAGCTAAATTCAGAAAAAAATAAATTTTTCACATCATTTTGTCACAAATTCCAAAATTGTCTGTCTTATAATAAAGGGATAGATATATTTAAAATTTTACTATTTTATTCTATGGAAGTTATTTTAACGTTTTTTGTGGCACATTGGTACTTGTCGCTATTTTTCCAGACATTTTTCCTTCATCGCTACGCGTCACACGCAGCATTTACTATGTCGAAGGGGATGGAAAAAGTTTTCTTTGTATTAACCTGGATTTTCCAGGGATCTAATTATTTAAGTCCTTATGGTTATGGAGTAATGCACAGAATGCACCACGCATATGCAGATACACCAAATGATCCTCATTCCCCTAAATATGATGAAAGCATATTTAAGATGATGTGGAAGACAAAGACTATATATTCTGCTATTGCAAATAGAAAAATGAAAGTAGATTCAAGATTTACTGATGGTGTTCCTCAGTGGGAGCCATTTGATAAATTTGCAAGATCATGGGTATCAAGAGTATTCTGGGGGGCCATATATGTATTCATCTATTGGCAATATGCTGATGTATGGTGGTTATGGTTATTATTGCCTCTTCAATTTGCATTATCACCAATTCACGGTGCTATTATAAACTGGTTTGCTCATAAGTATGGGTATACCAATTTTAAAGTAGGAGATACTTCTAAAAACTTTTTACCGGTTGACTTTCTGATGATGGGTGAGAGTTATCATAATAATCATCATAAATACGGAAACAGAGCCAACTTTGGTGGATTCAGATGGCATGAGATTGATCCGACTTACTTAGTTATCAAAGGTTTTGATAAGGTAGGGATCATCAAATTAAAGGAGCAAAAGCAAGTTTCAATATCTGAACAAGAAAAAAGAAAAGCTGCATAAAAAACGTATCTATTAAATAAATCACAAGGCTGCCTGATATCAGGTGGCCTTTTTTATATCCCTGGTATATTAAAAAGTAATTGTTATTAAAGTGGCTCACTTGCAATTAACAGATAGTAACTAAGATAAAATTTAAGCACTTAGATATTTTTAGGAATACTTAATAAAAATAAGATTAAACGTGATTATTTAGTGCTGAATATTTCAAACACCGCAGTAAGTATTCACTAGAATTCAGAAGTTAAGAGAAGGATATGATATTAATGAACATATTTTTGTCGATATGCAGGTTATTTTAATTACGTAGTAAGGTACAGTTTTAAGTACTCTTGAATAGCTAAAGTGTTAGTAATTAGAATAGAGACAGCCTGATGCCAACAAAAAAACCGAAGAAGATATAGTCTCCTTCGGTTAAATAATCTTGTTTTTGATTAGTTCTAATTAAAATATTATATTTTTTATGCAGCGGCTTTTTTACTATCCTTTTTACCACTATTATCTTTACTCTCAGTTTCAAATGATGGAAGTTTACCTTCTTCCTGTAACACACTAATTTTTGTTGGTGAGCTAAAAGTAAGAGTCCAGGCCTGCTTTAAGGATTTTGCTTTTTTAATATCGCGAACAATATCCATCCATTCATGGAAGCATAAATAGACCGGGTTATAAGGCTTATCTAATTCTTTAGTGATACCGTAAATAGGCTTTTCAACTTCAGGCTCAAAGGTTCCGAACATTCTATCCCAGATAATTAATGTAGAACCATAGTTCTTATCAATATATTGTGGATTTGTAGCGTGATGAACCCTGTGATGAGAAGGAGTTGTGAATATATACTCAATCGGTCTGGGTAGCTTTTTAATATATGCACTGTGAATCCAGAATTGGTAAAGAACTTCAATCTGGTGACAGATAAAGAAAACGACCGGATTAAAACCTACGATAAATACTGGTATAAAGAAAATTACCTTTAAGTATTGAGTCCATCCTAAACGGAAAGAAACTGATAAATTGTATTTTTTGGAACTATGATGTGTTACATGAGTTGCCCACCAAAATCTGCTTTCATGTCCAATTCTGTGTGATACATATCTCCAGAAATCAATCCATACTATGCATAGAATAAAAGACCACCATGTCGGAGGAACATTCCAAGGCACTAAATTATAGAAAAATATTGCCAGTCCGAAGGTCACTATTTTTATTGATGCTCCTAATGCCACATTTACTAACCCAACAGCAGTTGCTGCAACAGTATCCTTTCCGTCGTATTTATCTTTATTTTGATAATAACTTACTACCCACTCGATTATGACCAAGGTTATCATTACAGGAGCTGCGTAAGCAATGATATTCGGCAAGCCCATATTCTGGACCATTTCATAGGTCAATTTTTCTTCCTGCATAAAATGTGTTTTGTTTGTATTAAATTAATCAGCCTAAGTGTTAAAAATAATAATTAATGTTTTTGAAATAAAGTCAGCATGCATAATATTTAGAATTATAGCTAAATTACAAAAATCGTCATATTATTTATGGTTTCAATCCACTTTGATAATGTAAGTAAATCGTTCGGCAATAATCAAGCCGTCAGTAAGTTATCATTCATAGCTGATAAAAGCCAGAAAATTGTCTTTTTAGGTACGAGTGGAAGTGGTAAAACTACCGGGCTTCGCTTAATTAATAGGCTAATATCCCACGATAGTGGTCATATTTATATAAATGGTGAATCAATAGAAAATGTTGATCCTGTAAAACACCGAAGAAATATTGGCTACATTATTCAAAAAGGAGGACTTTTCCCACATAAAACTGTAGAAGAAAATATTCTGACTGTTCCTAGGTTGATTGGAATGGATAAAAAGACCTCAAAAGAAAGGCTTTATCAATTATTAAAACTTATTAAACTTGATGAATCTTATTTGAATAAAATGCCTGCAGAACTAAGTGGCGGGGAGCAACAGCGAGTAGGTATCGCCCGAGCTTTGATCAGTCAGGCAAATCTCATACTAATGGATGAACCATTTGGTGCGTTGGATCCCATTACCGCAGATTCAGTATTAAGAGATTTTCTGGCAATTCAGAATGAATTAAAATTTACTGCAGTTATTGTAACCCATAATGTCATGGAAGCTATAAAAGCTTCTGATTTCATCATCTTACTACATATGGGTAAATTGCAACAAAAAGGCAGTGCAAAGGAGTTATTATTTAATCCGGTAAATAATTTTGTAAGAAGATTTTTTGACTCAAATAGATTTGAGCTCGAGCTTGAAGCAATTTCGCTTGAAGATCTAACACCTTATATTTCAAAAGATATTATTTCCGAGTTAGGAAGTAAATTAAGTATCCGGGAATGCATGAATAAAGGATTACATAGAGAACAATTATTGAAAGCAACAGAAGAATTTAAGGCAAATTATATTAATTGATGGAAATAGGTGAATTTTTTGAATTTGTTAAAAATCAATGGCTTGAGATAATGTCTCAGACCTATGAACATCTGTACTTAACTATCATCAGTTTGCTCATAGCCTGCTTTTTGGGGATACTTACCGGAATTTTTATTTCTCAAAAAGAAAAATTTGCCTCTTCAGTAATTTCGGTAGTTAATGTGATACAAACTATTCCGAGTCTTGCATTACTGGGGTTTATGATCCCCTTACTTGGAATTGGCAAAATACCTGCTATAACCGCCCTGTTTTTATATGCTTTACTACCGATAGTCAGAAATACCTACACCGGTATAACTAATGTAGACCCTGCAATTACAGAAGCAGGTAGAGGTATGGGAATGACCGAAAATCAGATTCTTTTTCAGGTAAAATTGCCACTGGCTCTTCCAGTCATTTTTGCAGGCATCAGGACTGCATCAGTGATAAACGTAGGTGTTGCGACACTTAGTGCTTTAATTGGAGCAGGAGGTCTTGGCGAATTCATATTCAAAGGGATACAATTGAATAACAGCTATATGATTCTGGCAGGAGCGATCCCCGCATCATTACTCGCCCTGGCATTTGATTTTTCTCTGGGGCAGCTCTCTAATTTAAAAGTTAGAGTTCTGACTAAAATATCCAGTTGGGTAGCAGTAATTTTAATTGCTATATTTTCTCTTATATGGTATTTACAATTTGACAATAACAGAACAGAATTTCTGGGAGGTTTTCCATCTGAATTTATTGAGAGAGAAGATGGGTTAAAAGGACTATTCGAAAAATATAATTTTGAAATTGATTACATCGAAATGGAAATTGGCCTGATGTATAAAGCTCTAAATGAAAATGAGGTGGATGTGATCAGTGGATTTTCTACAGATGGTCGTATTCTTGAATATGGATTATCTTCTCTTGAGGATGATCAGTCTTATTTTTCTCCCTATTATGCAGCACCAGTAATTCGAGATGAGATTCATCAAAAATATCCATTTATTAAAACTATTCTCGGCCAGGTTCGCATTGATGATAGTACTATGACAGCTTTAAATTACCAGGTGGATATTGAAAAGGAAACCCCACTTGAAGTGGCTCAAAGGTTTTTGGTAGATAAAGATTTATTGAATATTCATTCAAAAAACATATATGTAGGTAGAGGAGCGATTAAGGTAGGTTCTAAGGCATTTACAGAGAATTATATACTAGCAAATATTTTTACCTTGTTAATAGATCATCAATCAACATTAGAGGTGGATAAGCTATTGGGATTCGGTGGAACCAAGTTAATCATTGAAGCAATGAAGAATGATGAATTGGATATTTATCCGGAGTATACAGGAACTGCATTATTGTTGATGTTACAGCCTGATGATCGTGTGATTGATTCGTTAGGGTTTGGGCGTGAAGAAGTTTACAACTACGTCTCAAAAGAGTCACTTAAAAGGTTTGATCTCAAATGGCTAAATGAAATAGGCCTGAATAATACTTTTGCTCTAATGGTAAGAGATGAATTCGCTGATAAATACAAATTGGAAACAATTTCAGACTTGGCAGAAAGGTCAAAATGATCAATGCTTTTTCATCTCGGATTTACGCATAGGCATTTGATCTATTTGGTTAAACCAGTATTGACTATCCTTTATTTCGTGAGTAATATCTTTTACCCCTGTATCTTTACCTATGAGAATAATGTTTAGCTTACTACTGTCCAATTCGAATTTATGAATAATTTTTTTGTTTGGGACAAAGTGTGTTTCTATATCAGCCTGGTTTGTGGTTATCATCCATTTTGCTTCTTTAGGAGCAATAATAATAAGGTCCCGATCAATTAGTCCTGGAAGTTCTTTTTTCCATTTAGTATACTGTTCTCTGATTAATGAATGTTTATCACTACTTGAGGAAATTATTAATACCCTCTTTTCCCATGCAGCGTCGTCTAAAATCTTATTTAGATTATTAAATGTAATCATAGAAGTTAAAGCAATGAATATCATTATGCTTGGTAGAAAGAAATATTGTTTCATTTAGAAATTAAATTTAAATCCAACACCATTTTCGTTCAGGCTAATCATTTCAACAATATTATTTAATTGTTCTGAATGGTTACTATGTATAAAATATAAAACGAGATCAAATCCTAACAGGAAGCCTCCTTGTAGAATTAACGATTTTCCAAAACCTTTCCATCTTTCAGGATTTTTAGAAGAATTCTTACCTTTTTCTCTTAGCCAAAACCCTCCGGCTATATAAGCTACATCGAGTCCAGTGTTAAGTAGTAAAATTTTTTCGATACTGGATTGTTCAGTAATTGAATTAGCCAGGCTTAAGTTATTATTTCCATTTATTGCTGAGTAAAGCCCAAAACCTCCTATTACTAAATTTACTGCATTCCAGTAAATATTCATCTGCATAAAATATTTATTTTCCTTAGAAAATGAATCAGAACCTAGTAGTATTCCTCCATTTATCGCAATATTAGAAACCGCCCAGGAACTTAAAATGATCATTCCGGTCTGATTGATTTTGTTTCTTTCCTTATTATAAGAAGCAAGATCGGGGAGGCTAATATCATCTGAATTATTTTGAGAGTAAGCTGCAAAAAACAAAAAGAGGAAAAAGAAAAATAGGTTTATTTTAAGTTTCATATAGTAAGTAATAAGATTAATATTGTTGACAGATGATACAATTTAAATTTAATCCGCTTAAATTTGTAGACTGAGCATCAATAGTTTGATATTAGCTTAACAACTTTTTGGTAAATCAGATAAATATTTTAGGTTATAGATTTACACTAATAAATTATTAACATTTGAAATTTCAAGAACTTAATTTAAACGAAAGCCTTTTGGATGGATTGATGTCCATGGGTTTTGAAGAAGCAACACCTATACAAGAACAGGCTATTCCTAAAGTACTTGAAGGAAAAGATCTTATTGGATGTGCCCAAACAGGTACAGGTAAGACTGCAGCATATTTACTTCCTGTCTTAAATAAAATAGCAGAAAGCAATTCTAACAAAATCAATACGCTTATACTTGCGCCCACCAGGGAGCTGGTACAACAAATAGATCAACAGTTACAGGGGTTTGGGTATTTCGTAAATACATCCAGTATTCCAATTTATGGAGGAGGAGATGGTGCTACCTGGACCAGGCAGAAACATGCGATGAAACAGGGTGTCGATATTATTGTAGCCACGCCTGGCAGGTTGTTATCTCAATTGAATACTGTTGATTTCGATTTTTCCGGTCTGGAGCATTTAATTCTCGATGAAGCAGATAGAATGCTGGATATGGGATTTTACGATGATATCATCAGGATCATATCTTTTATTCCTAAAAAGAGGCAAACACTTCTTTTTAGTGCTACAATGCCGCGAAAGATCAGAGAACTTGCTAACAAAATTCTTCATAATCCTGCAGAAGTAAATATTTCAATATCCAAACCAGCAGCGGGAGTTGATCAGGTAGGATATTCTGTTTACAATAAGCAAAAGACACCTCTTTTAATGAACCTACTTGATGAAGGTAATTACGAGAGCATAATTATTTTTGCTTCAAGAAAGGAGATAGTAAAAGACCTGGAGAAAGAAATGATCAGGAAAAAGTATGATGTGAGAGCATTTCATTCTGATCTTGAACAACCGGAAAGAGAATCTCTTATGAGAGATTTTAAAAATAAGCAGGTTAGAGTATTAATCGGTACTGACATTTTAGCCAGAGGAATAGATGTTGATGGAATTGACCTTGTAGTTAACTATGATTCGCCATCTGATCCGGAAGATTATGTCCACAGGGTAGGTAGAACTGCCAGGGCATCCAGAACGGGAAAAGCGGTAACCTTTATAAATGAGGATGACCAGCGAAAATTTTATAAAATCGAGCGGATGATCGAGACGGTAGTTCCTAAAGGTGAATTACCTGAAGAGTTGGGAGAAGGGCCAAAGTATAATCCTCAGCCTTTTCGTAATAAAAAAAGAAAGAACTATAAGAAGTCGAATAATTACAAAGGGAAAGGTAATAGTCAAAACAAAAGGCACCACAGAGGTAAAAAATCAGGTCAAAAGCCTTATAGTAAAGGAAGGAATAAACAGCAGAATAAGAAAAGCGGAGAATGAAAAAATACAGAGTACTGACTAAAACTGAACTTAAAAAATTAAAAGACGAGTTTATTGAGTTTTTATCGGTCCAAACAATTACAGCAGATGATTGGAAAAAGATAAAGGAGGAAGAACCTGAAAAAGCAGACGAAATAATCGCCTGGTTCAGTGAAGTAATGTATGAGCAATGGATGCGAAAGATACACTTTGCTGTGAAGTTTGATCCTCAAAGCATTACTGCATTCAGATTTTCAGCTTCGAATATGGTATTAGTTTCTCTGAAAGCTGAAAGTAATCAAATAAACTTTACTGAAATGGCTCTTTCAGATCTTAGTAAAGAAGATATAAAAAAATTGAAGGTTTTTACTTCTACCAAAAATTATGAAAAGAGTAGAGAAGAAGAAATTTTTCAATTAATCGAGCGGGGATGCGTCCCTGATGATGGAAGCTATTTTAAAAAACTATTACAGTTATTACCTAACTGACCAAAAAAAAGCCGGATTTAATAACCCGGCTTTTTCATTTCAGATTTTTGTCTCGTCCTGAAATAGCGTTACACAAAAAGTAATGTTATGAAGCAAAAAGATGAGAACCAGCACGTTAAGCGAACACAAAAAGACTACAGTTACACTTTTAAATTATCAGTGGTCGAAGAGATAGAAAGAGGAGAGCTTGGCATAAGAGCCGCATCCAGGAAGTATGGAATACAATCTCACTCTACCATTACAAATTGGTTAAGAAAATATGGTACCTTTGATTGGTACAACAAAACCCATTTAAACTTGTCAAAGAGCCCAGAACAGAAATTATTGGAGCTTGAACAAAAAGTCAAGCTCTTGGAGAAACAGAAAGCTTCATTGGAAAAGAAACTAGAGTTTACTGATAAAAAGGCTATTTTCTTTGATATGATGATCGATATTGCAGAAGAAGAGCTAAAGATTCCTATTAGAAAAAAGTACTCACCCGAACAATCGAACGATTCAAAGAACAGTACAAAGAAAGCTTAACAGCTACCTGTAGATTGTTTGGGAAGAGTAGGCAGGTTTATTATCGAGCAAAGAAATCTGAGGCTAAAAGAAGAGAAACAGCTTCTGTAGTAGTGAAAAAGGTTCAACAAGTGCGGATGAGAATGTCTGAATTAGGCACAAGAAAGCTCTACGAAAAGCTTTATGATGAGCTTCGGGAACTTGGGGTTGGTAGAGACCGGTTGTTTGCCATTATGAAAGCTAATCACATGCAAATACTCCCAAAACGGCAATACCACATCACGACCGACTCCCATCATAGATTCAGAAAACATCGCAACTTGGTTGAGAACTTAACCCTTAATAGGCCCGAGCAGTTGTGGGTTAGTGATATTACCTATATAGGGAACCGACAAAATCCAATGTATCTATCTCTGGTGACAGATGCTTATTCAAAGAAAATAATGGGGTTTAATGTATCTAACAGCCTCCATGCGCAAGGGGCAATCAAGGCATTAAAACAAGCGATTAAAAATAGAAAGTATTATGATCGAGAACTAATTCATCATTCAGACCGAGGTTTGCAATACTGTTGTGATGATTACCAAAAGGAACTTGATAAAGGTAATCTGTTGTGTAGTATGACAGAAAAGTATGATCCCTACCAAAATGCTATTGCAGAACGAGTGAATGGTATTTTAAAGCAAGAATTTATTAAGGGCATACTGGTAAATGATATAGTTCTAATGAATAAATTGATCAAACAATCTATTGATATTTATAACAGAGAACGTCCTCATTACAGCTGCTATATGAAGACTCCAGAATTTATGCATGGACAAGAAAAAATTAAAATAAGAACCTATAAAAAAATAGCACCGCAAAATTGTGCGATGCTACTTAATTATTTATCCTTGTAAAAACTGTAACGTTTATTCAGGACTAGTCATTTTTTATTGATGTAAAGTTTCTCTTTGCTCTGAGATCTTAGCATCTTCGATATAGTCATCGTATGACATTAATTTGTCAAGCATTCCATTTGGCCCGATCTCAATAATTCTATTAGCTACTGACTGAGTAAAGGCATGGTCATGAGAAGTAAATAGAATAGTTCCCGGGAAATCCATTAAGGCATTATTTAATGCGGTGATCGACTCGAGGTCAAGGTGGTTAGTTGGCTCATCGAGTAATAATACATTACCACCGGTAAGCA
Organism: Mangrovivirga cuniculi; assembly: GCF_005166025.1. Lineage (NCBI taxonomy): Bacteria > Pseudomonadati > Bacteroidota > Cytophagia > Cytophagales > Mangrovivirgaceae > Mangrovivirga > Mangrovivirga cuniculi. The sequence goes on from NZ_CP028923.1 coordinate 2,349,081, forward strand.
TCATTTTAGATAGCATACAACGAACCTTTTCACCTCCGGATAATACATTAACCTCTTTTAGTACTTCTTCACCACTGAAGAGCATTTTTCCGAGGAATCCTCTGACATATACTTCCTCTTTATTCTCTGAATAATCTCTTAGCCAATCGATAAGATTATCATTGCCAGTGAAAAAGTCTTTATTTTCGTTTGGTAAATATGCCGGAGTGATCGTTTGACCAAATTTATAATTTCCACCGTCTGGTTCAATTTCACCTGCAAGAATCTGGAAAAAAGAGGTAGTTGTTAAACTGTCCTTAGCAAGAACCGCAATTTTATCTCCTTTATTCACATTTAGGTCGATCTTATCAAAAAGTAGTCGTCCTTCTCTGCTTTTTGATAGGTTATCGATGGCCAGGATTTGATCACCTGCTTCTCTGTTTTGAGAGAAAATTATAGCGGGATACCTTCTACTTGATGGTTTGATATCATCAAGATTAATCTTTTCTAAAAGTTTCCTTCTACTGGTTGCCTGCTTTGATTTTGCTGCATTGGCAGAGAATCTGGCAATAAATTCCTGTAATTCTTTTTTCTTTTCTTCAGCCTTTTTATTTGCAGAGCTTCTTTGCTGTGCAGCAAGCTGAGATGATTCGTACCAGAAAGTATAATTACCCGTAAAAAGGTTTATTTCTTTATAATCGATATCGACAATGTGAGTACACACTGTATCCAGGAAATGCCTGTCGTGAGAAACTACGATAACTGTGTTTTTGAAATCCAGAAGAAAATCTTCCAGCCATGATATCGTATTAAGGTCAAGGTCGTTGGTAGGCTCATCCAGAATCAGCACATCCGGATCTCCAAATAAAGCCTGGGCAAGCAAGACACGAACTTTAAGCGTACCAGGCAGGTCTTTCATAAGTGAATAATGATGATCCTCATGAATACCAAGGCCGCTTAATAAAGCAGCTGCTTCAGGTTCTGCATTCCAACCGTCCATTTCTGCAAATTCAGCTTCCAGTTCAGAAGCTTTTATTCCATCTTCTTCAGAAAAATCTTCTTTTGCATAGATGGCATCTTTTTCCTGCATGATAGACCATAGTTTTTGGTGCCCCATCAACACAGTGTTCATTACAGTTTCTTCATCGAACTCAAAATGGTTCTGCTTAAGAACAGCCATTCTTTTACCGGGTTCCATGGCTACCTGGCCTGCTGTTGGTGATATTTCGCCCGAAAGAATCTTTAGAAAAGTAGATTTTCCTGCTCCGTTAGCACCAATTACACCATAGCAGTTTCCATTAACGAATTTGATGTTAACATCATCAAAAAGAATGCGTTTACCAAACTGTAAGGATAAGTTATTTGCTGAAATCATTCGTAATTATTTGTTAGCCCTGAGGCATTTGATAATTTTAAAGCTGCAAAGGTATAAAATTCAAACCGTTCGGCAGTACATCCTGTAATAATTAATCAATATATAAATGAAATATCCTCCCAAACATTATAATGAATCTTCAATAGCCATGTCACTGAAAGTGATGAGGTTATTCCCACTTGCTACTGTTATTAGTTCAAATACTGATTCTTTACCTGATGTAACCCTGATGCCCTTGCTGACAGATGAAAATTCGAAAGGAATGGAACTGTTAGGGCATATTGATAAAAACAATCCACAAACCAGTTCATTATCAGGAGCAGAAGTTAAGGTTCTTTTTAAAGGCCCGGATACATACATCTCTCCATTGAATTATATCAGTGAAAATCAACTCCCCACCTGGAATTACGCTTATGTTGAAGTGATTGGGAAATCTGAATTTATCTCTGATGAAGAGTGTCGAAAATTGTTGGTTAGAATGGTTGATGAATTAGATACGAAGGATTGGAAACTCAATTACAATGATCCCAGAATTGATAAACTATTACCCTACATTCAGGGTTTTAAAATTAAGGTTTCAAGTTTGAAAAACAGGTTTAAACTTTCACAGGATAAATCAATTGAAGATCAGAAAGCTGTAAACAATGTAATGATGGAGGATTCGAGAAAGGAAAGTTTTGTTTCTGATCTTAAGAAAATATTTTCTTGAAAATTTGGTTGATTATTTATTTAGTTAACTTAATATAATTTGTTGATATTCAGTATACTTATTTGTCAGTTGTTTTAGGTGAAGTTAAGGGTAAACAATAGCAAAATTGGAAGAAATTAAAAGTATAAAGCGATACCAAAAGTATTTTAAAAAGCTTATTGACCTTGAGCGAGAGGAAGAAATGATGACTCAACTTAATGAGATCAGGGTTTTATCCGGAGCAGAGCGTCAGCGAAAAGGCAGAGCGTTACTCGATCTTCGCGGTAAGGATGCCGGGGCAGGTCTTGGAGGTACTTATCTTGTTCGATTAGGTGGAAGAGGAAAGTTGCCTGATACACAAATCAGTGTGGGTGATTTGGTAATATTGAGTAGTGGAAATCCTTCCGGGAGAGAAGAACATGCTGTTGTTCATGAGTTAACAAAAGGAACGATAACAGTAGCCTATCAGACACTGCCACCACATTATGTTTATGGCAGAGGAGTAAGGGTGGATCTATTTGCCAATGATGTTACCTTTAAGAGGATGCAGGAGGCTGTAGGAAAACTAAAACCACATCAAATCCTGTCCGATCTTTTACTTTTCCATCGTGAACCACGAGAAGAGAATGAAAAACCACTTGAAGAATTATCCTATTCAAATTCCAAATTGAATAGTAAGCAAAAATTTGCAATTGAAAAGTGCCTCCAAAGTAAGGATTTATTCTTATTACACGGACCTCCCGGGACGGGTAAAACGACTACTTTAACCGAAATTATCTATCAGGAAGTTAAAGTGGGAAAGAAAGTATTAGCCACAGCGGATTCTAATACTGCAGTGGATAATATGGTTGAAAAATTAATGAAATCAGGTCTGAAGGTTCTGCGAATTGGTAATCCTGCCAGAATTCATCAGGAGCTCATTCCTGTGTGCCTGGATTATAAAATTCAGAATACCGAAGGTTTTCAATCAGCTACAGCTATGTGGAATTCTATTCATGAACTAAAACAAGATCAGGATAAATTTACTGTTCCAAACGGGCAAAACAAAAGAGGATTATCTGATCAGGAGATACTAAAGCTTTCAAAGAAAAAGGCTTCTACCAGGGGTATTCCAATCCCAAAGATCCATAGAATGGCCAATTGGTTAAAGCTACAGGTTAAAGTAAATAAACTTGTGGAGGAAGCTAAGAAAGCTGAGGATGAAGCTGTGAAGCAACTTATATCGCAATCTGATGTAGTGCTTTCAACGAATAGTGCAGCAGGGAGTGAAGTTTTGGAACCATTTAGTTTTGATATTTCGGTAATTGATGAATGTACTCAATCTGTTGAACCATCCTCATTAATAGCCATGACAAAGGCCAAAAAGTGGATCATGGCAGGAGATCATAAGCAATTACCACCGACTGTAATTTGTGAAGAAGCTGAAGATCTTTATTTGTCATTGTTTGAAAGATGGATCTCCGGATATAAGGAATGGAGCGTAATGCTCGAAGTGCAATATCGAATGAATTCAGAAATCATGAAGTTTTCAAACAGATCATTCTATGGCGGTCAATTGATTGCTGCGGAGCAGGCTAAAGACAAGACTCTCAATGATCTGAATGGATTTATGCCACCTGATGAACAATATGATCCTGAGAAATTCAAACTACTGAGCTCTGATAAGCCGATTAGCTTTCTTCATGTTGAAGGTAGAGAGGAAAGGAAGGAGGGAGCTTATTCCTATTTTAACTTAGAAGAAGCTGAGAAAGTAAAGCAGGTTATTGAAGCTTTATTATTTTCCCGTGTATTTCCTGAGGATATCGGAATTATAAGTCCTTATGAAGGCCAGGTAGCTCTAATGAAAAGAATGATCGAAATCGAAGGGATAGAAATAAAATCGATTGATGGATTTCAGGGTAGAGAGAAAGAAATTATTATTCTATCACTGGTAAGATCAAATAATAAGGGAAGAATTGGGTTTTTAACTGATTACAGGCGTTTAAATGTTGCCTTAACAAGGGCGAAGAAAAAGCTGATAATCATTGGTAATGAGAATACATTAAAGGAAAATAAATATTACTCCGCATTAGTTAGACAGATCAGCAAATCAGACAGATCTATTCTTGTCAACAACTGAACTAATAGTGTTTATATAGTGTGAAGTGTAGTCTTTTAAATACCGCCTTTTGTATTGCATAATATATCTGGGGTGGGGAAGAGCGACTATTTCTTCTGCTAGTTGTTCTTTTTTATTAAGATCTTCCAGGTATTTTTGATTTTTGCCGCCTCCGAGACTTATAATTGATTTTTGAGGACCAACTATAGCAATAAGCTTTTTTAGTTGATGTACAGAATAATCATAAATCAGACTTTTCAGGTTTTTATCATCGTAGTAATTTAAGTTTTTGCCGTCTTTTTCAAATCCGAGAGGAGAAACTGCACTGACAACCACATCTCCATAATACTTCTCAGGACCGCCATAATCACTAATCATTTGATAGATATATTGCGATGATAACTCATGTCTTTTATTGTAATTATTAGGAATACCTAATTCAGAGTCCATATAAATTGGATCTGTGAAAGGTATACCCGTTACACCTGCACCAAATCTTCCCGGATTAATTCCAAGGATTACAGTTCGATGCTCTTTATCTTTGTAATACTTATCAAAGAAGATTTCTATATTTTCTATTGTTTTATCGTCTTCGTACGGATCAAGGACATTAATAGATGAATCTATTTTATCCGTTGGAAATTTTTCTTTCAGTTCTTTATGGTATTCAAAAAGTAACTTATTGTTCATGAGTAATAATAATATGCCGGTAATGTATTGATGATTTTAAAATTAGGCATTTGATCAGGATTTGATAAAGATAATGGAGGTATTTTAATTTTAAATTCAGTAACTAAATCATTTGAAAGCTTTATTTTTTCGTAAAAAATAGATGCATTTATTTTGGATGCTGCCTGCTTTGAAATTGATAATCCGATTCCCGGACCTTCAGATTTTGAGGTTCCCCTGAAGTAATAGTCAAAAATTTTAGACCTGATTTTTTCTTCGATACCAATACCATTATCATAAACATGAATATAAAAGTTCTGATCTTTTTTATATGCAGTAATAAGTATAAATGAATCATTAATATTTTTAGAGTATTTAAATGCATTTTCAATGATATTTTCAAGTATAATCCTTAAAAGCTGTTCATCTGTATAGACAATAAGATTATGTTGAAAATCATAGATCAAATTAATTCCCGCACCCTGATGCTGTATTTTTTCTACACTGCAAATTTTCTTAATCAAGTCTTTTACATCAATTTTTGAGGGAATAGGATCAATATTTTTAATATTGTTTAAACTCAATAACCTCTTTAAGTTATGATCGAGTACAGTAGCGGTATTTTCAATTAGTTCTGAGAATTTTTTTGCTTTACCTTCATCTTTCTTCATGATATTAGAAAGTCCTATAATTCGGGCTAGGGGTCCTCTAATATCATGCGATGCCCGATAGACAAAGTCGTTCAGTTCATTTATTGAAGCTGTTAACTTTTTATTTGCTTCTAATCTTGAAGTAACATCAATAATGATTTCCAGTACGGCATCTTCGTTTTTGTATTTAACTTTATAGGATCTTTTTTCGACGATCAATTGATCATTTTCTGAGGTATAGTGAATCCAGGTTTTTTTATCTTTAGAATCATTTTGTCTGAGCCCCAAATAGTTTCTATATGACTTATTTACATCAGCTTCTTTGATAATATCTATTAGACTAAGGTTGAGAAATTCCTTTAATGTATATCCGTATTTAGATATTGCGGCCTCATTTACATCCAGAAATTGAAGTGTCTTTTTGCAATAAATCCACATCGGGCTTGGATTGAAATAAAATAATGTCTTATGATTTTTAATAGATCTTTTTTTGTATTGGTTATGCGATCTGATAATTGACATTGTTGAAACTAATAAAACAATGCAGCATGTAACAAGTATAATAACACTTGGCAAATGAGAGCCTGAATAAAAATTAAAAAAGAATAAAGAAAGAATAGTTATAACGCATAGTTTTATCACGATGCAATGCCATAAAATCGTTTTAGATTGGTAGAATACAAGCATACAATGAAAAGGTTGATAAAAAATGATTTTGGTTGAGTATAAATTAATGAATTATAATTTCTTTATAAAGAAAACTTATAGTAAAGCGTAATTGTTTGAAAAATGAGCCGAAATAAACTCATGTTTGATATTCGCGACTTATGATAATAAATGTTCAAACAATAGTTGTGATTAATCGTATTTATGAAGAGTTAAAAACAGACTTGTGGAAGAAACAATAAAGAATATAAAAACTTCAGTTACTGGAATGACATGCGCTGCATGTGCGAATTCGCTGGAAACATTTCTTTCTGAGCTTGATGGGGTAGATTCTGTTAAAATAAATTATGCAGACCAATCTGCTAATATCTCCTTTCGTAAAGATCTTATTTCAGAAGATGTCCTAAACGATGCAGCATCAAAAATAGGTTATGGATTAATACTTGGTACTGCCCAAAAACAGGTTGAACAAACTGAATACATAGAGGAAGAAAGATTAAACACTCTTAAAAAGAAGTTAATAATCGCATTAACTCTTACTACACCGATATTTGTCATTTCAATGATTTTGAATAACAGTATCGCGTATGCTAATGAAATTTCATTGGTTTTAAGTATTCCGGTTTTGTTTTATTCAGGCAATGAATTTTTTATAAATGCTTATAAAAGAATACGTCATGGTCAGATGAATATGGATACTCTGGTAGCTTTAAGTACCGGTATTGCATTTCTATATAGTCTGTTTAATACAGTTTACCCTGAATTTTTAATCTCCAGGGGATTAGAACCGCATGTGTATTTTGAGTCTGCTGTAGTTATCATTTCGTTAATATTATTAGGCAGATATCTGGAAGAAAGAGCAAAATCCAAAACCTCATCTTCCATTAAAAATCTCATTAAGCTTCAACCGTCTGTAGTAACCATTTTTCGAAATGGAGAGGAAACTGAAGTACCGGTTGAGGAAGTAATTACAGGAGACCTTGTGATAATTAAGCCAGGAGGAAGAATACCTGTAGATGGAAAGATTAAAAAAGGGGAAACTTATGTTGATGAGAGCATGATTACTGGTGAACCGATTCCCGTATTTAAAACTAAGAAAGACCAGGTTTTTACAGGAACAATCAATGGAAACGGGACTTTAAGGGTATTGGCCACCGGCGTGGGCAATGATACCTTACTTTCACAGATTATTGAAATGGTAAGAAATGCCCAGGCAGAAAAGCCTAAAGTTCAGAAAATTGCGGATAAGATAGCATCAGTATTTGTTCCTGTAGTTATTTTAATAGCCATTTTTTCAGCTGCTATCTGGTATTTTGTTGGTCCTCAACCAGAATTGACACATGCTGTTTCAGTATTGGTTACTGTATTAATTATTGCATGTCCGTGTGCACTTGGACTGGCAACTCCAACGGCTTTAATGGCCGGTATTGGAAACGGAGCTGAACAAGGTATCCTAATAAGGAATGCTGATAGCCTTGAATCTCTGCAAAAATCTAATATTCTAGTTTTAGATAAAACAGGAACAATTACTGAAGGTAAGCCCAGATTGAAAGAAATTATTTGGGCAGGTAATGTCCCTGAGGAGGATAAAGTATATTATAAAAATGTTTTCTTAAGTATAGAGAAAGAATCTGAGCATCCTCTCGGAAAAGCAATTATCAGTGGATTTTTAAAAGATCTTAAAAATCCTGAGGTATTCGAAATTGAAAACTCTCAGAATGTACCAGGAAAGGGTATGGTAGCAGATTGTAAGGGCAGTAAATATGTTATTGGTAATCTAAAAATGATGGACGATCATGACGCCTTCACCAATGACCCGATAATAAAAGCCAAGCATATTGAGTATGAGCGTAGGGCCGGTACGAAAGTGTATATGGCTAAAGGCCAGGAAGTTTTATGCTTTGCTGTGATCGAAGATATGGTTAAGCCTGGAGTAAAAGAAACCATAAAGCAACTGAGAAAAGAAGGGATTGAAGCAGAAATGCTAACCGGTGACAATGAAGTTACTGCAAAAGCTGTTGCCAGAGAAGTTGGTATTGAACATTACAAGGCGAATTTATTGCCCTCAGACAAAGGTAAAACCATCAAAGAACTACAATCAAGAAATTTTAAGGTAGCTATGGCGGGTGATGGAATAAATGATGCTGAGGCCCTCGCCCTGGCCGATACCGGAATTGCTATGGGTACCGGTACAGATATTGCAATTGACAGCGCAGGTATTATCTTAATGAAAGGAGACCTATCGAAGGTTCTACAGGCTGTTAAGTTGAGCCGAAATGCCTCAAAAACTATCAAGCAGAATTTATTTTGGGCATTTATATATAATATTATAGCCATTCCAATTGCTGCTGGAGTATTATATCCTTTTACAGGATGGCTTTTAAGCCCAATGATTGCAGGTGCAGCAATGGCCTTTAGTTCTGTGTCAGTTGTGTTAAATAGTTTATTTTTACGTAATAAAAGATAGATTATCAAATAATGGAGAGTATAAAATTTAAGACTAATATTAATTGCGGTAATTGTATAAAGTCAGTGACCCCTCATTTGAATGATTTGGATGATGTGGATTTCTGGAAAGTTGACACGGATAATCCGGATAAAGTCCTGGAAGTCACTTTTGATGATGAAGCAAATGAAGAAGAAGTGATAAAAGCAGTTGAAAAAGCTGGTTTTAACATAGAGAAAATATAGTATATTAAGTTTTCTTAATAAAATGTTGAGGATCTTATCATATTTGATCATTTCTGCAAGTATCCTATCGTCATGTACAGGTATGAAAGATTCCTCAACAGAGAATAAAATAAAAATACGAGGAGTTAATCTAGTAGCACCACCTGAACCGTTTGATCCGGTTTATTTTGATTCCTTAGTAGAAATGGGAGTGTCTCATGTTGCTGTTGTTCCATTTGGATTTTCTCGTAAAGGGGTTCAAAAAGTAGTATTTAATCATGAAAGACAATGGTGGGGAGAAAAGGATAAGGGTGTTATTAAAACTATAGAGCTAGCTCATCAAAATGATCTTGAAGTCCTTCTTAAACCTCATTTGTGGATATTTGGTGATGGTTGGCCGGGTGATTTTATAGTTGAGAAAGATTCAATTGACCAATGGTTTACTGATTATAATCATTATATCCTTCATTACGCTGAAATAGCAGATTCAATGAATGTGGATATGTTTTCTATAGGTAATGAACTCAGAAAGCTGGTTGTAAGCTATCCTGAACACTGGAAAGATTTGATTGAAAAAGTCAGAAAGGTCTATAAGGGAAAATTAATTTATTCTGCTAATTGGGATAATTATTCTCAAATCAGTTTTTGGGATGAGCTAGACTTTGTCGGCATTAATGCATATTTTCCTTTACCCAAAAATAAAGCAGAGGAATTATCTGACTTTGAATCAATTAAAAGTTCCTGGACTCCTTGGGTTGAGGATCTCAAAGAGTTAAATCTAAGAGTAAATAAGCCAATTATATTTACTGAGTATGGATATATGAGTAAGGATGGTTCATATAATGGGCATTGGCAAGTTTCAGATTCAGCTTATAATGAAGAGGATCAGGCTTTAGCTTATGATGCTCTCTTAAGTGTCTTCAGATCAAAAGAGTGGTGGGTAGGAGGTTATAGCTGGAAATATTTTATGAAATCTATTCCCAGGGAAGAATATGATCGTCGAGATGCTTTTATTTTCCAGGGTAAAAAAGCAGAGAAAATATTAAAGAAGCATTACACTACCGGATATTAATTAAAGCTTGTCTTTAGGAATAAAATCTAAAGCAGCTGAATTAATACAATACCTTAATCCCGTAGGTTGAGGTCCATCTTTAAAAACGTGACCTAAGTGCCCTCCACAAGTACCACAAACAACTTCAGTTCTGACCATTCCCATTGATCTGTCTTCAACCAGAAGCAAGTTTTCTTCATTATATACATCATAATAACTGGGCCATCCGGTTCCACTGTCAAACTTGGTTTTCGAGCTGAATACTTTCGTTCCACAACCTGCACAGGTATATACTCCTTTCTTTTTGAAGTTGTCATATTTTCCTGAGAATGCTCTTTCAGTTCCTTTTTCTCTCAATATATTATATTCTTCCTGAGTAAGTTCTTTCTTCCATTCCTGCTCAGATTTGACAACTTCAAAATTGTGGTTGTTTACTGATTCCACAGACTGTGTACCCTCTTGCCCACAAGCAGATACAAAAACGAAGGCGCTCAAAAGTATGATTACATTAAAACGATACATATTTAGTTTTTTATTTATTAACATGTTTCATCTAATTGTGTTTAACGGATATAGAATATAATCCGGTAAATAAAATGATAACATTTGTATAACAATTTATCACAAAAGGATTGTACTGGCATGGTGTTTGAATTTTAGCCAATAGACAAACAATAATCATTCACTTATGACAAACACCAGATTAAATTTTTTCGGAATTTTGGCATTTGCCTCATTACTTACTTTTTCATCATGTGATGATGAAGAATCAACAAGACCGGAAGACAATAAACTTATCTACGAAGTTTATATGGATCCACAGGGTACTACATTAAATTCCGGTAGGGTCGCTGCCAGTGAAATTATTTTTACATCGGGAACTCTTAATCTCGAAGAGGTTGATTTCGAAGCAGAGAGCTCAAATACTGAGATTGAGATTGAAAGTAACACTAAAACTTCAGTTAATCTAATTACAGGTGAATCTACTCCTGAATTACCTCAGGTTAGTTTAGGAGAAGGTATTTACAATGAACTCGAATTAGGTTTAAAGCTTGATGGAAGTTCTGAAAATACTGCCTTTATACTTGAAGGTACTTTTACCGATTCTGAAAATAATTCGGTGCCATTTAAATTTTTATTTAATGAGTATCTTGAAATAGAGCTGGAAGCTGAAGGACAATTTACATTTGACGGAACCGGATTAGTGGAAATTGAACTATTCCCGTATTTATGGTTTAATCAAATCGATCCGTTAGCATTCGAATCTGCTTCCAGAAATCAGGATGGTGAAATAATTATAAGTAAGGATCAGAACCTTGATTTGTTTCAAACTATATCTGACAGTTTTAAAACAAACGTATTTACTGATTCAGAGGTTAAGTTAGAAATAGAAGTAGAAGATTAATAATATACTTGTTTGATGCTTGATTACTTGCACGTAAAGAGGTCCAATTTGGGCCTCTTTATTTTTTAATGGACTTTAATTTATAGAGGATATCATCAAGGCCATTAAGTTTGATCTCGTAAGTAGTTTCAAGCCATATTCCAAGTTTTCCATCAGGAAAACCTTTTCTTTTAAACCACTCCAGGTAACTAATGGGCAGATCTGCAATCAGCCTGTTGTTATACTTACCAAAAGGCATTTTTTTTGTTACTATATCGATTAAAATTTGTTTATCAAACATCAGCTATTTAAGCATCTTATTGTAAAAGGATTTTATTTTATCCGGGGAGTGTCCCAAGAAAAGCGAAGTAAAGCTATTGCATTAATAAAATTTACTTTTAACCAACTATTATTTATATATTTTCTGGATGAAACCAGAATATCTTCCTGAATAATATGATATCCAAACCTACCTTTATTTCTGAGGTAGAAGTTGAAATCCTCCATAATACAAAATCGTTCATCATACTTACCGCCTTCGTAAAAATCACTTTTTCTAATAAAAAGGGATTGATCTCCACCACCATTAAAAACTCCTTTTTTTCCAGAGAAATAAGAATTAATCACAAGTAATTTAGAATTTGCCTGATCCAGATTCATTTTAAAGCCACCCATTCTATGACCGTGGTTCAGGGCATCTATAATTTTATTCCGAAAGTTTTCTGGAGGGAGAGTGTCGGCATGAAGAAAATATAAAATGTTGTTTATGGCATTATTAGCACCAATATTCAACTGAATAGCTCTCGAGCATTTATCTGAATGGTAATATCTGACTTTGGAATACTTTTTTATTAATGTTTGGGTATTATCTGAACTACCTCCATCAACTATAATTATTTCATCCCTTGAGTCAATATTGTTCAATAGGAATGGAAGAAGCTTTATTAAGTTTAATTCTTCATTAATAACAGGGATTATTATAGAGAAATTATTGTTCATTCAAGCTCCAGTCGTATTCCATATAATTTATATCTGCACTTTCTTTAATTGTTGTTTCAGAATATTTATTCAAATACTCGATTAATGAGCCGTTTGCCTTAAAATCTCCTGTAAACCATTTAAATATCTTAGAAATTTTGATTTTATCAGTGGTGATTTTGTTCTTTTTCGGATCATTTATGAATTTGCGAGCTTGTTCATCCAATTGTTCATTTATTCTGGAGGCAACATATGCTTCATTTCTTAGTGGAGGGCATGAATAAGAAGCACAGTTTATTGCAAAATGAATTCTCGGTTCATCAAATTTCTTTCTTAAAATACCGTGTTCAATTTCATCTAGATTGAAATCGATGCCGTTGATTTTAAAGAACTTTTTATGCCAGACGGTATTGAGCAAAGGTATATTAACTGTCGGGTGTAGGTCCTTTATACTTTCCACAGGATAATTGTCCAAAATAAGCTTTAATGTAAAGCCATTATACGCATTGATCCAGTAAGCCAATTGTTCTTCTCTTGACCAGTCTTTCGAGGGAGCATTATTACTTAACTCATTTAGATAACTATCTAACCTGGTTCTATCATTTAGCATGCCTTCATAATCTACCAAATAATCATCATCAACATATTTTTGCAGGATTTGTGTGAAACCAGAATGATCAGGAGGTGTAGTGTTTTGAGCGTATTGAAAATCCTGACTATTACAATTAATAAATAAAATAGAAATAGAAAGAATCGATATTAGTTTATCCATAATAATCTTTTATGCAAGTATATGATTATATGCTGAATCATTCTTCATTAATTTGTTGGCATACGGACATTTGGGTATGATTTTTTTATTTTGTTTCTCTGCCAGTTCCACAACTTTATTAACCAGGCTTTCACCGATCTCCTGTCCTCTTAGGGAGTTAGTGACAAATGTGTGATCAATAATAATGTATTTTTCTCCTGATTTAGAATAGGTTATCTCAGCTAATCGTCTTCTTTCTTTGCCAGGAATATAAAAAACACCTTTAGATTGCCCATCACGATGAATAATTTCTAATGAGTTGTTCATATATGATTTTGATGAATTAAATTATAAATAATAAACATCTATATAATTTGATAATGTTACTGTAACCGTTTGCATAAATCGTAAAATCAGCGTAGTAATTTCTTATAAATTAACGAATCGTAAAATTTTATGAGCAAAAATGAAAAAAAATAAAATTTTGTGTATTTGGGTAAAATGGCATTTAATCAATTATCAAACGTTTGCATAAAATTATTGGTGAAATAATGCTATTTAGAGTTGGCCCAAGTTTTCTTATGAATGTTTGCTGAATTTAACCAACAGTTTATATTTGACAACTGTATAACCTAAATAAACACTAATTACAACCGCTTAAAATGGATGTGAAAGCATGTATATTTGACCTGGATGGGGTCATTGTAGATACAGCTAAATATCATTATTTAGCATGGAAAAGACTGGCGCAAGAACTGGGTATTACTTTTACTGAAGAGGATAATGAAGAATTAAAAGGAGTGTCAAGAATGGACTCACTCGACATTATACTTAAAAAGGGTAAAAAAGAAATTTCTCAGGAGAAAAAGGAAGAACTAGCTGCCAGGAAAAATGAATGGTACCTGGAATTTGTAAATGAAATGAAGCCCGGTGATGAATTACCTGGAGCACGCCAGTTTCTGGATACTTTAAAACAAAATGACATCAAAATTGGCTTGGGATCTTCCAGTAAAAATGCAAAGTTGTGTCTTAACTTACTGAATATGACCGATTATTTTGACGTCATAGTTGATGGGACAATGATTACTAAAGCAAAGCCTGATCCACAGATATTTATAATGGGCGCAGAAAAGCTTGACGTTAAAGTTGAAAACAGCATTGTATTTGAAGACGCTCTGGCAGGAATTGAAGCTGCACAGAACGGAAGATTTAAAGTAGTAGGTATTGGTGATCCTGACATTTTAGGCAAAGCTGACATTGTAAGAAGCTCTTTGGCCGATATTACACTTGATGAATTAAAATCCTTGAATAACCCCAAATAAGATAAATTCTAAAACTGTATGAAAGACTACATCATCCATGATGAATGGAATATAATCGAGGAAGGATTTGTTCCCGAACTCAATCGTGTTTCTGAGAGTATTTTTTCACTTGGAAATGGCCGAATGGGACAAAGGGCAAACTTTGAAGAACAGTACAGTGGTGACTCTCTACAAGGCAACTATATTGCTGGCGTTTATTATCCGGATAAAACACGTGTGGGCTGGTGGAAAAACGGGTACCCAGAATATTTTGCCAAAGTACTTAATGCCAGTAACTGGATAGGTATAAATATTTGGATAGATGGTATAGCTCTGGATCTGGCCAAAGCAAAAGTGTCTGACTTCAAAAGAGTTCTCAATATGAAAGAAGGCTACCTGGAAAGGTCTTTTACGGCTACTCTCGAAAATGGAAATCAGGTAGAAGTTAAGTCAACCAGGTTTTGTAGCATAGTAGATGATCAGACAGGGGCAATCGAATACTCGATCAAAGCAAAGAATTTTTCAGCTCCGATTAAAATTGAGCCTTTTATAGATTTTGATGTAGTTAATGAAGATTCAAATTATGACGAAAAATTCTGGAATGCATTAGATCAGTCTGCTTCAAACGGTAGGGCATGGGTAAAAGCTTCGACTAAGAAGACAAATTTCGTGGTATGCTCAGCGATGAGCTATTCTATAATTCACCAGGGTAAAGAGCTTACTTTAAATTCTGAGTTAGTTGAAAAAGAAAAATATGCATCTAATATCATTGAATCAGTAATTAAAGAAGGAGAGACATTAACAGTTTATAAATATGCTGCTAATATTTCTTCTCAAAATCACGATGAAAATAAACTGGTAGAGGTAGCTGAAGATGAGATTTCCAAAATTTCTACAAAGGGGTTTGCGAATTTAAAGAAAGAACAGGCGGAGGCCTGGAAAAGCAAATGGACCGAAGCAGATATAGTTATCAAAGGCGATGTCGCAGCTCAACAGGGTATCAGATTTAATATTTTTCAATTATACCAGACTTATACAGGTGAAGACCCTAGGCTGAATATTGGACCTAAAGGATTTACCGGTGAAAAATACGGAGGAAGCACATACTGGGATACGGAGGCCTATTGTCTGCCTTTTTATATGAGTACTGCTGATAGTCACGTAGCACGAAATTTATTAGTTTATCGTTATAATCATCTTCAAAAAGCTATTGAGAATGCAGAAAAACTAGGTTTTACAAATGGCGCTGCATTATACCCAATGGTGACAATGAATGGTGAAGAATGCCATAATGAATGGGAGATCACATTTGAAGAAATCCATAGAAATGGTGCGATAGCTTATGCTATATATGACTATGCAAGATATACCGGAGATCAGGCATATCTGGCGGAGTATGGCCTAGAAGTTTTAATTGGAATTTCAAGATTTTGGGCACAGAGAGTAAACTGGTCTGAAGCAAAACAAAAATATGTTATGCTTGGCGTTACCGGTCCGAATGAATATGAAAATAACGTTAACAATAACTGGTACACTAATTATATAGCTTCATGGACTATGAAGTATACATTGGATGCGCTGGATTATGTTAAGGTAAATCATTCTTCTGATTACGACCGGGTTTTGAATAAAGTCAATTTTGATCTTGATTCGGAAACAGGTAAATGGAATGATGTAATTGATAAGATGTATTTTCCTTATGATGAGGAAAAAGAGGTATACCTGCAGCAAGATGGATTTCTTGATAAAGTATTGATGCCTGTTGATGAACTTGACGGAGAGGACAGACCTATTAACCAAAACTGGTCATGGGACAGAATCTTGAGATCATGTTTCATCAAACAAGCGGATGTGTTACAGGGCCTCTACTTTTTTGAGGATGACTTCTCAATAGATGAAATTAAAAGGAATTTTGAGTTTTATGAGCCAATGACAGTTCATGAATCTTCATTATCTCCATGCGTACATTCAATTCTTGCCTCTAAACTTGGAATGGAGGAAAAAGCGTATGAAATGTATCTACGCACAGCCAGGCTGGACCTTGATGATTACAACAATGATACAGAGGATGGTTGTCACACTACTTCGATGGCAGGTACATGGATGGCTGTGATAAAAGGGTTTGGAGGCATGGTAATTAAAGACGGAAAATTGCATCTTAATCCGTTTTTACCCTCTAAATGGGAAGGATATTCATTTAAAATTAACTTCAGAGATATAGTTTTAAAAGTAGATATAACTAAAGATAATGTTGAGATCACTAATGAATCAGAGAATGATCTTTCATTAATTCTAAAAGGAGAAGATACTCTTATTTCAGGAAAAGGTAAAAAAGAACTGGCTACTTGATTAAATTAATCTTATTAATATTTTTAAACCCGGTCTAGCCGGGTTTTTTTTATTACAGTCAATCTACGAATACTTGTAAGAAAGACTGATACGAATTAGTTTTAAATTCTTAAAATTTGAATTTAAAATTAATATATAATGGCACTAAATATTGTATCCTGGAATTTGAATGGAATAAGAGCTGCAGTAAGAAAAGGATTTTTAGATTCGTTGGGCAAGATCAGTCCTGATATTTTATGTATACAGGAAACTAAGGCTCAGGATGACCAGGTGAAAGAAGCTTTGAATGAATTGGAAGGATTTCATATATATTCGAATAGTGCCATAAAAAAAGGGTATTCAGGAACGGCCATCTTATCAAAAGAAGAACCGCTTGGTGTTAATTATGGGATCGGGGTGGAAGATCATGATAATGAAGGACGTGTGATCGCTGCGGAATACGCAGATTTTTATTTAGTAAGTGTATATGTTCCGAATTCATCATCCGGATTAAAGAGGTTGCCTTACAGAACAGAATGGGATAAAGATTTTTTAAATTATCTAAAGAATTTAGAAGAACATAAACCCGTTGTAGTATGTGGAGATTTTAATGTTGCACATCAACCTATTGATATAGCCAGGCCAAAATCAAATTACAATAAAACAGCAGGATATACCCAGCAGGAAATAGATGGGATGACAACATTTCTTGAATCTGGATTCACTGACACATTCAGACATTTTAATCCGGAGGAAGTAGCTTATAGTTGGTGGAGCTATCGGGCCAATGCCAGGGAAAAGAATATTGGATGGCGTCTTGATTATTTTCTCGTTAGTGATTCACTGGTTAGTAATGTTGAAGAGACTGGTATTCACCCTGATTACTTTGAATCTGATCATTGCCCTGTTAGTATAAAGCTAAACGTTTAATGTACTCAAAAGAGGCGGCATCGGCCAAAAGGAGGGAGTTCTGGACAAAGCTTGGCCAGTTTATGCGGCCTGTACCTTCTGCAGAAGGAGATAAGGTTAACTGGATTAATTACAAAACTGAAGTTAAAGGAGTTCGTTTTAAACTCGATGCTGTAGATAAAAAGGCCTGGTGCGGGATAGCAATAGATCACAAAGATCCGGATATCAATTCCCTGCTATTGGAACAACTTAAGGAATTAAGGTTGATGCTTGAGTCTGAAACTGGTAAAGAATGGATATTTAATGATAAAGGTGATTATTTATATGGTATACCACTTCCAGGCTATTACCAGGTTTTAGAAGGAGTAAAGGTGATGAATGAAAACGACTGGCCTGATCTTATTTCTTTTTCAAACAAAATCTTATCGATCTTGATGAATTTTGGTCAACTGCTAATTATGCGTTTGAAATTTTTAAATCATGAAAATATATCTCCTTGTTTTCATTTTATCGGGGATTCCGATTCTTGGCCAGAATAATATTGAAATGTTGGTCGAAATACCTGCAGGTACAATTACTAAATATGAAATGAATAAAGAATCCGGAGAATTATTGCCGGATAGCCTTAATGGTAAAATCCGGATCATTGATTTTTTAGGGTACCCCGGAAATTATGGTTTTATAAAAAACACAATGTTATCTAAGAATGAGGGTGGAGATGGAGATCCTTTGGATGTTTTACTTATTTCTGCACCCCTTTCAGGAGGTAGATCAATTGAAATTAGGCCAATAGCAATATTGAAATTAATTGACAATGGGGAAAAAGACGATAAGATTATAGCTGTTCCCGAAAGCGGAAGTGTTAGTAATCTTCAAAATATAGATTCATTTGAAGAATTTAAATTAAACTATCCCAAAGTAATGGAAATTATCAAGTTATGGTTTACAAATTATAAAGGTAAAGGCACGGTGAGTTTTGTGGGATGGGAAAATGAGCTGGAAGCCATCAAACTAATAGAAAGATCAACAATCCATTAAACTTCCAAAATAAAATTATCACTTTCAGTAAATAGCTCTCCTGAAATTAGATACTCATAAGTTTCAAGCATTTCTTCATATCCGGGAGTGTCTACATATTTTGGAATCTTATAAAGACGGTCATCTTTTTTATCAAATGGAGGCTCAACTTTAGAGTTATAAAGAAATGGGAGAATAGTTTTATTACAGCTTAAAGCAATAATATCTATGGAGTATTCATCTTCGTAATCATTTAAACGAGTATTGATGTTTTCGAAGAATTCCAGTGCATTGGCTAATCTGACTCTCGAGCCAGCACGTGATTTCCCTTTAGTTTTAAGGTATTTCAACTGACTTTTACCTTGCTTTTTTCTGACCATATATGATTTAAATACTTTATGATTGAGAATTTCTTCTTCATCACATAAAGCAAGTGCGGCATGCCCAGTTTCGATTAAAGCAATAACAAAGTGTCTGGAGACAGGAACAACTTCATTTTCTTCATAAATTGTTGTTATGGGAATTCTTAGATAATCTTTTTTATTATCTTTTAAAATTGTAAAGCGCCATTTGTCATTGTCAAAAATCAATTTTATATCAGAGTCATTTTGAAGTTCAAATAGTAACTCATTTATTTCTGTTATCTCTAGTTCCTTCCGCTTCATAGCTTAAAATTATAGACAATATTTCAAATTTATATACCAAAAATTAATTCAGAAATGTACACTTATGAACAAAACATGTACACAAACGAATACTTTTTAATATTAATTAAATCATAAAATATTGTAAGTCAGTTAGTTGAGAGTTTGGTTTGATAGTTGAAGTATAGCTTGTAAACTAACTAAATAGATATGAGAACACTTTTAGGTTTTTTACTTTGGATGATTTTACTTGCAATTTGCTGGCCATTAGCTCTATTAGTATTCTTTTTGTTTCCAGTAGTATGGGTTTTATCCCTACCGTTTACAATCCTGGGTCTTTCCATTGAATTAGCTTTCGATCTGTTAAAGGAATTAATTATGCTTCCATTTAAAATCCTGAATATGGCATTTAAGTAATTAAAATCCTTGACTTTTAAGTTCATGGGTATGATATTATTGAATTAGACTTTTCTCAGTCTAATAATTCTTTCAACCATACCATGATTTTAAATGCGAGTGATTTTTTTATTTTTCCTACTGAGTAGTTTATTAATTTCCAATTCATATGGTAATCATAATTTACAAGAAAGCTGTCTGGCTCAGAAATTTATAAAAGAAGGTCTTAAAATTAGAAAGTCAGACCCTAAAAAGGCTTTAAATTCATTTCTGAAAGGCTTTAATGAAGCTATTTCCTGTGGATCGAAAGAGAAAATTATACTTTCGAGAATATATGGAGCAGAAACTTTGCTTTTGCTTAATCAATTCGATTCTGCTATTTTCTTATTAAATAAAAATAAAGACTTATTAATTGCGGATCCCTCACAAATACTGTTTTCTAAAAATAACCTTACCCTGGGCGTCACTTATTATTATAAGAATCAGTTAATTAAAGCTGAACAAACGCTAAAAATGGTTATGGATGCAGAATCAATCCGTGATAGTTTAATGTTTGCTAAGGTTTTAAATAATCTAGGATTAGTTAAATACGCAGAATATCAATATGACTCTGCACTTTATTATTTTATAAGAGGTTTTGAAATTAAAAAACAGCTTGGAGAGGAGTCAAAATTGTCAACAACTGCAAGTAACATTGGTTCTGTTTTAAAAAAGGTAGAAAGATATGATGAAGCCATTTCTTATCTCAATGAAGCAATGCACTACGATTCCCTGGATGAAAACTATATAGGTGTCGCTCAATGTCTGAACAATATTGCTGCTGTTTATATAGAAAGTAAAAAGCCAGACCTTGCAATACCAATTTTACTCAATGCTTCTTCAATGTTTAAAAATTATGGATATGCCAGAGGATTTGCATCAACTCAATATAATTTAGGGAAATTATATTATGAAAATCAATCAAATGTCTCGTTATCTGAAGGTTTTTATCTTTCTGCTGCAGAGATTTATGACACGTTAAACTCACCAGCAAATTTGTTTTCTTCTTATTTAAGTTTGGCGGAACTGAAAATACAATCTGGGAACAACCAAGAGGCACAAAAATATCTTGATTGGGCAAGAGGTAATTTGAATAATGTGGATTCTAATCGGGTAGAATTAGAAAAATATTATTTTTTAAAAAGTGAATTAAATAAGGGTAATTCAAATTATAAAAAGGCCTATCAATTTCTTCAACTTTCTAATAAAGCCGAGGCAAAGCGTCGTCTTAATGAACAAAAAAACCGGGTAAATGAAATCGCCGAAGAACAAAAATATCTATTGGCTATTCAAAAACTTCAGATAGCGAATAAGGAAGAAGAATTGAAGATTATTAGCAATCGAATAGCATTAATATCAATATCATTTTTATTTATATCACTAGCTTTTGGAATAGTATATTATTCCCAACGAAAGAAAAGGAAAAAAGCTGAAGTAAACTATAACATTGAATTTAATAGGGCAAAGGAGAATAGTCTGAAAATACTGGAATTAGAAAAGCAGAATTTGACAAACCAATTAGCTCAAAAACAAGAGAATTTATTAAGTCAACGATCATTATTACTGGAGAAAAACAAAATACTCGTTGATTTTGGAAATGAAATTGAAAAATACTTGAATCAGGAAAAAGAGGGAGATAACAACTTTATAAAGGGAATTAGGGAGAAATTAACTCAATATCAAAAACGATTAAACTTCGATTCTGAAAAATGGTATAAGAGTTATTTGGAAGACACTGCATGGAATGAATTTATTCAGAATTTGCAGGATAAAGCTGAAAAATTAACAGTTAATGAAAAACGGTTAGCGATTTTACTCAGATCGGATTTTAATTCAAAAGAAATTGCTATAGCAATGGGGGTTGCACCAAAGACTATTGATATGAACCGGTATAGATTGAGGAAGAAGTTAGGTCTTGAAAAAGGAAAGAACCTGGTGGAATATTTAAAAGCATTGTAGAGATCAGATATTACTTTAAATAACTTATAAAGCCTTATTTTGAATATTTGTAGATATATACAGGTTTTGGGATTTGCAATCTGTAGACAATTAATAGATATCTTAATTTTTGAGTGATTCAGTCTTGGTGATACATTAGAGATTTACTAATAATCTTAAACCAAAATTGAATTATGATTAAGAACAGATTATGCTATCTACTGGTATTGATGATAATGCTGGTATTTCATGGGTGTAACAATGAGCAAGTAGATCCAATTTCTGAAACCAATGAAAAAACTTCCTCCATCAGAACAACTCCGCCAAAAGAACATGGTCGTGATGTAATTGAAAAAGGCATTCCGCCAGGAGTTAGCGGTAGGAAAAGTGCACGAATTTCTGGCAATAACAAATTAGGGATGTGGCTTTGGTACCTGGAGGGTACAGGATATTCTAGTCACTCTGCTTTAGCAAGCGATCTGGTAGATATGGGCGTATCCAGAATTTATGTTAAAGTTGCTGATGGCACTAATATTTGGAAAGAAAATAAGGATCAAGCCGTTGTAAACGCATATAAAAATGCGGGCTTGGAAGTTTGGGCATGGGCTTACAACTATCCAGGAAATGAATATTCTCAGGCGAACGCAGTATATTATGCTGCTCAAGCAGGTTTTCAGGGTTTTGTTAGTGATATTGAAGTAGAGTTTGATGGTAAAACTTCTGAGCTGCATAGTTTATTTGGTGAATTTAGAAAGGCCATTAATGAAGCTAATAGTGATGGATATGGTAATGGATTTAAACTTTATTGTACTAGCTGGGGCAACCCGAAAGATCATGGAATGCGCGTTGATATTATAGATCAATATGTAGATGCACATATGCCACAAACATATCTGGAGGTATGGGGAGGATCTTATATGTCAAATGCAAAATACTGGGTTGATTATGGTACAAATGAGTACCGATCACTAGGGTGTAAAAAACCTGTTCATCATATAATTAGTACAGAATATGATCAGATAACATCAAGTCAGATTAATGATGCAATTGCAGCATCTGGCGCTGAAACTTCAATTTGGAGAATTCCAGGAGGAGGAACGTCCCTTAGTATTTGGAATACTCTAGAAAATGTAAATTGGGCTGCTGATTTTGGAAATCAAAATAACGGATTAGCCGATATAGATGGTCATTGGGCTGAGTCTGAAATTTCAGAGTTAATTAACAAAGGTTATCTATCTGGATATAGCGACGGAACCTTCAGGCCTGACCAAAGTTTAACTAGAGCGGAGTTTGCCGCTATGATTTCTGCTACAATTAATCCCGATTTGAATCCAAATTACCAAAACAGGTCATTTATAGATATTTCAGGACATTGGGCAGAAAATCAAATTTTACAGGTAGCCAGAGCTGGTTATTTATCTGGATATCCTGATGGGACCTTCAGGCCGAATGACAGGATTTCTAAATATCAAATGTTAATAGCTTTGGCAAGCCATTCAGGGTTAGATAATGCTAATGAGTCAATTTTAAGCTACTTTTCAGATTATACGGATATCCCTTCCTGGGCGAGAGGTGCTATGGCAAGAGCAGCTTTTAATAAACTAATTGCTAATTACCCTACAAAAGCAAAACTTGATCCATTAAGAAATGCCTCCAGAGCTGAATCGGTAATGGCTATTTACCAAATTTTAGTTAAAGAAGGCGTTGTACCTCCTGTATCAAACAGTTTTAGAGTTACCAGTCTTAAATCTTCTTCTACTTATATTGCCGGAGTTCCTTATTTTTATCAATTAGACAATGATTACAATCCTTATGGCTCATGTCAAAATACAGCGATTGCCATGGTAATTAACTATTACGGAGGAAATACAACTCCAGACGATATTTCTAATTATTATGGAGGTACAGATAGAGCACAAACTGTTCCTGGGCTTGAATCAGTTTTTAATTCTGAGGCTGCGTATTTTGGGTTAAATGTGAGGGTAAAGGGAACAACCCGAGGATCACTGTCAAAAATGAATCAAGTTTTAAAAGAGGGCAAACCTGTAATTGCTCATGGTTATACAACTAGCTATGGGCATGTATTGGTATTCCTTGGATTTGATGGGACCTATTATACCGTACATGATCCGTACGGAAAATGGGATCAGAATGCTTATAGTTCGGGATATTATAATAGTCCATCAGCGGGTAAAGTAATTAAATATCACAAAGATGCAGTTAGAGCGGCTTTCTCTCCAGATGGTTTGCTATGGATGCATGAGATTTATTATCAATAATGTAAACAAACCAGTTAATTAAAAAAATAGCATCAAGAATTTCCTTGATGCTATTTTTTGTCCTTAATTCTTGACTTTTACTGTAATATATTTTTCAAATAAAAATTGTATTAAAATAAAAATTGAATTATTTCAATTTTAATTTTAAATTAAGTAATATTTAGGCTGTGCTTATTCAACTAAGTCAACTACGTTATATTTAATTTTTCCAGGGATCTGTAAGAATGTATTTAATTAAATATCAAATTGATCATTTAGATAATATCTGCAAAAGCATTGTAAATAGATTTACAGGTGAATGGAAAAATGATTGCCTATTAGTGGAAGATGATGGAGTAAATGGTTTTACCTATAAGCTTAATTTAACTCCAGAGTTATCTTTTATGTATAACAAATTCAATACAGATGCTCCTGTAAATATTCTGCGAAAATCTGACAGTTCCTCTTTTCTCATTCAGATTGACTTTCATTTAAAGGGGCAAAGTGATATAGTTTACCTTCCGGAACCTAATTCCCAAATTGGAAAACTAACATCTAAAAACTTCAATGTTTTACTATCGAATTCTTATCTGGATTGTGAATTGAAATATCATGAAGATCAGGATCATCACAATTTTTCCATAGTGGCAAATCAGGATTATATTCGAAGAAACTTTCTGGATTTAATGAATCTTAAAGAGGAACTACATAACCTATTGACATATCGTGATAAGCTTTACTTAGGAGGTAAAGTACAATTAAATGTAGTAGAGATAATCCATTCTATCATTACAGATTTAAATGAAGAAAAGA
Organism: Mangrovivirga cuniculi; assembly: GCF_005166025.1. Classification (NCBI taxonomy): domain Bacteria; kingdom Pseudomonadati; phylum Bacteroidota; class Cytophagia; order Cytophagales; family Mangrovivirgaceae; genus Mangrovivirga; species Mangrovivirga cuniculi. The sequence goes on from NZ_CP028923.1 coordinate 2,373,683, forward strand.
GAAATTACCCACTGTTAAAAGCAAAAGTCGATCAAATTCTGGCTTTATATTTGGAATACTTAAATGATTATGATTTTAAAAGTTTGCGTTTTAAAGATGTAGATAGTGATTTATTAAATCACGCTATTCAAGTTATTAATGAACATATCAATGAGGTAATTACTGTTGAGGGGCTGGCAGAAGAACTTGAGATTAGTTCGGCCAAACTAAAAAAGTTATTTGCTGATAACCTGGATATAAGTGTGGGCAGATATATTCGAAAATCCAAACTAAAAAAGCTTATCAGTGGATAGAATCAAATGAATGTAACGTGACAGAAGCGGGCAAAAAAATAGGCTATGCTAATTTGAGTCATTTCACCTCAGCCTTTAGAAAAGAATTTGGAGTCTTACCCAAAGAAGTAAAAAGCCAGGATCTTAAAAAATACTTTTAAAAAATAATTTTACAAAAAAGTTAAGTTTTGTAATCTTAAATTCCCCATTTACAATTTTTGCTATCTCTTTTCCTTTATGAGTTATTATTACCAGTTCTTTTGCCTTTTTGAGTTGATCATTGCTTTTTAGGCTTGACATAAGTAGCTTAAATGGCAAATCAGGTGTTTTTTCTGACAAAATATCAATATGAATTTTATCAGTTATTGTTGTGTAAACAGTAATCGATTTATCCGATTTGGGTAGTCTGATCGCTGAACCTATCTCGATCTGATTTTTTCCAAGATTATTATCCATTTTAATCACATTCTGTTTTTTGGTTAGAAATTGAATATTTCCTGGCGTTGTTAAAATTATAGTGCCACCATTCGGTGTTAATGTGCTTAAAACCGTGCTTAGCCATTACTGTTTTTAGTAATAATCTGTTTTGTAAAATATTATCAGATAGATTTTTGTATGTGTGATTAGCTTTTTTTCCAAAAAAATCAAAATCCGTTCCCATTTCCAGTTCATTCCCCGCTTCATCTACAAGAGTGATATCCACTGCTCCCCCGCGATTGTGAATTGATCCACCGTTATATGGGTTTGCTACGTATCCGGGTTTTGGATATATTTTCCACATTTCCTTCTGGACATCCAATGGTCTATAGCAATCAAAAAATTTGATCCTGTATCCTTTTTCCATGAATTCTTTATTAGCTTCGATCAGTGCCTTTGCTACCTCTTTTCGGATCATGCACTTATTACAGTCATAAACTTTTTTGTTGATAAAGTTATTTTCAGTAGCATACCTCATGTCATAAACAAAGTCATCAGAAAGCTCGTCAATGAAGACAAATGAAGATTGATCCTGAATATCAGTAGGTATCTGTACCTCTGAGGAAAGTATCAGAAGAATAAAAAAAGAAAATATTGTTTTCATAGAGTTAGAATGATTTGATTTTGGTCTGTTACTACAAACTTACAAATATTTAGTTGACCATTCATTTAGTAATTGTAATTGTTAACTTCAGGTTAATTAATTAGTTATAAATTTTATTTTTGAAAAGAAATATCTAATAGCCAATAATGGAAATAAATAAAATCCCTGTTTTGCCCGGTGAAGAGAAGAAGATAGATGTGAATATAGCCAAGCTACCTTCACATTCGCCGATAGATATAACGATAACTACATATCGTTCTACTAATCCCGGGCCGGTATTATTATTAACAGGAGGAATGCACGGAGATGAGATTAACGGGGTCGAAATAATCAGGAGAATTATTGAAAGAGGTCTTCATAGGTGCTCTGCCGGATCGGTAATTTGTATCCCGGTTATAAATATTTATGGATTCATACATTTTTCCAGGTATGTACCAGATGGAAAAGATGTTAACCGTTCCTTTCCAGGCAATAAAAATGGTTCATTAGCATCAAGGATAGCATATTACCTCATGAAAGATATAGTACCTTTGATTGATTTTGGTATTGATTTTCATACAGGAGGTGCAGACAGGACAAATTACCCCCAGGTTAGATGTAAGTTAGATGATGAACGCAACAAAACACTGGCTGATGCTTTTTGCGCTCCATTTACTTTAAGTAGTCCTTACCGGCCAAATTCATTAAGAAGATCTGCAGCTAAGGAGGGAAAGCAAATTATTGTATATGAAGGAGGGGAGTCTTCTCGATTCGATGAATTTGCTATAAATGAAGGGATAAATGGTACTGTTCGTCTAATGAATAAAATGGGGATGACTGATAACTATATTGATCCAGTCGATGAAACACATGTAATTAAAAATTCATCATGGGTTAGAGCGGGTAACTCGGGAGTATTTTTATCAACCGTTAAATATGGTGAGTTGGTACAAAAAAACCAGGTTGTCGGAAATATCTTTGATCCATTTGGGGATTTTGAATTAAAGGTGAAAGCTCCAGCAGCAGGTTATGTTATTGGTCTCAACCATAACCCAATCGTTCACCAGGGCGATGCTTTAATGCATATAGGTGTGGTAAAGCGTTGAGTAAATGTGACACTTTTGCAGCAATTTATTCCACATAAATCTGACATTTTAACTTTTTAATACCTTGATTTTAAGCGTTTTGTGTCAAAATGACATTTAAACCAATACTGCTGATAATTGGAATATTTTTTGCCTTTATATAAGTGAAATAGATGTTGAACCAAAACCAGCTAAATATGACACTTATTAGATCCAGAAGAGACATGTTTCCAACATTAAATGGTTTGTTTGATGACTTCTTCAACCAGGATGAAAGTTGGGGAACAGGAAACGCTATGGCAAATCGAACCTCACTTCCTGCAGTGAATGTGAAGGAATCTGAGGACAGCTACAACATAGAGTTAGCTGCACCCGGTATGAAGAAAAAAGATTTTAATATAGAATTAGAAGATAATGTTCTAACTATATCAGCTGATAAGAAAGAACAGGAAACTGAAGAGGATGAGAATTATACTCGAAGAGAGTTCTTATACACTTCTTTCTTGAGAAAATTCACACTACCTGAATCAGCAGATGGAGAAAAAATTAAAGCTTCATACACTGATGGAGTTCTTGATATTTTTGTACCTAAAAAGGAAGAGGCAAAACCAAGACCTCCAAAAAATATTGATGTATCATAGAATATTTGAGCGGGAGGATATTATCCCGCTCTTTTTTTATGTGATTTTTCTCACATTAAAAGACGGGCATTTTGGTCCGTTTTTTTGTTCAAATGATTAACTTTAATATAAACCTTTCAAGATGGATTATAAGGATTATTACGATATTTTGGGAGTAAATAAGAAAGCATCTCAGGATGAAATAAAAAAAGCATATAGAAAACTTGCTGTAAAATACCATCCTGATAAAAACCCGGATGATAAAGCTGCTGAAGATAAATTTAAAGACATTAGCGAAGCTTATGAGGTTTTGGGTGATCCTGAAAAAAGAAACCAGTATGATAAATTAGGTAAAAACTGGAAACAATATCAAAATGCAGGATTTGATCCAAATGCAGCTGGCGGACCATTTGGTGGACGAGGTGGAGGTTTTGAATATCAATTTCAAGGCGATCCATCTGAATTTTTCGGAGGAAGTGGATTCTCAGATTTCTTTGAATCGTTCTTCGGTGGTGGCGGCAGACGTTCTTCAGGTAGGAGCAGAGGAGGTTTTGGAGGGTTTGGTGAACAAAATGTTCCTGGAAGTGATTTAACAGGAGATCTGAATATTTCGCTTCACGAAGCATTTCAGGGTACAGAAAGGATTATTACGGTTGGCTCTGAAAAGATCAAAGTAAAAATTAAGCCGGGAGCCTATGAAGGTCTTAAATTAAGAATAAAAGGTAAAGGTCAGCCAGGTCCTACAGGTACAAGAGGAAACTTAATTTTAAATGTTAAAGTCAGGGAAGACAGCAGATATAATAGAAAAGGTGATGATCTCTATCTCGACCATGATGTAGATATTTTCACAATGATGCTAGGTGGAGGAACAGAAGTAGACACTTTATCGGGAAAAGTAAAGATAAAACTTCCGGAAGGAACACAAAACGGTAAAACTTTCCGTCTTAAAGGAAAGGGAATGCCTGTGTATGGTCAGCAAGGTAATGGTGATCTGTATATTAAAATACAAGCCAAACTACCAGAAAAACTAAATAGTGAACAAAAAGAAATTCTTAAAAACTTTAAAGAAAGTCTTAGAAAACAATATGTTTAAACAGCAACCGAATTCTAATTATGATCTATGAAATTATAAATTACGGCACTGTCCGCACTAATCCTACTTTTAGTCGGTTTGAAGAAGCTTTAAGGGATAAAAATCTGTCTTATAATGCATCTAATATAATTGAGATCACAGGTAAGGATGTCTCAGAGGACATGTCTGAGGCAATAAGTAAAGCAATTCAAGTCTGTATGAATAGTGGTATTCCTGTTGAGGAACACTTCAGAAAATATTTTATTTCTGACGAAAATAAGCATACACTATCACATGACTGGAAGCTTTCTAAATTTGCTTATACGCTGGTCTTATTAAATAAAGCTCCCGATCACCCATATGTAAGCCAGTTACAGGCTCAGATGATCAAAGAGTTCGTGGACAGACATTAATTAATTCATTTAAGATCATCTATTCTTTCTCCTAATGTTGGGATTAATTCATGGATTTTATCAACCAGAAATCCTCGAAGGTTAGTTCCTGTTTTATTTTCTATTTTCCTTCCGTCTATCTCCATGACAGGAGTTAACTCGCCCATTGTACCAGTACAAAAAACTTCATCACCATTATAAAATTCATTGATCGATAAGTTTCTTTCAACAACTTCAAGACCTGAATCCCGCGCTACATCAATAACCAATCCCCGGGTAATCCCTGGTAAGCACGCATCTGCGTAAGGAGTGTAGATTTTATTTTTATGCACCATAAATAAATTAGTATCATTTAGTTCTGATACAAAACCATTGGTATCCAGCATTACTCCGGCATCAACTCCAGCGAAATTTGCCTGGACTTTTGCAAGTATGTTATTTAACAAATTGTTATGATGGATTTTACTATCCAGATGCCTTGGAGAGTTTCTTTGTATAGATGAAGTAATCACTCTTATGCCATTTTCATTATCATAAACCAGTGGTTTCCATTCGGCGAGGATAATTAGGTTTGAGCCTTTTGTATTAAGTCGGGGATCCATTCCCGAAGTGATTTTTTCTCCTCGGGTTAGTGTAAGCCTGACATGGGTTTGATCAGTCATCCCATTTGCTCTCAAGGTTTCAGCTAAGGCCTTTTTTATAAATTGCCTGTCAGGAATATCTTCGAATGCCAGCGCTTTTGCTGAATATTCAAGCCTTTCAAGATGTTGATCAAGACAAAAAATATGATCATTATATATACGTAATCCTTCCCAGACACCATCTCCTCCTTGTACAATACTGTCAAAAACGGATACTTTGGCCTCATTACGGGGATACAGTTTATTTCCTACCCAAACTTTTATGTCTTTATTTTTCGGATTAAATTGTTGTAGCATGGTTTATCTAATAGCGTGTTTTAATAATTTATTATAGTATTTCAATGACTGTTTATAAAGAGAAAGGTACTTTTCAGGCACATCTTTTGGTTCTTCAGTCTTTTGTTTTAATCCAGAACTATTATGGACATTTGCGTACCAATATTTTCCCCATATCCCATCTTCCGGCCTTGGGCCGGGTTCCCAGGAAAGCATTGAACTGTCATACTCAATATTAAGAGCTCCGCAAATTTTCTTCAAAGATGATTCAGGACTCTGAAGAACAATTCCGGAATCAATAACCAGCGGATTTTTACCCTTTTTGGTCAGGTGGTTAAAAAGATCAAGAGAGTAACTATATCCTATTTCTTTTTCAGGGATTTGATCGACAACCTTAGAAAAAGAAGTGATAATATGAGATGGTTCTCGTATTAGAAAGACATTATGCATTTCGTTCATAAAATCCCTGTTAAGTCCTTGAATATGTTTTGCCATATCCTTTATAAACAATACTGGAGTCTTTTCAGCAATTGAATAGAGATTATTGGTTACTTTTTCAGGGTCATACTCCATAGAATTTAAGATTTCCTCCCTGCCCGGATGAACGATATTAGTATTTTTTAAGTAATAACCATAAAAAGGTTCGTCAATAACACTTGTATCAGATCGTTGTGCAAAAGCATACATTAATGCGGTAGAGATGTTCCGTGGACCGGAAATCAAATGTATTATACTCATTTACCTTCGGTTAAAAAGTTTTTGAAGTCTGAAAGCTTTTAGGTGTATAGCCGGTTTCCTGTTTAAATGCTTTAATAAAATGAGATAGATTTTCAAATCCACAGGAATAGCAGACAGCAGTAATATTTTGGGATGTATTTTTCAATTCATTTTTAGCGAGTTTAATTCTCTCTTTGAGAATATAATGAGCCGGGGTTTGACCCATCGATTCTTTAAATTTTTTAAAAAAAGTTGCTCTACTCATGCAGGCTACCTCGGCAACTTTGCCAAGATCTATATTATTTCTAAGGTTGGTTTTAATGAACTGGATTGCCGCTGCAAGACTATTATTTCCTGCTAGTTGATTGTAAGAGGATTCAAAGACCACCCTTGCCTGGGTTTGCATAAGCCTGACGAGCATTTCTTTTAAGGTCAGGTCGATCATTATATCCTTAATTTTACCCTTTTCACTCTTAGTGATTCTGACAATTCTATTAATTGCATCAGCAAGATCAAAGTTATTGTTCATATGAAATATTGACGGGTCAATATCCCAATCTCCCCATGAGTCTTCTTTTGGATGAAGTTCTTTCAGTTTATGGACCGTATCTAAAATTATTTCATCAGATATTGTCAAGGCGATACATTGAGTTGGATTCCCTTTTTCTGCTTCTGGAAAATCAATATTCATTAATTCTCCAGGTGGCAATATTACAGATTCTCCCGGCAGGTATTCAAATGATGGTCTATCCGGTAAAGTCATTATCTTTTTTCCTTTGAGCATGCTCGTAAATACAAAATGATCAAAGACCAGATTTACATTTTCGACTGTCTGATGGGTTTCAAATAAGTTTAATTCACATGAGTCAAAGGAATAGGAAGTCCTGTTTTCAACAAGAGTAAGTAAAGACCTTTTTTCATTAAAGGGGAAAGTATCAATGAGATGCTTTTTCACAGGTTTGAGCTAGTTAGGATTTATTTTAATGTAATATTTTTTTTGATTATAATCCACTAAAAAAGTGTTTTTGGTTGGAATAATATTTTGAATTTTCGATCAAATACAGACTAATAGAATATGTAAACAGACTGTGGGCAAAGTTTAAGTTAAATATTTGGGAGAAATTAGAAATTTAATACTAAAACAACCCCAAACATGAAAACAGCAACTAAAAAACAAACTACGGTTGACAGGCCGCAATTCAAACCTCATTATGATCATTTCATTGGAGGTAAATGGGTTGCTCCGTCGAGTGGAGAGTATTTTGATAATATTAGTCCAATTGATGGAGAAGCCTTCACCCGTGCAGCGCGAGGTAATAAGGATGATGTAGAAAAAGCTATTGATGCAGCTCATAAGGCTTTTACCACATGGTCTAAAACTCCTGCTGCAGAAAGAGCTAAAGTACTTCTTGATATTGCAGATGTTATCGAAGAAAACCTGGAGCAACTGGCTCGTGTTGAAACTATTGATAATGGTAAGGCTTTACGCGAAACTAGAGCAGCTGATCTTCCTTTATGTGTTGACCATTTCAGGTATTTTGCCGGAGCAATTCGTGCAGATGAATCAAGCATTTCCGAACATGATCCAAATACAGTTAGTATCAATCTCCAGGAACCATTAGGTGTTGTGGGGCAGATAATTCCCTGGAATTTCCCATTATTGATGGCAACGTGGAAGATTGCCCCTGCACTAGCCGCCGGATGCTGTACAGTAGTTAAACCTGCGGAGCAGACTCCTACAAGTATAATGATACTTATGGATCTTATTAAAGATATAGTTCCTGATGGAGTTATAAATATTGTAACAGGCTACGGTCCTGAAGCAGGAAAGCCATTAGCTACTTCATCAAGAATTTCAAAAGTCGCATTTACTGGGGAAACCACAACAGGTAGATTGATTATGCAGTATGCTTCTGAAAACCTGATTCCGGTAACTATGGAGCTTGGAGGTAAATCCCCAAATATTTTTATGCCGAGTATAATGGAAGCAGATGACGAATATTTTGATAAATGTATTGAAGGTGCAGTAATGTTTGCACTTAACCAGGGTGAAGTTTGTACCTGTCCTTCAAGAATACTGGTTCACGAATCTATTTATGATGCCTTTATGGAAAGAGTGGTCGATCGAACAAAAGCAATCAAAATGGGACATCCTCTTGCCGAAGATACCATGATGGGCGCCCAGGCTTCAAATGATCAGTTTGAAAAAATCTTATCCTACTTGGATATAGGTAAACAAGAGGGAGCCGAAGTATTATGTGGAGGAAAAAAAGCAGAATTAGATGGTGATCTTGAAAATGGATACTATATCGAACCGACCATATTTAAAGGGCATAATAAAATGCGTGTTTTCCAGGAAGAGATATTTGGCCCTGTAACATGTGTAACCACCTTTAAAGACATGGAAGAGGCCATTGAGATTGCTAACGACACATTGTATGGTCTCGGAGCAGGATTATGGACAAGAGATGCACACGAGATCTACCAGATGCCAAGAGCGATAAAAGCTGGTAGAGTTTGGGTTAATTGCTATCATGCATACCCGGCTCATGCTCCATTTGGTGGATATAAAAAATCAGGTTTCGGTAGAGAGAACCACAAAATGATGTTAAATCATTATCGAAATACAAAGAACATGCTCATTTCGTATGATAAAAATAAGTTGGGTTTCTTTTAGTAGATTTTATTGCGTGGTAAGTGAAAGAAGGAGAAGGTAAGTTGCCTTCTCTTCTTTTATTAATTAAATTATACTATGGAGAAGGTAGAAAAGATCAGTCAGACTAAAGAGGCTTCAGAAGTAATTAAGCAACTTAAAGACCGTTATGGACCTTTAATGTTTCATCAGAGTGGAGGGTGTTGTGATGGATCGTCTCCAATGTGTTTTGAAGATGGAGATTTTAAAGTAGGTGAAAGCGATGTATTACTAGGAGAGATTGATGACTGTAAATTTTATATGTCTAAAGATCAGTATGAGTATTGGAAACATACCCATTTAACGCTTGATGTTACTAAAGGAAGGGGTTCTAGCTTTTCGTTGGAAATACCGCTTGGAATCCGTTTTATAATACGTTCAAGGATGTTTACCGAAGAAGAAGTGAACCAGCTCAAAGAAGCCGGTGAACTCTGAGTAATATTTAAGGCAAGAGAGACGAATAATATTTAATAACAAAGTTCTTTATTTCAGATAAATATTTGTACATTTGTATCGTAGTAATATTATTAACCTTGATGACCTGTTTTGTTAGTCAGGTTTTTTGTTTATATTTATTCCTACCAAGGCATAATTGATTCATAGGATAAGCTCTCTCAATTAATATTGTTTCAAGTATTATTTTCTGAATCCGGAAGCTGGTTTTACCAGGAAATTCCATATGTCAATAATCCGGAAAAGCCGGGTTGTTTATTTATAATTCAAAGGATAGTTCATGGCAAGATCTCAAAACAGCTTTATTAAAAGGCAAAAAGAGAAAAAGAAGTTACAAAAGAAAAAAGAAAAAGAAGAGAGGAAGAAGGAACGCCAGGAAAATAACGACAAAGGTGGTGATTTGGAGGATATGTTAGCTTATGTTGACGAAAACGGAAATATAACAACAACTCCACCCGAGGAGAGAGAAGAGAAAAAAGAGAAGAAAGAGCAGAGAAGGGATCAATCAAGACCTAATAACAGAAAAGAGAATTACTAATAACAATTAATATATAATGGAAGGTACAGTTAAGTTTTTTAATGAAACCAAAGGTTTCGGTTTCATTAAACCATCAGATTCAAGTGAAGACATTTTCGTACACGCATCAGGTTTGATCGATGAGATCAGAGAAGATGATCACGTAGAGTTCGAACTTGAGCAAGGAAGAAAAGGCATGAATGCAGTAAATGTTCGAGTTATTGATTAATAACTCCTCTAGTTTATATATTCAAAGTCATTACAAAAGCAGCCTCTGGCTGCTTTTTTTATTTAATTGCGGATTGATATTTCGCTGCTAAATCTTATTTATCCATATTGTCTGCCTCCCAGGCCCTGACTTTTTTATTTGCTGCATCAAAAAGCCTGATGTAGTTTTCCTTGGTTACTTTATTTTTAGCTTCAGTATTTAATTTATCCCAAAGAGGTTGATACATCTTATATACTGCCAAATACATATCTTTCGAATCAGGAGCTACAACGTCAGTTCCAAATAAAAACCTGTCAGGATACTTATTTATCAGATCAGCAGTTTTCTGGATGTTTTCAGGACTGGAAACTACATATTTAGCTACTTCATCCCATGAAATATCAAAGTATAGATTTTTAAATTCACCCAAAGTCAATGCTTTTTCGATAATTTCCAGATGTCCAGGTGTTCTTTCTCCAGGTGAAATAGCTCCGCTTTTTGCAGGATGAACAACTCTTCCCAAACCAGTATGTGCCCAAATTATGGTAGTATTAGGATGTCTGCTAAAGAGATCCCGCATTTGCTTTACATAGGTAGGTAATTGATTTGGTTTTTGAAAAGGAACATCGATATCGCTATGTAAAATAACCAGTAAGCCTGATTCTTCACAAAAATCCAGAATCTTGTCGAGAGCAGGATTATTAATGCTAGCAGTCGGTCCTGCCACTTTTGCGGAAACAAATTCCTTATGGATAGAAAATTCTCCAATACCGCTAAATACACCCGGAAATGTTTTTAATACCCTTTTAATGTGATCTACTGCATACATATCTGCAGGATTAAAACCAGTGATCATCGGGTCAAATCTTTGCTTCTCATCCTCTGACAAAGATTTGTAAGCCATTGCGATATGAGCATCAGTAAAAGAGTAATAATAAAGCGGAGCATCAGATTGAAGGTAATAACCCGGAGCGTAATCTCCTGTATTTTCATAAGACCATGTTTGTTGAAGAGGTATGCCAAATAGTGCAACCCTTCCAACAGCATTACCCATAATTTTCAGAAATTCCTGGATATCTGTGCCTTTTTGAATGTAATTGGTCAAGTGAAAATGGGAGTCATTGAATAAGTATTCGTCTTGTGCATTAACAGAATGATGAGAGATTAAAAATATTCCAATGAAAAAGGCAATGATTTTCATAATCCAATTATTTAACTGTGAAAAGATTTACTCCTAATTTTCTCGAAACTTCTATTATAGCCCTCACACCACGAACGCTATTTCCTGCGACATCGAGACGTGGGGAAAATGCTGCAATTCCAAAACGACCCGGAGCCACTGCAATTACACCTCCGCCAACACCACTCTTTCCAGGCAACCCTACATAATAAAGCCATAGTCCTGAATCATCGTAAAGTCCGGCGGTACACATCACAGCCATAATGTGAGGCAGGTATTTTTCATCAATTATTTTTTCTTTAGTTTGTGGATTTACCCCTCCATTAGCCAGAGTAGCACTCATAACGGCTAAGTCATGAGAATTAACACTAATGGCACATTGCTTAGTGTAAATATCAGTTGCTTCAACAGGATCAAAGTACATTCTGTTATAAGCTTCAAGTAAATGAGCTATAGCGCGATTTCTGTTATTTGTTGCAGCTTCAGATTCATATACTTCCTGATCGACATCAAGATCTCTTCCGGCAAACTTGCTAAAAGTTGTAATGATGTTATTCCATTTTTCATCATAAGTATCCCCTTCAACAAGGCTGGTTGTAGCAATAGCTCCTGCGTTTACACATGAATTTGATGGCCTGTCAGGCTGAACTTCTATAGCAACTATCGAATTGAAAGGACGGCCAGTTGCATTCACACCGATTGTATCAGGAATTGCTCTAATCCCTAATCTTTGCATAACCATTGCTAAAGTAAAAACCTTGCTTATTGATTGTATGGAAAAACGATGTTCTGAATCACCAATGTCATAGATTTCACCATCTACAGTACAGATGGAAATACCAAATAAATCTGAGGGGACTTCAGCTAAAACAGGTATATAATCTGCATTAGCACCATCCTTATTTTGAAGTAATTTTTCATGTGCCTCTTTAAGGGCTTCATTATATTCGTCTGCTGTAAATTTGGTCTTTTGAGCTACAGCAGGTATTAAAGTAAGTATACTCAGGCAAACGATTACCGTGAGTTGCCTGCATTGCTTGTTTTTGAAAAGATTAAAGTTCATAACTAGTATATTTAGATTTTAAAAACCGAATTGTGCCTGAAATCTTATTGAGCTTTGAGGTCCGTAAGAGGATTCTATTACCCCTAGCTGACCATCAGGCTGTACTAAGGTATTATTAACCGGATTGGTTAAATGATTATATTCGAGAGTGAATCTGTATCGATTTGACCATGTAAAAGGGTAGAGGCTAATTCCTATTCCCGGACTTACATAGTCTTCGTTGATATCTTCCCTGTCACCATTGGAAATGTAATCAAATCGCGCATATGAAAACCATTTTTTTGAAAGCCAGTAGCCAAAAGTACTGTATACACCACCGGTCGTATTGTCATTACCGACACCTTCGTCAAATTGAAGGCTAGTTAAAATTCCCTGCGTAAAGAAATGAAAGCCATCACCAGAAACACTAAAGTCTAAGTTTACCTGTGTTCCACTCTTTGGATCAGTAAGCCTGGCCTCATCATCCCTTCTTAATAATTGTCCAACGCCAAGTCCGGCCATCATTCCAAATGGTTGCCCTTTTCTTCCTAGCATATCACCCCAGATACCCCAGTTATCTCCCACAATATTATATTCAAGTCTTGTGGTGAGAGTCAGATCCGAATCTTTTGGCGCCGGAAACGTCCTTCTACCTCCATATGCACCATTACCGATACCAAACCAATACCTGAATTTGTCAGAGGTAGTATGGCCGAATTGAAAACCAAAAGATGACCAGAGTGCATAAGTGAAGTCATTGGCTGAAAACTCTATTGCAGCAAGATCCTGGGGATAAATCCAGTCTTCACGGCCCAGGGCCATAAATTGTCGTCCTATACGTAAATACATACCATTTTTGATATTGTATTGCAGGAAAGCAACGAAAAACTCAAAATTTCCAGATGGATTAATATTGGTTCTGAAGTGGTAATAAAATTTGTCTGTCATATTACCTTCAAAAAATAATCTGGTCCGGGCTAAGTTATATCCTCTGCTAATATTATCTATTGAATCAGGCACATCACTTCTGATATTAAAATTATAACGGAATTGAGTATATAAACCGATATTTAAGCTAAAATTCCCATCGTCAGACTTTACATACATAGGATGAAATTGTGTGGTGTCAAACCCTGCGTTTTGAGCTGATAATCCTATGTTGCTAAAGAAAATAAGCCAAAGAAAGATAATTAGAGGGGGAATATACTTTTTGTAAGATTTCATAATTGGTATAGTTTTTATTCATATTAAAACCTTATTTCTGCTGTGACCATTAATGTGTTACCGGTAGCACCTAATAATAAAGGATAGCTTAAGTATCCTACCGGGCTATTTTTAACATACATGATTTCAGGGTTTATCCTGAAAACCTCATTTTTGAAAGGGTAAATGTTTAAGCCAACTCCATAGTCATATGGATCACCTTGATTACCATAGATCTTTGAGTAATATCCATAAAGCATCAATGTTTTACTAATTAACATCTTGGATGCCTGAACCTGGAATCCATTATCATCAAAATTTGTAAATGGTACAGGCCCATTGGCTTCTAATTTTGATATCCACCTCATATAAAATTCGGTGAAGAGAGAAAATCCATGGTATTTGATAGTGAAGTGGGGTGAGAACATTTCATATTTAGCATCAGTAACACGAATGTTTTCTCCAAATGTTCCGGTGGAAAAAAGAGTTCGTCCATCAGATAATCTTATTTGTGAGTTTTCCGGGGCTTCAGTTCCAGGTTGCGATTGATCTGTTTCATTACTTCTGGTAAACGCTGCTGAGATTTTAAATGCCGGATCCTCAGAATAATTAAAATCACCAAAACGGGCTATTTGTCCAAAATTTTCAGAAGCGTAGTATATCAAGCCACTAAAAGTATCGAATCCATCATCTAATTGACCTGCATCGATACCAAGTTGAGATAAGTTATTTCCAAGCATAACCTTGTAATACAGGTTTTTGGCAATCTCTCCCTGGACCCATATTCCGGTAGTAAATGAAGCCCTGAAATATTCTTCACTTATGGGGCGGGCATCCGTTCTTAACCATCCCGGAAATTGTCCATGCAAAGTTCTGGTACTTGGTAATCCGGTTATCCCGACTCCTAAATCCAGATACTTATTAAATTTGTACTGCAAATTACCACCCACGACCACTTGAGCACCTAGTCCCTGACTGGTATTAGAAGTCCAGACATATAGCAAATACCTGAATTTAGGAGTATGAACAAAGCCATTAAAATAGAGCATGATTTTTTGAAACTGGAGGTCATTTCTCGGGTCAAGAGTAATTTGGTTTCCATTTTCAAATGTGTAAGTATCGTTATCATAAAATTGGTTTAGATACCTCATTTGTCCATAAAAGCTAAATTTTACAGAGGCAAAATTTCCTTTATATAAATTTATTCCCTGGCCAGGCTTATGAACATCTGTTGTAGATGTGTCGGAAGAATATGGTGCTGAAGGTATTTGCGAATAAACTGGTTGAAATAACAAGATGAATGCTATCAACAGATATAATCTTAATTGATTTTCCATGTGTAGTAAATAAAAATGAGCGGCAACATAAATATCACCCTATTAATTTAACATATTGTTTCTGAAATTATAATAAAAGCATATATTTTTGTATTAAAATAATATATTATCGATTACTGTTTCGGTTATGTGTTTTAATAGTTCTATTAATATTGTAAATTCTTGCAAAAGAAATTTGAATGGGATTACTAAAGAAAATCATAAGAAAGACAGAAAGCCAGTTTGATAAAATACAGTACGAAGTCAAAGAAAAGTTTGGCTTGTTTGACGAGGTCATCATTTATCCTTTCAGGGGATATGGAAATCAAAACCGCGCTGTAATTCAGGGGAGAATATTAGAAAAGGAACCAATCATACACGAAGATAAAGAGTTGCCTGATACTTTCTGGACGAATTTAAAGAAAACCTGGAAACGATATGAAAGTGATGAAATTCCCGGGGTAAGCATTAAAGGAGAATTATATGGTTATGAAGCCCGTTGTACCAGTGATAATGAAGGGTACTTTACTTTAGAATTTAATGATATCGAATCTGTCTCTCTTGTCAATGGATGGCATAATGTCAATTTGGAGATAACAGACATGCCTTTTGATCTCGATTATAATAAAACAGCATTGGGAGAGATATTGATTTGTGAACAGCAAAATCCATTTGGGATAATTTCAGATGTTGATGATACCATAATAGTTTCAGATGCAATGCATTCAATTAAACGTATCATTACAATGATTTCTAATGATGCACCCTCACGGGTACCATTTGAAGGGGTGAGTGAATTTTATCATGGGTTGATCCACCATAACAGGAATCCTTTATTTTTTGTTTCAGGGAGTTCTTATAATTTATATGATATGCTTGTAAACTTTTGTGAACATCATGATATTCCCAAAGCACCATTTATTTTACGAGATCTTGGAATCGATAAAACACAGTGGATAAGACAAGATTCGGAACCCTATAAAATCTCCAATATTGAAAAAATATTTGAAATGTATCCCAAATTAAAGTTTATATTAATAGGAGATAGCGGTCAACACGATCCGGAAATTTATTTAAAAGTATACCAGGAGTATCCGGATAGAGTGTTAGCTATTTACATCAGGCATGTTTATACTGATGAAAGAAAAGTGGAAGTGGAGAAAATGTCAGATCAGACCAAGGTTCCATTCTTAATTATGGAAACATCAAAAGATGCATATTCACATGCAAAAGAAAATGGCTGGATAAATTAATGAATTCTAAACAATATTAAATTAATAGCTGTTTGAGTTATTAGTATAATTTATTATAATTAAATCAATCAACATCAATATTCTATGATCAAATTAAACAACCTTATCGGATTAATGGCCTTCATATTGATATTAACATCATGTGGGCAAAAATCAGATGATTCCGGAAGCTTTGAAGAAACATCGGAAGAAGCGGCGGAAGAAATGGAAGCATCCATAAGTACTGAAGAAGTAACCTATGAAACTGACACCACAAGTATGGTAGGTTATATTGCTTACAATGAAAGTATTGAAGATAAAAGGCCTGGAATTATTATCGTGCACGAATGGTGGGGACACAACGAATATGTCAGGGAAAGAGCTGAGATGCTTGCGGGCATGGGATATACTGCCATGGCAATCGATATGTACGGAAACGGAAAACAAGCTGCCCACCCGGAAGATGCTCAAAAGTTTTCGGGTATGGTTATGAGTAACATTGATGCTGCAAAGGCACGTTTTAGTGCAGCTATGGAAATGTTAAAAGAACACCATTCTGTTGATTCGAAACAAATTGCTGCAATCGGATACTGTTTTGGTGGTAGTGTAGTATTGACTATGGCTAACGCAGGAATGGACCTGGATGCAGTTGCTGCTTTTCACAGTGGTGTACAACTTCCGATCATGCCAAATGAAGACCTTACAGCTAAAGTATTGGTTTGTAACGGAGCAGCTGATCCATTTGTAACCCCGGAATCCGTTGCTGCATTTACATCTGCAATGGACAGTATAAAAGCAGATTATAAATACGTAGCTTATGAAGGAGCCAAGCATGCTTTTACAAGTAAAGGTGCTGACTCTTTAGGCCAGAAGTTTGAACTACCTCTTGAGTATAATGCTGAAGCTGATGAGCAATCATGGGATGAGCTTCAGGAATTATTAAATGAGACTTTTAATTAAGAATACTTAATAAAAGGTTAAAAGAGGATGTTTTTGGCATCCTCTTTTTTTATATTTTTTCCCGATATTCATGGTCTTCAAAAGTCTTTTCAATCTGAAGAGTGGAGTGATCAATACCGAATTTATCTTTTAGCATTTCACGTATTTTGAAAATATCCTGATCTTCGCATCCTCCTGGAATCACTAAATGTGCAGTTAAAGCAGTTTCAGTAGTACTCATTGCCCAGATATGAAGATCATGCACCTCCTCAACTCCCTCAAGCCGGCTTAGCATTTCCTGAACTTTATCAATATCAATATCACCGGGAACCGCATCAACAGCTAGTTTTATGGAGTCTGAGAGTAAATTCCATGCTCCATATAAGATCACCAATACAATCAGGATACTCAGAGTAGGATCTACCCAATATGCTCCGGTAAATTTCATAACCAAACCACCGATCAATACTCCCAGGGTAACCGCCGCATCAGCAGCCATATGAAGAAACGCTCCTTTGATATTCAGGTCATTCTGACCTTTCATAAAAAGCAGGGCAGTTGCAGTATTGATCACAATACCTATAG
The DNA here is from genome assembly GCF_005166025.1 of Mangrovivirga cuniculi. Taxonomy (NCBI): domain Bacteria; kingdom Pseudomonadati; phylum Bacteroidota; class Cytophagia; order Cytophagales; family Mangrovivirgaceae; genus Mangrovivirga; species Mangrovivirga cuniculi. The sequence continues at coordinate 2,391,185 of NZ_CP028923.1, forward strand.
CTGCGACGATCATTATCGTATTACCCGGTACCTCCACGGGAGACTGAAATTTCTGGACAGCATCATAAAGAATAAAAACGGCAGCCCCAATTATAAGTAGCCCATTAAACATCGAGGCCAGAATTGTCGTTTTTCTCAGGCCATATGTATATTTCCCGGAAGGTTTTTTCTCACAAATCCAAATTGCTGCCCAGGCTAATATCAGGCTAAAAACATCGGATGCGTTATGGCCGGCATCTGCAAGCAGGGCAGAGGAATTAATAAGAATTCCATAAAAAGCTTCAATTGCAACGTAGGCGGAATTTAATATAATACCGATTGCAAATGCTTTACCAAAGCTTTTTGGTGTATGAGAATGACTGTGATCGTGCGCCATAATATTAGCAAAATAAATATTGCCTATTAAATCACCTAACTAATTTTACCTAAAACACACCTTAAATATATTAGTTGCGAGTTTAGATATTATAATTAATCAATGATGATGTCCACCTCCTTCACCTTTAGTCATTTCAGCTAAAATATAATAAGCATTGTTCCAGGCGAATTCTGTATTATCAGTGATATCTTCCAGTAATTTTACTTCTATCCAACCATTATTTTTAAACCCTGTTTTGACCTCAACAGGTTGAAATTCCCATTCTTCGGTTCTTTTTTTAACTTTAAAAACAAGGTGATTTTCTCCTTTTCTCGCTATTGCCGATTCAGGTAATGCCGTGGTTTTTTGATCTCCCGTCAATATTCTCCCTCTTACATACATTCCAGGAATCAAAAGGCCCTCTTTATTTTCAATCTCTGCATGAAGATGAATCGCTTTTGGATCCTGCTCAAATGCCTTTCCAACCGAATAGACATTTGCAGTTAGTTCCCCATCAACAGATTCAACATTAAATACCACTTTCTGACCAACTGCTACTTTATGTACGTCTTTTTCAAATATCATGAGATCTGCGTGAATATGATCTGTGTTAACGATTTCAAACATAGCAGTTTGGGGAGCGACATATTGCCCGGTCATTACTTCCACAGACAGGATGGATCCTTTTATCGGACTGTATACCGGGACTCTTTCAAAGATTGTTCCTCCCTGGATTCGTTTAAGGTTCAAGCCCAATAGCTTTAATTGTGCTTCGTAGCTTTTTAATAGTGCTTTTGCTGAATTGAATTCGGCTTTGGTTTTTTGATATTCTTTTCCCGAACCAACATTTTCATCATACAAGTTCTTCTGCCTGGTAAACTCATCTTCCAGATATTGAAGCTCATTCCATTTTTCTAAGTATTGAGCCTGAATTTTTATCAGGTCTGGATGAGTTAACCAGGCTAAAATTTTTCCTTTTTCTACAATATCTCCCTCAATTACATTGATCGAAGTGATATTCGCACCAATTATTGCAGTGACACGGGCTTCATTTTGTGGAGGTACCTTTAATTGGCCATTAGATTCAACATAATCAGACATATTGATCATTGGTAATTTACCGGTTTTTATATTCAGGGCTTCAACTTGTTGATTAGATAAATGAACTACATTACCGGTGCTTTCTTCATGATCGTGATGATCTTCTTCCTTTCCAGCCTGCTGATCATTACAAGCGCCCAATAGCAGAATACTGCTTATAAATATTATCGATCTATATATATGCATTTTATTTAATTTAAATCATTGATTAATTAAGAATTCCAGGTGATATCTACTTTTTACATAATTAGAAAAAGCATTCCAGGCATTAATCTCTATTTGCATGGCATCTTTAACATTCTGTAAAAAGGTAACATAGTTAATTGCTCCCTGCTTATAAGAAATTGAAGCACCTCTAATCTGTTCGTCAGCTAATTCAAGCGTTTCTGTTCTATAATATTCCCATGAATTTTTCCATTTAAGGTATTCATTTAGCCTGTTTTGATATTCAGTTTTTAGTTTTAACCTGGTAAGCTGAAGATTTTGCTCGGCTTTTAATTTTTCAATTTTAGCAGATTGTACTCTTCCACTATTATTGATAAAAAACAACGGTATTGTCAAGCCTATTTGGTATTGGTAAAAACCCGATTGATCATTGACCTCCTGAATACCATATTGCAAGTTTAATTCAGGTAAATATTCCGCGTTTGTCGTTTTGATCTTTTGTTCTGCTACAACATTTTCCTGTTGACTATATTTAATTATCGGATGTTCGTCAGAAAATCCTGTGGGAACCAGCGGATTTTTAATTTTTTCCGGAAAATCCTCACTAACTGTGAATACTGTATCACTAACCATCCAAAGATTGAATTTTGCCAGTGCGATTTTATAGTCATACATAATTTGATCTTTTTGAATTTTTATTTGCCGGGTTTGATTTACTGCAGATAAATATTCAAGTCGGGAAGTAGCTTCGTTTTCAAACCTGATCTTGGCCGCTCTTTCAAAATCTGAAAACACAGAGTCAAGACTTTTATATAAGTCAAGGCTTTTTTTTGCAGCAAAAAGATTTCCATATGCTGTTTTGACTTCACGTTCCAATTCTAAATAATCCAGTTCAAGAGCTGTAGAAGCTAGAGCAATCTGCTCATTTTGTAACTTAGATTTTGAAGGAACGCTAAAAATATCGATATTTTGAAGCTGGATACCCACCACTGTATAAACTCCCTGGTTTTCTCCAATTTCCTCTCCATTTGTAAATACTCGTGTATTTCCCAGGTCCCAGGCTGTTTTTTTAAGTGCCTCTTGATTTTGTATTTCGAGAACTGATGATTTGATATCAGGGAATCGATTTTTTGCTCTTTCTACCGCTTCTTCAATAGATAAAGATTGAATTGTATCTTTTTCCTGCGCAGTTAGAGGAAATGCAGTTAAAGCAAATAAAATTATCAGGGTTGTAGATTTAGAAATCTTACTCTTTTTAATAGTACCAGTTTCAAGGAATCTGTATAAAACAGGTAATACCAATAAAGTTAGTAGTGTAGCTGAAATCATTCCACCAATTACTACCGTAGCAAGTGGCCTCTGTACTTCTGCCCCAGATGACTGGGATAAAGCCATAGGTAAAAAACCCAATATGTCAGTTAAAGCTGTCAGAAGAATTGGTCTTATCCTCCTTTTTGAACCGATTAAAATTCTTTTGTCCAGATTCATGTTTTTGTCTTCTTTTAAATCATTCCAGGAACTAATTAGCACGAGGCCGTTTAACACTGCTACTCCAAATAAAACGATAAATCCGATTCCGGCAGATATACTAAAAGGCATCCCCCTGAGAGCTAAAGCAAATACCCCACCGATGGCAGCCATCGGAATAGATAAATAGATCATTGCTGTCTGTTTTATTGAACCTAGAGCAAAATAGATTAACAAAAAGATAAGCCCCAGCGCTATTGGTACAACTAGTCGAAGTCTTTTAGTCGCTCTTTCCAGGTTTTCAAAAGCTCCGCCATATCGAATATAATACCCGGGAGGAAGATTAAGTTGTTGGTCGAGTTTTGTCCGTATTTCTTCCACTAAAGATTTTACATCCCGTCCCCGTACATTAATACCTACATACACCCTGCGATTAGTATTATCTCTACTTATTTGCATTGGCCCGGGCTCATAACTGACATTAGCCACCTCTCGAAGTGGAATTTGGTAACTGTTTGGCAGGTTAATATAGAGGTTTTTTAAGTCTTCAATACTTTCCCGGTTTTCTTCACTAAGTCTGACAACGAGATCAAATCTTTTTTCGCCTTCAAAGATCACACCTGCCGTTATCCCTGCAAAAGCAGATTTAATCGTTTTATTGATGTCGTCAATATTTAAACCATATTGGGCTATTTTAGACCTGTTATAATTAACTGTCATTTGAGGCAATCCACTAGTTGCTTCAACACGCATATCACCAACACCCTGAATATTAGAAATTATCTGTCCCATTTCTTCTGCCTTAGAAGCCAATAAATCCAGATCTTCTCCAAACAATTTAACAGCAATGTCTTCCCTGACACCCGTAATTAATTCATTAAATCTCATTTCGATCGGCTGAGTAAATTCGTAATTGATACCTGGCACGACACTGATCTTTTCTTTTATTTTATTTATTAATTCTTCTTTCGTTTCAGCAGACTCCCATTCGCTTTTAGGTTTTAAAATCACAAAACAATCTGCAATATCCATTGGCATGGGGTCTGTCGCTACATCAGCCACACCAAACCGTGAGATAGCATGTTCAATTTCAGGGAAATTGTTTAGTAGAATCTTCTCGATTTGAGTAGAAGTCTTAACGGATTCATCTAATGAACTACCGGGTCTGAGAATAATGTGAAATGCAATATCACCTTCATCAAGTTGAGGGATAAATTCTCCTCCCATTTTTGAAAATGTGATGATCGCGCTAATTAGTAGTGCTAATGAAATTCCAATTAATACAAATGAATATTTTATCGTTTTTTTAAGAGTAGATTCATAAATATTCTCAATCCATTTAATTAATCGATCTCCATATGTTGTTTTTCTTTGATCCTTTATTCTCAGTACCAGCGCTGACATCATTGGGACATAGGTAAGACAAAGAATCATCACACCGATCATGGCAAACATGAAAGTAAGAGCCATTGGTTGAAACATTTTTCCTTCAACACCTTCGAGTGCCAGTATCGGAATGAAAACGATCAAGATGATCAGCTGACCGAAGAATGCTGCATTCATCATTTTGCTCGAAGCTTTGTATGCTACTTCATCCCGCTCTTTCTGATTTAGATATTTGGTTTTTGATAATTTGTCGTGAAAAATAAAGACAGTTCCTTCAACAATTATCACTGCTCCATCCACGATAATACCAAAATCTATCGCTCCCAGACTCATCAGATTTGCCCAGACATCAAATACATTCATTAAAATGAAAGCAAAAAGGAGTGATAAAGGAATAGTTGAAGCCACTATTAAGCCACCTCGCCAGTTTCCGAGTAGAAAAACCAGGACAAAAATTACGATCAATGCTCCTTCAATCAGGTTACTGCTTACCGTAGAGGTGGTATTAGAAATTAATTCACTTCGATCAAGAAATGGTTCTATTGAAATACCTTCAGGAAGTGATTTTTCAATTTCAGCCATTCTCACTTTAACAGCTTCAATTACCTCATCAGAATTAGCCCCTTTAAGCATGAGTATCATGCCACCTACCGCTTCTCCCTGGCCGTCTTTTGTTAGAACACCAAATCGGATTGCATTTCCAAATTTTACAGTGCTAATATCTCCAATTGTTATTGGGATATTGTTTTTAGTGGTAACCGCTATATCCCTTATTTCATCAAGGCTTCTGATTAACCCTTCTCCGCGAATGAAATTAGCCATGTGGTTTTTCTCAATATATGCACCACCGGTATTTTGATTGTTTTTCTGTAATGCCTTATAGATGTCTGTAATGGTAAGTCCCATTGCGTTAAGATCATCCGGATTAATAGCTACTTCGTATTGCTTTATTTTACCTCCAAAACCATTTACCTCGACCACACCGGGTACCATGGCCATTTGTCTTTTTATAATCCAGTCTTGTATGGATCTTAATTCAGTAACAGAATATTCATTTACATAATCGGGGGCAATTTTCAGAGTATACTGATAAATCTCGCTCAAACCAGTTGAAATCGGTCCCATCTGAGGATCGCCATAACCTTCCGGAATATTATTTTTTACAGCATTTAGCTTTTCTCCAACTAGCTGACGAGGGAGATAAGTACCCATTTCATCTTCAAACACTATTGTAACTAATGACAATCCAAACCTGGAAACTGATCTGATTTCTTTTACCCCGGGGATATTAGCCATTTCGATTTCGACCGGATAGGTTATAAACTGCTCGATCTCTTCAGTACCAAGATTGGGTGAACGAGTAATAATCTGAACCTGGTTATTGGTAATATCAGGTACAGCATCAACAGGAACTTTAGTCATACTCCAAACACCGGCGATTATCATTCCCAATGTCAATAAACCTATTATAAGTTTATTATTAATTGAGAATGAAATGATTTTATTGATCATATTATCATTTCATTTACATTATTGACAAGGTTATAATCGTTAATTAACGATTAAATTAAATACTAATATAAAATGATTATTATAACCTGGGTGGTTGTAGGGGTACTCCTTTAAAGTAATCGATAATTGAAGAAATGTATAATGAATTTCCAACTGTATTAAAGCGTATTACCCCGGAATCGAAATTGTAGGTAGCAAAAACCAGATTTGTGTGACAGCAGTTGCAAACACATAAAGGAGAGCAACTTTCATGATCATTTTCATGGTCATGATCATCCACATTTATAGCGATTTCATTATCCTGATGAGAATCATGTTGGTCGTCACAAGGTATAAATGATATCGAGATAATTATCACAGTTAATATGTGTGCTATCACTTTCACATATCAAATGTACAAAAAAAATAATGCAACAATATTGCAAGATCGAGTCACTTTTGTGAAATCCTTTAGGGCCATGTTACAGACATTATATAATTATTAATATGTGATTTACATCACCAAGTTTACTTATGTATTTTCCTATCTTATCACTATGAAAACATTAGGTTTGATCGGAGGTACATCCTGGTATTCTACCCTGGTTTATTACAGGGAGATCAACAAGAGGGTAGGAGATTTAATCGGAAGTCAGGGTAATCCCGAATTGATTTTATATAGTATTAATATTGAATTGATGAGGGAAATGGATAAAGAGAAAATTAAATCTAAATACCTTACTGTTTCAAAAAAATTACAGGATGCAGGCGCAGAAGCTATTATGATATGTGCAAACACTCCCCATCTGGTTTATGAATATGTACAGCCAAAAATTGATATACCTATTTTACATATTGGTGATGCTATTGGTCGCAATGCCATAAAAAGAGAATTGAAAACCTTAGGGCTTTTAGGTAATAAGCCAACGATGACCGGGGATTTTATTTCAGGTTATTTAAAAAGAAACTTTGATATCGATGTAATTCTTCCGCAAGATGGTTCGATCAATAAAAGTCATTATTTCGTATCAAAAGAATTAACTCAAGGCAAATTTACAAAGAATGCCGAAGAATTTTACCTTGAAAAAATCAAGGAATTTGAAAAAGCTAATGTTGATGGAGTGATATTGGGATGCACAGAATTACCACTACTAATTAAGCACTCTTCAACTAATCTTCCATTATTAGCTACCACAGATCTACACATTGAAATGGCAGTCGAATTTATTTTAAGTTAAATTTTAGGTACAATAATTATTCTGCTTTAACGATTAAGTATGTTCGATACCGTTACTTTATTTTATTTTTTTTGTATATTAAAATAGCAATGCTGTTACGATATCATTTTTAGGTTTATTAATTGGATTGAGACGATACCTGAAAATGTGTCGATAAAATAAAGGGTTTTAATAAATATTGTTTTAATAGAATTATTGGCTTTTTACTAATGAAATTTTCCAACCGTGGCTGGGTCATTTTATCAACTATGATCCTGATTACCCTGGCATTTATGTATTATTTTTTGATTTACACAGAAAATAAGGAGAAAGAGATTATCAAAGATAATTATCGAGTGTTGGTTCAGATAAGTGAAAATATTCATCAGCTTATTGATGGAGTTAAAAGACAAGCTGAAACAAAATTATATTCAGAAAAGGTTAATGATATACTTCAGAATAAATCAGATACTTCTAAATTTTTAAGTTTTTATTTAGATTCTATCCGAATAAATTTTGATTCTTTACGTGTTTCATTTCATAAAGAAAAGTTAAGTATTAAGTATTTAAATAGGGCTTCTGATAAAAATAAATCTAATCGTGCGATACGGGTAAAAAAGACAGAATATGATATTCTTAAATTGTCAAAAATGGAATCAAGTGATTCCCTGATAAAGTATAAGAATTCAATATCTATCACCACTGATTCGATCAAAAATAGAAATTCAAAAGAATTAAAAAATGATACTAATGCAAAAGCAGATAGTGAAAATAAAGAGGGTCAAATACCCGATATCAAATATGATCAGTTATTTGCCAATGACTTGATACAACGAAAGGATGTATTCAATTTCATCGTAATATCTAAATTAAATAAAGTAGATAATAACAATAGCCTGGATATTATTTACACAAATCGCAAAGGAGTAAGTTTTATATCATTTGGTGATTCTTTGTTAAACCAAGGGTACCAAAAGGAAATATATAAGGTAGATCTCGGTGCCGCTCAGTATGTTACCTTTAATACTAAAATAGAGCTTGAAGGAGGAGAAGTTTTATATCTAACAGGCTTTATAAGCCAGGAAAAAATGAGGGATATGAAAAGGAGTGTGTCTGTTTATTTTTTGACATTTGCTATTATCATTACTGTCTTGATTCTTATCGGATTACCCCTGATCAAGTTAAAAGTGATGAGTACATTTGAAAGACTTTATAGAAGGGACGTAACTCTTACCGGGTTTTCATTAATATTTGGTCCGGCTTTATTTATTATTATGATCTTTTTTATTAATTCAAATTTTATTCATAATAAATATGAACAACGAGATGCTTTAAAAAGATTAAACTATAAACTTGAAGAAAATTTAAACGAAGAAATTAATAGTGCTATTATACAAGCAAAATCCATTGATAATAGAAGGGATGATCTACTGGAAGAAAATAAATACAGGTATGATGCAGATTCACTTCTATTAGAATTTAATTATCAATATTTTAATGCGATTTTTTGGACTGACATAAGAGCTAATCTGCTTTATTTGGTTTCTTTTGAATCATATGAAAATATATATGTTCCAAATTTGATGCATAGGAAATATGTCCGGGGTCCATTAACCGATGAGGGTTATCTATTTAAGTCAAATGGAAATAAAGCAACTTTAGAATCGATTAGGTCAGTTACGGATGGCAATTATGAGGTCGGACTTGGGATGAAAATAGAACCTAAAATACTTAAAGAATCTAAAGATACCTTAAATATACTCACAACAGTATTTAATTCTGCAGCAGTAATGAATCCAGTGATTCCAGCAGGTTATGGATATGCAATATTTGATAAAAAAGGAAATACGATATTCCATTCTGATATCACCAAAAATTTGAATGAAAATTTCCTGATGGAAACAGATGGAAAATTATCGAGTTATACTTTGATTCAGGAGGAATTTTTTACTGTGGTATCCTATTATAGGAATGATCATTATATTTACTTAAATCCGCTTAAAGGGTTTGAAGATTTATATTTAGTGACCTTTGTCAGTAGGGATTATATAAGTTCTCCTAATAGTATTGCACTTTCATCTACATTTGTAGTTTTATTATTTTACTTTATTACTTTAGCAATAATCTATTACCTGGTTTATTATTATTTTAAAACGTCTAACAGGTTAAAGCAAAAAATATTTGCCTTCAATTGGCTCAGACCATACATGAGTGATCCGCTTTGGTTTGAAAAACGATATCTGTCGTTAATTTATTTGAATATAGTCTCCATTCTTTTCATGATAATATTTGCCCAATTTGTAAATGAAGGGGGATTTATTCTTATAAATATCTTTTTCATCTCAATAATATGTATTATCACATACTTTTTTGTTCTGTCAGATAATATGCCTTATCAGAAAAAATTATATTCAGGGTTTTTAAAACATAATACAAAAAAACTTATCGGAAAGTAATCTTAATTTTCTTAGTATTATTCCTCCTTATTAAAGTGTTGTATTACTTATCAGCAGAGATTAAGAATTTTGATGTTAAAGTGAAAGTTATGGATGCTGCTTTAACAATTATTTTTGTAACAATATTCTTTTTAATATTAAGAATAAGGAGTAAAAAGAAGCTGGTTAATAAGTTTAATTCTGGAAAATATGGTTTTAACCTCTATTTTTATTTTTTAGTATCCACGGTAGTATTAATTTCAGTATTACCAACCCTCCTCTTCTATTTTTCATATAATAAAAAGAATACGAGATTTTTCAAAATGTAAATAATCAATATAGAAATGTTCAAATAGAAAATTGGAGTAGGCAAAAACAGGCTCAATTTACGCAAATAGGAAATGATGAAATTGTTAGCTATTCAATAGATAATATTCATTCATTTATTGATGAAATGAAAATTAGTGGTTTATGGAACTACAGTGAAACTATTGAAACACAACCACTCTTTACTGAAGCCTTACCATTTTTTACTCCAAAGTATAGTGATTTATTTAATGCCTTTTACAGAAAAATCAGAGTGGAATTTAATCAATATGCAGAGGTGAGTGGTGCTTATATTTCCAATGCTGGCTCTGTGGAGAAAACTGAAAAGAAAGATAATAAATGCAATCGTATTAGTGAATCTGCTTCTTACAATAGCCTAACCCATTCCAAATGGGCTGATTATATTAAAGAGGTAAAAAAATATATTAACAGAAGCTATTTTAGTTTGGCAGCAGGTATATTAATTACCCTTTTAATACTTTATTATTTTATTAAATTCTCTACTTACAGGATATATGGTCTTGATTTTAAGAGTTATGCAGATAACCTGGTACCAAGACAACGACTAGGATATGTAGCTGAAAGATTAAAAATATTATTTAAGGAAAACTCAGGAAGTGCTAATTCATTTAATAATACAATGCTTATAGGAGTTAATGCCTCTCACATATTTGAAATAAGAAATAGTTTTAAGTCCTGGGAAGAAATTGAATTTTATTGTCTAGACTTTTTAGAATTACAAAACCTTAATATTGATTTTGAAACTGTTAAGCTTGATAATCCTACCTTATCACTATTCTTTAAGGAAAAAAATGAAAAAAGAATAAATGATCTTGTATCTATTCTTGATGAAAAATCAAGTGATCATGGTAAATGGGTAATGATATTCATTGAGCATTTTGAGTTTGGATATAATGATTTATTTTTTAATAAAATTAAATTAAGAATACTTAAAAGATTTGTAGACAACCCCAATATTAGAGTTATAATTTCTTCAGAAATAAGTCCTGCTAAAATCTATGATTTTTATGAAGGATCAATCAGAAGGCTTGAGAAGTCAATTAAAAAAGGAGATGAAAAACTGCTCGAGAAAAGAAAAGAAATAGCCATTTATAAAATTGACTATAAGATGTGGCTTCATTTATTGGGAGGGTTTTACCGGTTGACCATTCCTTTTGAATACAATAATAAGTTTCACTCTAATAATAAATTACTAAAAGAGGAATTAGATCATGGCAGGTACCTTTATAAAATAAATGAGGCATTTAAGAAAGGTCCCTTAGAAAAGGATATTCCTCCTGAGCATCAAATTTTATTGATTCAGGAGATTGCTTATTCTTATTACTTTTCTATTTGGAATTCACTGACCAAAGAAGAAAGATATACAGTATTTGATATTGCAAAAGACAAATTTGTTAATACGAATAATGTTGATGGAATCATAGATCTCTTACACAAAGGAGTGTTAGTTTATGACCATTCATTGAGATTAATGAATGAAAGCTTTACAAATTTTGTGCTTTCAAAGGTCGATTCTGATGAAGCATTAGCTCGTGAACTTGAACAACGAAAAGGAGGTAGTTGGAGCACAACCTCTTCAGTTTTGTTTTTAGTAGTAATTAGTTTAATAGTTTTTATCAGTTTTGGGGAAGTAAGCTTTCTAAATGATATAAATGCATTAATAGGATCAATAGCAGCGGTGTTTACCTTGATTTTAAGAATTGGTGGGATATTTACTTTTGGGAAATCCAGTGGGTAAAAACTGAATTCTTATCTTTGAGGCATGAAAGCAGCGACTTTAGCCCAGATAAAAAAAGAATTGATTACTCGGGACCCACACGAATTATTTGAAATCTGTCTTCGGTTAGCCCGGTTTAAAAAAGACAATAAAGAACTCTTAACCTATTTACTCTTTGAAGCAGCTGATGAACAGGGGTATATCAATTTAATAAAAGAAACGATCGATGATGAGATCTCTGAAATTAACCGGTCGCATATTTATTATGCTAAAAAGAGCTTAAGAAAGATTCAAAGAAATCTTAATAAATACATCAGGTACTCCGGGAATAAACAAACCGAAATAGAGATACTGATTTATTTTGCAAAATCAATTAAAGAATCCGGGTTAGATATCAGAAGTTATACAGCTTTATTCAATATGTACGAACGTTTATTGGTAAGAATCAATAAAGTAAAGAAAAAGCTTCATGAGGATCTACAGGCAGATTACCAGGTTGAGATTGACGAATTGGTAGGAATGTAAAAGGCGCCGATTCCAGCACCTTTTTAATTTTATTATTTGCTAAGCCATATTGTGGTAAACGTTCTGGACGTCATCGTCTTCTTCCAGCTTCTCCAAAAGTTTATCGACATCAGCTGTTTGTTCTTCATTTAATTCTTTGGTTACATTAGGAATTCGCTCAAAGCCTGAAGACAAGATTTCAATTCCTTTTTCTTCCAAAGCTTTTTGAATAGCTCCGAAGCTTTCGAAAGAACCATAGATCATGATACCATCTTCATCATCGAAAATTTCTTCAGCACCATAATCAATCATTTCCAGTTCCAGTTCCTCTATATCAATACCTTCCTTTGCTATTCTAAAGTGACAGGTGTGATCAAACATGAATTCCACTGATCCGGAAGTTCCGAGACTGCCATCAACTTTATTAAAATAACTTCTGACATTAGCTACTGTACGATTGTTGTTATCTGTAGCTGCTTCTACCAGAACAGCTATTCCGTGTGGAGCATATCCTTCAAATAACACCTCTTTGTAATCTCCTTGTTCTTTAGATGAAGCTCGTTTTATGGCTCTTTCAACATTATCCTTTGGCATGTTGGCAGCCTTGGCATTTTGGATTACAGCTCTGAGTTTTGCATTCGTCTCCGGATCTGGTCCTCCTGCTTTAACCGCTATAACTATATCCTTACCAATACGGGTAAATGTTTTGGCCATGTGGCCCCAGCGCTTTAGCTTACGCGCTTTTCTGAATTCAAATGCTCTTCCCATGATCTAATAATATAAAACAGGCAAATATAATATTTTGCCCGAATTTAAAGATTATCACCCTCCCTAATTTTTATTTATGTGAATTAATCGATCATTATTTCTGAATTAAAACAATTCAATTATTAGCAGGTTATGATTAAGTAAAATGGCTTGTAATTAGAAGAAATAATTTTTATTGTACTTATAAATAACTTAAATTAAAAAGAGTTCCACAGTATCTGAAACAGATATCTGTTTAAGGTTTAAACATTGAAATGCCCAAATATAAAAATATTGCAGTTGTTTAGAATTACGGTCTTTTTAAGTCTATTATCAGGATTTTTCTAATTGAAAGTTGCTCACCTAAAGTTGCCAAGGTAGATCTTCCCTACGACAGTCTTGAAAATTTTTCTGTATCAGGAGATTCACTTCAGCCGGACAGATGGTGGACAGCATTTAATGATGATACACTCAATATTCTGATAGATTCAGCTTTAGAAGATAACCTTTCCCTAAAGTCTGTATGGTATCAATTAATTGAATCCAGAGCCTCAGTTGCTGTTGTTAATGCTGGTGTTTTACCTCAGATTGATCTTCAGCTTCGCAGTGGTATAAGTCGCCCGGAACCTGACTTCGTAGGTGGTGAAAATATGCAGCTTTCTCTCGGAGCTAATTATGAACTCGACCTTTGGGGAAGGATCAGGTACAGTATTCATGCGGAGGAGTATCGATTTAAAGCATCCTATTATGATTATAAAACTGCAGCAATAACACTATCATCACAAATTACATTGAATTGGTTTCGGTTAAAAGCCTGGAACCAGCAATATAAATTAATTAAGAATCAGATAGCAACAAATGAGAAGGTCCTATCTTTAATTCGAGCCAGGTTTGTAAGTGGACAGGTAAAAGGAGTAGATATTCTCAGACAAAAGCAGTTGATCGAGTCCACCAAAGCTCAAAAGGTGTTTATTGAAACACAAATTTATACGCTACAAAATCAATTATCCGTATTACTGGGTCAACCACCAGAGGGTACTGTGGATAGTATCAGTTCATCCCTTCCTGAATTACCCGATCTGCCCAGCACCGGTGTTCCATTAAAGCTGGTCAACAGACGGCCAGATGTACAAAGTGCTTATTTTAATTTACAGGCTTCTGATAGAGACCTTGCTGCAGCAATCAGTAATAAATACCCAAGATTACAATTTTCTCTGACGGCTGCTATCAGATCAAATACCTTTGAAAATTTGTTTCAAAACCAGGCTGTCGCTGTTACCGGAAGTTTATTGGCACCGTTATTTTACGGAGGGCGTTTACAAGCAGAAGTAGATAGAAATGAAGCAGTGAGACAGCAGCAAGTGAATAATTATGCCAATGTAGTGTTAACTGCCTTTCAGGAAATTGAAAATTCATTAATAAGTGAACAAAAACAAATTGAAAATATTACTCTGGTTGAAAATCAAATAGACCTATTACAAAAAACGATCGGACAGTTAAGATATGAATATCTGAATGGATCATTACCTTACCTTGATGTACTGGTAGCAATTAACCAGGAGCAACAACTCAGAAGAGATCTGATAAATGCCAGGTTACAGTTATTAGAAATCAGAGTGGGACTTTACAGAGCACTTGCAGGAGGCTTTGAAACCGATAGAGAATCAGAACTTAAAGAAGAAGAATCACTTTAATGACTAAGAAAAAAACCATATTTATATCAATTGCAATTTTGATTGGAGCTGTGGCAACTACTGTGATCATATTTTTAACAGAACCTGAGGCTGAAAAGGAAGGGGCGACAAAGAAAACAGCGATGTTAGTAAACGTTGAAAACGTTGAAAAAGGAGATTACAATCCCGTTGTCGTAGCTACCGGTACCGTACAGGGATCAAAAGATATTGTGATCAGTCCGGAAGTAAGTGGTCTGATCGTATCTATTTCTGAAAAATTTACCCCGGGTACCCTGGTAAAAAAAGGGGAAATGCTGGTTCAGATTGATCCGGCTGATTTTGAAAATAATTTAATGCTTCGCCAGAGTGATCTTAAACTCGCCAAAGCTAATCTCGCAATAGAAAAAGGACGTCAGGATGTTGCTGAAAAAGATTATGAGTTAATTGGAGAAGATATGTCTCCGGAAAACAAATCTCTTGTGTTAAGAGAACCTCAACTGGAGATAGCTAAAGCTAATGTGGCTGCGGCTGAAGCTGCGGTTAAACAATCCAGGGAAGACTTAATCAGTACTTCAATCAAAGCACCGTTTGATGCCCAAATCATAACCAGAAATGCCAATAAGGGTTCAATGGTTTCGCCAGGAGATAACCTGGGAAGATTGGTAGGAGTCGAAGAATACTGGATTGTTGCGAATATTCCTGTCAATAAAGTAAGGTATCTGAGATTTCCAGGCGATGATAATCAACCTGCTTCCACAGTAGATATTAAAAGTAGTTCAGGTGGGACGATCAGTCGTAAAGGAAAGCTTTATAAGCTGATCGGTGCATTAAATAATGAAACACGACTAGCCAGGGTACTTATTACTATCGATGATCCCCTCGGCTTTGAAGCGGGTGATATTGTAGAAGATCCACTACTAATTGGGTCTTTTGTTGAGGTACATATCCAGGCTAATGAGATTAAGGATGTTGTCAGGTTAAACAGGGACTATTTGAGAAAAGAAAATACGGTCTGGGTAATGCAGGATGGTAAATTGCAGATTAAAGATGCTGAGGTGATGCTTCAGGATTCCAAGTATGCTTATATCGTTAATGGGCTTAATGATGGTGATAAAGTTGTGACCACTAATATATCTACTGTAGTTGAAGGATCCAGTTTAAGAGTAAAGGAAGAAACAAGAGAAGATACATCGGTAACCGAACTAAGATAACTGATGAAGGAAGGAAATCAAAATATAGATAAAGACCTGAATAGCGGGCCGATAGCCTATATGGCCAGAAACCCTATTATTGCTAATCTTCTGATGTTCATTTTGCTGGGTGGTGGCATTTATACGATGTACACTATCCAAAAAGAAGTTTATCCTCAATTTCAATTAGATGTAGTCAATATTAGCGTTGTATATCCCGGAGCGGCTCCTACTGAGGTAGAACAAGGGATTTTATTACCAGTAGAGGAGACCATTAAAGGTGTTCAGGGTATAAAAGAAATTACTTCCACCGCTAATGAAGGTTCTGGTACCGTTTCGGTAGAATTGGTCATTGGCACTGACAGAATGAAAGCCTTCCAGGATATCGATCAGGCTGTGAGTAGAATTCAAACATTTCCAGATGATATTGAGCAACCCCAGGTAAGTCTCGAATCTCAACAAAGGGATGTATTAGAAATCGGATTATTTGGAAATGTTGATATATGGACTTTAAGACAAATTGCTGAAAGACTTCGAAATAGATTGTTAAGTAACGATGAGATAACACAGGTAGAGATCGGTAATGTTCCAGAATTCGTTACTCATATAGAAATTCCTCGAAACACTTTAAGAGAATATAACCTGACTCTAGGTCAGGTGGCAGATATAATCAGGGCTTCAAGTTCGGATGTGCCTGCCGGGGCACTGGAAACTCAATCAGGAGAGATCCTTTTGAGAATGGAAGAGAGAAAATTATGGGCGGAGGAATTCGGCAGGGTAGATGTTATTGCCTCAGAATCCGGTGCGACAATTAAATTACGAGAAATAGCCAAAATAGAAGATGGATTTGAAGAGACAGGTTTTCATGGGAAATTCAACCGTCAGAATACGGTTGATCTGCAGATTTTCCGGATAGGAGATCAATCACCTTTAGAAATTGAAGATATTGTAAAACAAATACTAGCTGATTTTGAGCCAACCCTTCCTCAAGGAGTCAATGTCAGAATCGATAGTAACAGGGCACAGGACTACAGACAAAGGCTTTCATTACTAACAGAAAACGGACTATATGCAATCGTGATTGTCCTGGTGATCCTGGGTTATTCCTTGAATACAGGCTTGCTTTCTGGGTAATGATGGGAATGGCGATCTCTTTCATTGGAGGGATGATCTTTTTCCCTTCACTGGATATCAGCGTTAATATGATATCGATGTTCGGGTTTTTAATAGTTCTCGGTATTGTGGTAGATGATGCAGTTGTAGTCGGGGAAATATATACGAATACAGGCAGAAGGGCTACAACTATCTGGATGCAGCCATTGCAGGTGCAAAAGATGTATCCAGGCCGGTAATATTTAGTATAATCACCACGATTGTAGCGTTTATACCATTGTTATTTATTCCGGGAAGAACCGGTAAATACTGGTGGCCGCTTCCAGTAGTGGTGATCGTGGTTCTGGCAGTATCTCTCTTCGAGGCATTATTTATTTTGCCTTCACACGTATCTCATAAACCTAAAGATAAAAAGCTGGCTATCGTCAAAAAGTTGGAAGAATGGCAGCAAAAGATAGCCGACTCATTTACTTATTTTGTAGAAAACTATTACAGACCATTTCTGGACAGAAGTTTAAGAAACCGGTACATAACCTTAAGTATTGCCGTAGCTTTGTTAGTCGTGATTGGTGGGTTTGGATATAGTGACCACATGGGAATGGTAATGATGCCGGAAGATGCTGCAAATGAGATTGAAGCAGGGGTGAGGTTGCCAGTTGGCACTACTTCTTTTCAGGCCGCTGAAACTGCTCTCGAGATTACTGACAATACCTTTAAGATGTTTGAAAAGCACAATCTTTTCGAAGTTGCTGATGGAGTAAAGACCAATGTTCGGGGTAGCAATTTTATAGATGTTGAAATTGTAATGAAGCCACCGGATCAAAGGGATATGTCAGCTAAAGAAGTAATAGAATTATGGCGTGATAATATCGGGGATATCGAAGGAGTTGATCAGATCACTTTTGAAGCAGAAAGAGGCCCGGGTGGCTGGAGACAGGATATCAGTGTTGATATTAGTCATACAGATGTGGAAGTCCTGGAAAAGGCCAGTAAAGCCTTCGTGCAAAGAATGGAGGAATTTAAAGAAACCCGGGATATTAGCGATAATTATAACAAAGGAAAAGTGCAGCTTGGGTTTGAACTGTTACCTGAAGGCAGAAGTCTGGGACTTACGCCGGCAATAGTTGGTCAGCAGGTCAGGGATGCTTTTTTTGGAGCCTTAGCAATCAGGCAGTTAAGGGGGATAAACGAAACAGAAGTTCGGGTAAAGCTTCCAAGGCATGAGCGCATGGATATGAATAATCTTGAGGATTTTATTATTCGTACTCAGGATGGAACTGAAGTTCCTTTGCTTAATGTAGTTAAGGTTAGGAGAGGAGAGACCTTTACCAGTATTAATCGAAGGGACGGAAAGAGAATCATTTCTGTGGGTATGGATGTAGAGCCTGCAAGTGCCCAAACTAGGGTACTGGAATCGATAAATACTGAAGTTCTGCCCCAGTTGAGGGCTGATTTTCCTGGCATTACCTGGAGTTTTGAGGGTAGTCAGGCAGATATGCGAGAATCTACTGAAGCACTTTGGTCAGGATTTTTAATCGCAATGATGGTGATTTACGCCTTGTTAGCTGTGGCCTTAAATAGTTATTCGCAACCACTTATTGTGATGCTAGCTATTCCATTTGGTATTGTGGGTGCAGTGATTGGACACATATTGCTTGGTTATAATTTATCACTTGTTAGTTTGATGGGTGTTATAGCGTTGTCTGGTGTGGTAGTAAACGATTCACTGATAATGATCGATCATGCTAATAAAAACAGGGGAGACCTTAAAGTTTATGAAGCAATCAGGGATGCAGGGGTAAGAAGATTCAGACCGATTATTTTAACCACCCTGACTACTTTTGGTGGGTTAACACCAATTATCCTGGAAACATCCAGGCAGGCGTATCAGTTAATCCCGATGGCAATTTCACTGGGTTTCGGAATTATATTTGCCACGTCGATCATCCTGGTGATTGTCCCTTGTCTTTATATGGCTTTATATGATTTGAAAGTAAAAGCAGGAAAAATCCCCCAGGAGGAAAAAGCTCCTGCCACTACTTAGTTGGATTAAGATTTAATTATTATCCAGCCTGTTTCTCATTTCTCTGAAAGAAGTAGCTAGTTCGTTTTTTTGGGTGTCAGATAAAACTTTACCTGCCATCTGAAAAACTTCCTGTTCCTCTTCGTCTAAATGATGTATTACCTGGTCTTTTAATTTTTTAGCGGTAGTTAACCATCCTGGAGAACTGAAATCCTTTTCACGTAATTCTTCGACTAATTCTTCGATATCATGATGCTCTGCAATGCTATGCCGGGATTTATCTCTCGTCATGTCTGCTTCCATTAATGGAACATAAAAGTATTTTTCTTCAGCTTCGGCATGATTATTTAGTTCTTTATCCACTTTTTCAAAGATCTCCCGCCTTCCGTCACTGTCTCCTTCGGTTTTTACAAGAATGTCGAGCAGGGTTCGTTGCTTTTCATGATCCTCTCTGATTGTTTCGAAAATATTCATGGTTTTATAATTAATTGTTGATAGATGAATTACATTAAATATAACAAAAATTTAATGCTGTAAAGCTGATTTAAACCTATAATCTGACAGATATTTTTGTATAATTTTTTGAAAGGGTAACCGGAACTTGTTAAAATGAAATAAAGATTTCATTTAGACGTTCCATACAATTGAATAGATTTGTGTTGAACTATAATTGTTAATGAATAAATCATACTGGTTATTAGTGCTTTTGATCCTTGTTTTTTCATCATGTAGTGATGAAGAAAAGATACTCAGAACTATTTCGGTTGAGATAAATACTCCTGATGATATTGTAGAGCCTGAGGATTCAATTGTTGACCCCATTTTATATAAAAATACAGAGATTTTATCTTCTTTGCCTGTCGAAGAATCAAAAGATAAATTCATCCAGGTCGTTTTACCGGCTATTTTAATTTCAAAATACTTCATTACCCGGGATCAGAATAAGATTAAAAAGTTAAGTGACAAAAAGAGATGGAACAATTCAGATTCAACTTTTTATTATCAGCAAATTGAAAAATTTAATGCTGAAAATATTACCGACCTGATTGATAGAATGAATGTACATCCGACAAGCATTGTGATGGCACAAGCTGCAGTAGAAAGTGGATGGGGAAGTTCCAGGTTCTTTAACGAGGCAAATAATCTTTTTGGAATCTGGTCATTTGATCCGAAAGAGCCCAGGATTCCGGCTATTGGTTCTAACGTTTTTTTGAGGAAGTATAATAACATATCACAATCTATTAATGATTATTTTATTACGATCGGAAGGTCTTTCGCATATAAAAAGTTCAGAGAGAAAAGGAAGAATACTGATGATATAGATGAATTATTACCTCTGTTAAATCGTTATTCTGAAAGAGGAATGGCCTATGTAAATCAGTTGAATAGGATAATAGACCAGAATGAATTAACCAGGTATGATAATTATAAAATTAATGAAGAATATATTATTAGTCGCTAATTTATTTCTCTTCTTATTTTTTCTTATTACCGGTTGTGATAATCAAACTAAAAAGAGGTTAATAACTTACGAATCCATAACTAACGAAGTTTATAAGGACGTAGTTTGCTTTGTTTACCACAGGTTTGGCGATCACCGATTTCCCTCAACTAATATATCATTATCAGATTTCGAGGCTCATCTTAAATACTTAAAAGATAATAATTTTGAAGTGGTGACATTTTCTGAAGCACTTGATTATATAAAGTCTGGTTCTGAAAATAAAAAAGTGGCTGTAATCACTATAGACGATGGGTATAAGAGTTTTTTTAATAATGGTTTACCTCTTTTAAAAAAGTATGATTTTCCGGCTACTTTATTTGTCAATTCTGAGAGTGTAGGAGGTAAGGATTATATGACATGGGGTGAAATAAATAAGGCCAATAATGAAGGAGTAGAAATAGGGAATCATACTCACACACACGAATATTTTCTTAATATTGATCCTGAAGACAGGTATACTGAATTTGAAAAGGAAATAACGATTTCTCAACAGCTTTTCGAAGTCAAACTTGGACATAAACCAGAAACTTTTGCTTATCCGTTTGGTGAATATGATAATGAGATGAAAGCAATTGTAAAAAAGTTAGGATTTAAGGGTGCTGCAGCTCAGAACTCCGGAGTAATATATTCAGATACGGATTTAATGGAATGCCCCAGGTTTCCTATGTCAGAATCTTATGCCGACATTAACAGTTTTATATCGAAAGCTAATATGAAACCACTTAAAATAATTGGTGAAAAACCTTCTGATCAGATCATTTCTAAAAGTATCCCACAGCCTGTTTTGGAACTTAAAATTCAGGGAGATGCTATAAAATCTGATGAAATACAGTGTTTTATACAAGGTGCAGAATGTGAAATGTCAATTCAAAATGATACTATAAAAAATATTATCGAAGTGGAACTAAAGGCTTCATCTTCTATACTCCTAAGACGAAGGACCCTTTATACTTTAACAGCAAAAAATAGTAACGGAGATTGGTGTTGGTTTAGTCATTTATGGGTAAACCCTTCAATCAATTAACTAAAATTTCGTTTTTATAATTTTTTTAATATTTAATTTAATTTTTCTTTTATTTTTTTATATATTAAGAAGAACTAAAT